>NZ_QTQM01000044.1:0-64624 GCF_003854225.1 Burkholderia sp. Bp8986 | reverse complement strand
CCTTGGTAGGCCTTTACCCCACCAACTAGCTAATCAGCCATCGGCCAACCCTATAGCGCGAGGCCCGAAGGTCCCCCGCTTTCATCCATAGATCGTATGCGGTATTAATCCGGCTTTCGCCGGGCTATCCCCCACTACAGGACATGTTCCGATGTATTACTCACCCGTTCGCCACTCGCCACCAGGTGCAAGCACCCGTGCTGCCGTTCGACTTGCATGTGTAAGGCATGCCGCCAGCGTTCAATCTGAGCCAGGATCAAACTCTTCAGTTTAAACCTGTTACTGTTTTCGGTTCGGTTAAGAACCGGTCGCTCACTCAAAGCTGACAGGAATATGAATCACTTCATAAACCTGACTTACTTTAGTGTGAGACTCTTGATACTTTCGCTTTTCTGATCCGAAGATCAGCTCGCTACCATCAAGCGCCCACACTTATCGGCTGTTAATTTTTAAAGAGCATTTCTGCAAGGACCCGGAGGTTTTCTCAGCAGCGCTGCGTTTTCAGCAGCAGAGAAACGAGATTATGAACCGTCTTTTTCAGTTCGTCAACAACTTTTTAACTGCTTCGTTGCGACGGCTGGGGTTCAACTTCCTGCACCGCCGAGGCCGCTACGACCCGCCCGACAGCACCGCTTCCCTTCTTCCCCCGCGCCGCGTTTCCGTTAGCGCGAAAGAGGCGTGATTCTAAGCACCTGCCGGCAATCGCGCAAGGGGTTTCGTGAAAAATATAAGGCCCCGCACGCTGCCGCGTGCGGGGCCTTATATTGCGGGGCCTTATATGGATGCAGCCGAATCGTCAGCTCACGCGTACCTGGCGCGCCACGATCTCGATATAGTGATCGAGATCCGGCGTCGCCTTGCCCTCTTCCTTGGCCGCATCGTCCCAGCGGCGCAGTCGCAGCGCGTCTTCCGCGAACGGGCGCTGCAGGAATGCCGCCGTCTCCGCTTCACTGAAGATGCCGCCCTGCAGCGCGAGGCTGCGCACCGAATCCGGCGACAGGCTCTCGAAGTAGCCGGCGTCCGTGCGGCACAGGCAACGCTTCGCGTCGACGTGCAGCCGGATCGGCTCCAGAACCGCGTCCGAAAACAGCGGCCGCAGGAACGGCAGCACGTAATACTGATGCAGGTCGTCGATCCCGCGCGCGCTCGGCGTCTCGCCCTGCCGATTCAGCAAATGCCCCAGGTCATGCAGGAACGCCGCCGCGACCAGCGCCTCGTCGGCACCCGCCTCCTCCGCCAGCAAGCCGCTCTGCAACGCATGCTCCAGCTGCGTGACCGGTTCGCCGCTGTACGCGACATGGCCGTGCTCGCGATACAGCCCGTCGATCTCTTCCACCGTCAATGCCATCCGCTCACTCCCAAGGCAGCGAAAACGTCTTCAGGTTCGTGAAGCTCTTCATCGCTTCCTGAACACCTTCCTTATAGCCGAGCCCCGAATCCTTGATCCCGCCGAACGGCGACAGCTCGATCCGGTAACCGGGCACCTCCCAGACATTCACCGTCCCGACGTTCAGCTCGTTCACGAACCGCACGACCGCGGCCGTACTGTCCGTACAGATACCCGACGACAGCCCGAACGCCGTCCCGTTGCTGATCCGGATCGCGTCGTCGATCGTGTCGAACGCGATGACGGGTGAAACGGGGCCGAAGGTCTCCTCGCGCACGAGCGTCATCGACGGATCGACGTTGTCGAGCACGGTCGGCGAATAGAGCGCACCGCGCCGCACGTTGCCGGTCAGCAGGCGCGCCCCCTGCGCGACCGCCTCGCCGACCCGGGCCTCGAACAGCCGCGCCGCGACGTCGTCGATCACCGTGCCCATTTCGTTTGCGGGATCGAACGGATCGCCGTACCTCCAGGCGCGCGTCTTCTCGACGAGCAGCTCGGTAAACGCCGGCGCGACCGAGCGCTGTACCAGGATCCGCTTGACGGCCGTGCAGCGCTGCCCCGAATTCCGGTACGAACCGAGCACGGTCAGGGATGCCGCACGTTCCAGATCGGCATCGTCGAGGACGATCAGCGGATCGTTGCCGCCCAGCTCCAGCACGATGCGCCGGTAGCCGGCCCGCGCGGCGATCGCCTTGCCGATCGATACGCCGCCCGTAAAGGTGATCAGCGATGCATGCGGATGCGTGACGAGTTCGTCCGCGATTTCGCGCGGGTCGCCGGTCAGCACCTGCAGCATCGGCTCCGGCAATCCGGCTTCATACAGCAGGTCCGCCAGATAGAACGCCGACAGCGGTACCTTCTCCGACGGCTTCACGATCACGCGGTTGTTGGTCGCAATCGCCGGCGCGATCTTGTGCGCGACCTGGTTCATCGGGTGATTGAACGGCGTGATCGCGACGATCACGCCGTCGAGCGGCTGGCGCTGCGAGAACACGCGGCGCGCCTTGCCGTGGGGCGTCAGGTCGCACGAGAAGCTCTGCGCGTCGTCGCGCAGCGCTTCGACCGAAGCAAACTTCAGCACGTCGGCGACGCGACCGATCTCGTAGCGCGAATCCTGTTTCGACAATCCCGACTCGAGCGTGATCAGGTCGGACGCCTCCTCGGCACGCTCGCGCAGCAGCGCGGCCGCGCGCTCGAGGATCTGCGAACGCTTGTAGCGCGTGAGCGCGGGCCGGTATGCCATCGCGTAGTGGAACGCGGCGCGCACATCGTCGACGCTCGCCAGCGGCGCCGTACCGACGCGCGTGCCGGTGTACGGATCGGCGACGTCGAGCACACGGTCGCGCGTCGCGCGCGTGCCGCACCAGCGCAGCGCCTCGGCGCGGAACGCGGGGTGATCCTGTCGGGGGTGAGCCATCATGTCGCGACCCGATTCAGCACGAAATCGAAGACGTCGAAGTTGCGCGGACGACGTGCAGGGTCGTCCCGCTCGATCCGACGGTTGAACAGCAACGGCACCTCCTGCTCGGACACGCCGCCGTGCGAACGCAGCGGCACGGTCAGGCCGGACAGGTCGTGTTCGCGCTCGCGCGTGCCGAGCGTCATGTCGCGCCGACCGATCACGACGAGATCCCCGATCCGGTCGGCAGGCAGTTCGAAGCGCGCGGCCGCTTCCGCGTTGTCGAGTACGAGCTCGACGCCGTCGAGCCCGCCGACGCGCCACATCGCTTCGACCCGGTCGACGCCGGGCGCCAGGTAGACGGTTGCGAACGAGCCGAGCGCGCCGTGGTGCACGACGTACGGATCGGTGATCGGCAAGATCACGCGTGCGGCCCGCACACCGAACCAGTCGTCGAACGCGTCCTGAAGATAGATCACGTTCGGGCGACCCGTGGCCGGATCGTGCTTCGCGTTCATCCCGTGGTCGGCCGTGAGCCCGATCGCCCAGCCGAGCGCGTCGAGCTGCGCGAGATAGCCGTCCATCATTGCGTAGAACGCGTTCGCGCCGGCACTGCCCGGCTCGCACTTGTGCTGCACGTAGTCGGTGGTCGACAGGTACATCAGGTCGACCTGGCGAGTCTGCGCGAGCCGCACGCCGGCCGCGAACACGAATTCGGACAATGCCGCGCTGTACACGTCCGGCGACGGCAGGCCGACCCAGTCGAGGACGTCGACGATCCCGTTTTCCGCGAGATTCGCCTGCGCGGCCTTCTCGGCGGAAAAACAGATGCCGTTCATCTGCCAGCCGAGCAGCCGGCGCAGCTTGTCCTTCGCCGTGACGACGGCCACCCGCGCGCCGGCGTCGGACGCCGCCGCGAGCAGCGTGCCGGCCCGCAGGTAGGCCGGGTCGTTCATCATCACTTCGGCGCCGCGACCGCCGTCGGCGGCCGGATCCCAGAAGTAGTTGCCGCAGATCCCATGAACCGACGGCGGCACGCCGCAGACGATCGACAGGTTGTTCGGGTTGGTGAAGGTCGGCACGACGCAGTCGGCGCGCCACGCGGTGCCTTGCGCGATCATCCGGCCGATGAACGGCGCGACGCCCGCTTCCACCGCACGCTCGAGATAGTCGTACTCGCAGCCGTCGGCGCAAATGACGACGGTCGGTTCGACCGGTAGCCGGTAGCGTCGGCCGTTGACGTCGACGGAACGTCCCGCGAGATCCGCCGAACCCTTGCCCGCGGCCGATTGCTCGCCGGGCTGTCGCAATGCGAACGCGGCGTTCATGATGCCGCCCGCTTGCCGCGCGGCACGCGCGCGGCGATCAGCAGCAGCGCCGCGAGCGACGCGCCGAGCATCAGCAGCGACAGCGCCGAGGCGGGCAGGTAATAGCCGCGCTCAACCTGGCCGATCACGACGATCGGCACGGTCGCGAAACCGGGCGGATAGACGGTCAGCGTCGCGCCGAGTTCGCCGAGCGACAGCGCGAAGCCGAGCGCGAGGCTCGCGCGCAGCGCCGGCACGAGCTGCGGCAGCAGCACGCGGCGCAGCACCATCGCGGGCGGTGCACCGAGGCTCGCCGCCGCTTCGCGCAGCACGGTCAGCTCCGGACGCAGCGCGGCGGCCGCGCAGCGATAGCAGAACGGCAGGATCAGCGCGAGCTGCACGAGCACGACGATCGCCGCGGAGCTCGACAGGTCGAGCGGCTTCTGGTGATACGCGATCAGCACCGCGAGCCCGAGCACGACGCTCGGCACACCGTTCGGCACCATCACGAGCGCGTCGACGACCGCGCCGAGACCGCGCCGGTCGCGCCCCTCGAGTGCAAGCGCAAGCCACAGCCCGAGGATCGTGCCGATCGCCGACACGCCGAAGCCGATTTCGAGGCTCGTCAGCAGCGCGTCGTATTCCGGCGACCCGAGCCGCTCGAACCAGCGCAGGCTGTAGCCGGCCGGCAGGATCGTGCCCGACCACTGCGTCGACACGCTCGACAGCGCGACGACGATGACCGGCAGCACGAACAGCCAGAAGCAGGCGAACGCGGCCAGCGCGAGCGCGGCGCGCGACGCATGCTTGAGCAGCGTGTCGCTCCAGCCGATCCGATGACGCGGCACGGCTTGCCCGATATGGAATTCAGCGGACATCGTTCCCTCCCGTCGCACGCCGGTTCACCCGGCGATAAACCGTATAGAGCGCCAGCGACAGCGCGAGCATCACGACCGCGCCGGCCGACGCGGTCGGCAGGTCGAGATCGACGGTCGCGCTGCTGTAGATCGCGACCGGCAGGGTCACGAGCCGCGCGCTGCCGAGCACGAGCAGGATCCCGAACTCGTTCAGCGTCAGCAGGAAACACAGCACGGTGCCGGCGGCGATGCCCGGCCACGCGATCGGCAGCACGACGCGGCGCGCGAGCATCCAGCCGGACGCGCCGAGGCTGCGCGCCGCTTCGATCAGGCGCAGGTCGAGCGTCGCGAACGATGCGAGCGTCGGCCGCACGACGAACGGCGTATAGAACACGGTCTGCGCGAGAATCACGCCGCCGATGCCGAACAGGAAGTCGAGCGGCGGGTTCTCGAGATGGAACAGGTGCTGCAGCGCGATGCTGATCGAGCCTTGCGAGCCGTACAGGAAGATCAAGGTGAACGCGACGAGGAACGACGGGAACGCGACGTACAGTTCCAGGAAGCGCGTGACGAGCGACGCGCCCGGGAACGGCTTGAAGAACAGCAGCGCGGCCAGCAGCACGCCGAGCACCGATGCGGTGCCGGCGCTCGCGAACAGCACGCCGACCGTCGTCAGCAGCACGTTGCGCGTATCGGGGTTGCCGAAGAAGGTCCGGTATGCGGCGAAGCTCAGCCCGTGATCGCCGGACACGCTCAGCAGCACGAGCCGCACCAGCGGATAGACGACGAGCGGGCCGAGCACGACGATCGCGAGCGCGGCGAGGTGCAGGTCGCCCATGCGCTTGCGGCGCCGCGCGGCGGCGGCATGCGCGGCGGCCGACGCGAGCACGTGCGGCGGCAGGCCGGCTTCAGGGCTCGATAAGGACGACATCGTCTGCCTCGCAATGCAGGGACACGCGCGCACCGCGCTCGGGAGCCGCGCCGCGGCCGCGTTGCATCGTCACGCGCACGGGTTCGTCGGGCGCCGCGTCGATCATGACCGCGATCGACAGGTCCGCGCCCTGCCATTCGACCGACGAAACCGTGCCGTGCAGGCCGCCCGCCGCGAGCGGCATCACGGTCAGCCGCTCGGGGCGCACGCACGCGACCTTGCCGCGCACGTCGTGACGCGGGTCGCCGAGCGGGAAGATCACGTGCGGCGGCAGCAGGTTGGCCGGGCCGAGATAGCGCGCGACGTAGCCGTCCCGCGGCGCGTCGTACAGCTGCTGCGGCGTGCCGAGTTGCGCGATGCGGCCGTCGCGCATCAGCAGCGCGCGGTCGGACAGCACGAGCGCGTCGTCGCGGTCGTGCGTCACGCAGACGACGGTCAGGTTCGGCAGGCGCTCGTGCAGCGCCTTCAGTTCGCTGCGCACCGATGCGCGCAGATTGGCGTCGAGCGCCGACAGCGGCTCGTCGAGCAGCAGCACGTCCGGCTCGATCACGAGCGCGCGCGCCAGCGCGACGCGCTGCTGCATCCCGCCGGACAGTTGCGCGGGCAGATGGTGGCCCGCGTCGCCGAGTTGCACGAGCTTCAGCGCGTCGGCGACGCGGCGCGTCACTTCCGGCGACGCCATGCCGCGTGCGCGCAGCCCGAATGCGACGTTCTCGAACACCGACAGGTGCGGGAACAGCGCGTAATTCTGGAACAGCAGACCGAGGTTGCGCTTGTGCGGCGGCGCATGGGTCAGGTCGCGTCCGGCCACGGTCAGCGTGCCGGTCAGGCCGTCGGCCTTCACGAACCCGGCGATGAAGCGCAGCAGCGTGGTCTTGCCGCAGCCGCTCTTGCCGAGCACGGTCAAAAATTCACCGGCGCCGATCGACAGCGACAGATCTTCCAGCACCGTGCGTGCGCCGTAGCGCACGCTGAGGTGCTCGATCTGCACGCCGCCCGGCGCGCCGGACCGCAGCGTTGCTTGCGGTTCGGCGGCGCCGAAAGCGCCGGGATGGGTCAGGGTGGTTTCCACCGGGTTCATCCTCTTGCTCACTAATACAGGCAGCGTGCGCCGATCACTTCGGCTTGACGACGTCGAGCTGCTTGCCCGAGCTGCCGATCACGTCCTTCTTCCAGCGCTCGATCCACACCGGCTTCTTCGCCATCACCTGGGTCCAGTCGACCGGGATCAGCTTCACGCCCGCGATCGCCTTCTTGACCGCCTCGCCGTTCTTGCCGGCCAGCGGCACGTCCGTGCGGCCCGGGATGCCGTACATGTCCGGCACCTTCGACTGCACGTCGGTCGACATCAGGTAGTCGATCAGCTTCTTGCCGGCGTCCTGATTCGGGCCGCTCTTGATCAGGCCGATGCCGTACGGCAGCTGGAACGTGGTCGGCTGGTCGCCGTCCTTCGCGGCCAGGAAGATCGGCTTGACGGACAGCGCGCCGTGCTCGGCGTCGTCGAGGTCCATCTGCAGGTCGCCGTTCGCGACGCTGATCTCGTTACGCGACAGCAGCACATTCAGGTAGCCGGTGCCCTTCGTGTGGAACTTCACGCTCTGCGACAGCTTCGCAAGATAGTCGAACGCCTTGTCCTCGCCCATCAGCGACGTCGTCAGGATCAGCACGGCCATCCCGTCGCCGGCGGTGGCCGGGTTCGAGTACGCGACCTTGCCCGCGTAGGCCGGCGACAGCAGGTCGGCAAACGTCTTCGGCTGGTTCTTCACGACGTCCGGGTTGATCGCGAACGAGAAGTAGTTGTTCACGAACGTCGCCCAGGTGCCGTCTTCCGCCTTCGCGATCGCCGGCACGTTCTTGTAGTTCACGCTCTGGTACGGCTGCAGCAGGCCCATCTGGCCGGCTTGCTGGATGAACGGCGGCAGCGTGACGATCACGTCCGCCTTCGGCGAATTCTTTTCGATGTTCGCGCGGTTGACGACCTCGCCGCTGCCCGCCGTCACGATGTTGACCTTGACGCCTTCCTTCTTCTCGAACGCCGGCAGCACATCGCGATAGAGGTTCTCGAGACCGTCCGCCGTATACAGCACGACCGCGTTCGCCGCGTGCGCGGGCATCGCGGCGCCTTGCAGCAGACCGGCGGCGCAGGCGGCCAGCGCGAGCTTGCGGAACGCGCCGGCAGCGGCGCGCGAGGAATTCTGCAGTGTCATCTCACTTCTCCGTAGGCGGAACACCAAACGGCCGGGGCACGATCCGGCTCCTTTCAGTCGGACAGACCGACAACCGGCCCGTCTCGCTGCCGCGCTGCAGGTGGTCTCGCGCGGCAACCGAAGGATCACAGCGTTCGATGACAACGCCGTGACGTGTGCCACAATTTCCAAAAAATGACACATTTTGCCAATATCATGCAAGTCATTCAGAAATGCCGCCCTGGCGTTTCATCCGACCTTTGCTGGAGAAAAATCATGTCGGACCCGATTCTGCTCACGCCCGGCCCGCTCACCACGTCCGCCACAACACGCCACGCAATGCAACACGACTGGGGCTCGTGGGACGCCGCTTTCAATCAACTGACGGCGAGCGTCTGCGCGGATCTCGTCGCGATCGCGCGCGGCGGCGACGCATACGTGTGCGTGCCGATGCAAGGCAGCGGCACGTTTTCGGTCGAAGCCGCGCTCGGCACGCTGGTGCCGCGCGACGGCGTCGTGCTGGTGCCGGACAACGGCGCGTATTGCGCGCGCATCCTGAAGATCCTCGGCCGGCTCGGCATCGGGTCGATCGCGCTGCCGTTCGGCGAGAACGCGGCGGTCGACCCCGGCGCGGTCGAAGCCGCGTTCGCGCGCGAGCCGCGCATCACGCACGTCGCGCTGGTGCACCTGGAAACAAGTGCCGGCATCCTGAATCCGCTCGACGCGATCGCGGCCGTGTGCCGGCGGCACGGCAAGCGGCTGATCGTCGATGCGATGAGTTCGTTCGGCGCGCTGCCGATCACGCTGGCGGACAGCGGGATCGACGCGCTGATCTCGGCGAGCGGCAAATGCCTGGAAGGCGTGCCGGGGATGGGGTTCGCGATCGTGCGGCGCGCTGCGCTCGACGCGTGCGAAGGCAACCCGCGGTCGCTCGCGCTCGACCTCCACGATCAGTACGCGTACCTGTGCAAGACGGGCCAGTGGCGCTTCACGCCGCCGACCCACGTGATCGCCGCGCTACGCGCCGCGCTCGACCAATACCTGGCCGAAGGCGGCCAGCCCGCGCGCGGTGCGCGCTATGCGGAAAACTGCCGGACGCTGGTCGAATCGATGCGCGCGCTCGGCTTCACGCCGTTCCTCGACGCCGGCGTGCAGGCGCCCGTGATCGTCACGTTCCATGCGCCCGACCATCCGGCCTACGATTTCCGCCGCTTCTACGACGCGGTGCGCGACGCGGGCTTCATCCTGTATCCGGGCAAGCTGACGCAACTCGAGACGTTCCGCGTCGGCTGCATCGGCGCGATCGATGCCGGCGACATCCGGCGGGCGGTTGCGGCGATCGCACAGGCGGTCGAATCGCTCGGGATCACGATGCGGCACGCGTGAGCGCGGCGGCCTGAACCGCTTCGCAGTCGCGAGCGGATACAAAAAAGCCCGGCGACCCACAGGTCGCCGGGCGAACGCACCGAGAGTGCGTGGAGCCGGTGCTTACAGTTCGATCCGCTTGATGTCGCCGACGACGAAGATGTACGACAGCGCACCGATCAACGCGATCACGCCGATGAACACCAGCGCACCGACGAACGAGCCGGTCGACGCGACGATGAAGCCGACGACGAGCGGCGTGATGATGCCGGCCAGGTTCGCCGCGAAGTTGAAGATGCCGCCGGTCACGCCGAGCAGGCCGTCCGGCGCGATGTCGGACACGAGCGTCCAGCCGAGCGCGGCCATCCCCTGCGCGAAGAACGCGACCGACATGATCGCGATCACGGCTTCGTTGCTTTGCACGTAGTTCGCGAGAATGATCGTCGACGCGAGCAGCAGGCCGGCGATGATAGGCAGCTTGCGTGCGAGGTTCGCGGACTTGCCGCGGCGCAGCAACCAGTCGGAGAAGATCCCGCCGAACATCACGCCGACCGACGCGGCGATGAACGGCATGATCGCGAAGAAGCCGATCTTCAGCCAACCCATGTGGCGCTCGGTCGCGAGATAGGTCGGGAACCAGGTCAGGAAGAACACGAGCGTCGAGTTGCCGGCGAACTGGCCGAGGCAGATCCCCGCGAGCTGGCGCTTCTTCAGCAGCTGGCCGGCCATCGCCCAGCTGAACTTGGCCTGGGCGGGCTTGCCGCCCTTGTCGCCGTCCTTGCGCGCGCCGTGCACGAGACCGCCGCCCGCTTCGATGTACGCGAGTTCTTCCGAATTCGCGGCCGGATGGTTGCGCGGCTCGTGATAGAACTTCCACCAGACCAGGCCGAACACGATGCCGACCCCACCAACGACCCAGAACAGCGAACGCCAGCCGAACGCACCCATCAGCGCGAACAGCACGGGGCTGAAGAACGCGAGACCGATGTACTCGCCGACGGTGTAGGTGCCGGTCGCCATCGCACGTTCATTCTGCGGGAACCACGTCGCGACGACGCGGCTGTTGGTCGGGAAACACGGCGCTTCCGTCACGCCGAGGCCGAGCCGGCATGCGAGCAGCGTCCCGACGCCGGGCACGAAGCCCTGCAGGAGCGTGCACAGCGACCACAGCGTCATCGACCAGTAATAGGTGATCTTGCTGCCGAAGCGGTCGAGGAACAGGCCGCCCGGCACCTGCATCGCGACGTACGTCCACGAGAACGCGGAGAACATGATGCCCATCACGGCCGCGTTGATACCGAGCTCCTTGGTGAGCTGCGGCGCAGCCACCCCCAGCACGGTACGGTCGAGATAGTTGATCATCGTGCCGATCGCGAGCAGCGCGAGGATCTTGTAGCGCGCCGAGGTCCGCCGGACCGTACCGGCCGCCGCGGGCGCGGCGTTCGTGTGGGTGGTGTGCTGCATGGTTGTCTCCTGGTCTATTTTTCAGCTGGTCGCTAGAAGGGTCAGCGTGCGACGAGCGACTGAAAGTGTTCGAACATCCGTTCGTCGTCCGGCGTTCGTCCGGTGAAGATCTCGAACGCATCGACGGCCTGGTACACGGCCATCCCGCCGCCCGGCAGCGTCGCGCAGCCGGCCGCGCGCGCGGCGCGGATCAGCTCGGTTTCGAGCGGGAAATACACGATGTCGGCGACCCACATACCCGCGCGGAGCAGCTCGGCCGGCAGCGGCAGGCCCGGATGCTTGGCCATGCCGGTCGGCGTGCAATGGATCAGGCCGGTCGCGGCCTGCATCGCGGCCGCGAGATCGCTGCCCGGCGTGACCCGGGCGGCCGGGAAGCGCTGCTGCAGTTCACCCGCGAGCGCGGTGGCGCGCGTGCCGTCGACGTCGAAGATCGTCAGGTCGGCGGCACCCATCTGCAGCGCCGCATGCGCGACGGCCGCACCCGCGCCGCCCGCGCCGAGCTGCACGACACGTTCGAGCGACGCATCGGGCAGCCCGCGGCGGAACGACTTCGCGAAACCCGACCAGTCGGTGTTGTGGCCGATCCGCTTGCCGTCCTTGAACAGCACGGTGTTGACCGCGCCGAGTGCGCGCGCGTCGTCCGACAGTGCGTCGAGGTGCTCGATCACGCGCTGCTTGCACGGATGCGTGATGTTGAGCCCGTTGTAGCCCATCCGCTGCGCGGCATCGAGCAGTTCCGGGAGCGCGTCGGCGGTCACGCCGAGCACGTCCAGATCGATGCGCCGGTACACGTAGCCGAATCCCTGGCGGAAGCCTTCTTCCTCGTGCATCGCGGGCGACAGCGAACCGCCGATGCCCTGGCCGATCAGGCCGATCAGAAAAGACGGGCGGCTCATCGTGCGGCTCCTTGGGCAAAAATGGTCGACAGGCGCTGCAGCGCGAATACGTAGCCTTCGGTGCCGCAGCCGCAGATCACGGCTTCGGCCACCGCCGACACATAAGAGTGGTGACGGAATGCCTCGCGGCGATGCACGTTCGAGATATGCACCTCGATCACGGGTTTCGCGATCGCGGACAGTGCGTCGGCCAGCGCGACCGACGTGTGCGTGTAGGCGGCCGGGTTGATCACGATGCCGTGCGTGTCGTGACGCGCGGCATGCAGCCAGTCGATCAGCTGGTGCTCGGCGTTCGACTGGCGGAAATCGATCTCCAGCCCGAGCCCGTCGGCCGCCGTGCGGCAACGCTGCTCGAGGTCGGCGAGGGTTTCCGCGCCGTAGATGTGGGGCTCGCGGGTCCCCAGCAGATTCAGGTTCGGGCCGTTCAGCACCAGCACCTTGTGCTTGCTCATGGTGTTTCTGCTCCTAAAACAGGGGCGAATCGCTAGTCGACTTCGCCCTCTGACGTCAAGATTTGGCGCTAGTGTGCGCTTGCGCAAGCGCAATGTCTTTTCGGGTTTTCGCTAATTTGTACCACCTAGTTAGTTTGTATAATTTCACTCACTCCCCTAGTAAATTCGGGATATGGCGCTCACCGGTAATTCAACGACTGGTTCATTCCGGCCCGATCCGGCCGACGCCACACCCCGCTCATCCGCAGGATTCGCCCATGCAGCGCTCGATCGCCACCGTGTCACTGTCCGGCACGCTCGCCGAGAAGCTCGCCGCCATCCAGGCCGCCGGCTTCGACGGTGTCGAAATCTTCGAGAACGACCTCGTCTACTTCGACGGATCGCCCGCCGACGTGCGGCGCATGGCCGCCGATCTCGGCCTCGACATCGTGCTGTTCCAGCCGTTTCGCGACTTCGAGGGCGTGAGCCCGGCCCAGCTCGCCCGCAATCTCGACCGCATCCGCCGCAAGTTCGACGTGATGCACGCGCTCGGCACCGACCGCATCCTGGTGTGCAGCAGCGTGTCGCCCGACACGATCGCGGACGACGCGCTGCTGGTCGACCAGCTCGGCGCGCTCGCCGAAGCCGCGCGGCAGGCGGGCGTGGTCGCCGCGTACGAGGCGCTCGCGTGGGGCCGCGTCGTGAACCGGTACGGCCATGCGTGGCAGCTCGTGAACGCGGTGAACAGCCCGCACCTCGGCCTCGCGCTCGACAGCTTCCATACGCTGTCGCTCGACGATTCGCCGGACGCGATCGCCGACATCCCGGGCGACCGGATCGCGTTCGTGCAGATCGCCGATGCGCCGAAGCTCGCGATGGACGTGCTCGAATGGAGCCGTCACTACCGCTCGTTCCCCGGCCAGGGCGACTTCGACCTCGCACGCTTCACCGCCCGCGTGATCGAGTCCGGTTACAAGGGGCCGCTCTCGCTCGAGATCTTCAACGACGGCTTCCGCGCCGCGCCGACCGCGATCACGGCCGCCGACGGCCACCGCTCGCTGCTCTATCTGGAAGAACTGACGCGCGCGCGACTCGCGCAGGACGGCCGCGCGCCGGCCGCCGACCAGCCGCTGTTCGCGCCGCCGGCACCGCCCGCACACGTCGGATTCCAGTTCATCGAATTCGCGGTCGACGCGCAGGCGGCGGCCACCGTCGGCGAATGGCTCGGCCGGATGCGGTTCCGGCTCGCAGGCCGTCATCGGTCGAAGGACGTGACACTGTTCCAGCACGGCGCCGCGTCGATCGTGCTGAACGCCGAGCGCGACTCGTTCGCCGACGCGTTCTTCCAGCAGCACGGGTTGTCGCTGTGTGCGTCGGCGTTCCGCGTCGACGATGCGAAAGTGGCATTCGAGCGCGCGGCCGGCTTCGGCTACGCGCCGTTTTCCGGGCGCGTCGGCCCGAACGAGCGCGTGCTGCCGGGCGTGCAGGCGCCGGACGGCAGCCTCGAATACTTCGTCGACGAGACGCCGAACGCACCGACGCTGTATGAATCGGATTTCGTGCTGACCGACATCGACGGCCCGAGCGAGGTCGGCCCGCTCACGGGCATCGACCACGTCTGCCTCGCGCTGCCGGCCGACGCACTCGACACGTGGATCCTGTTCTTCAAGACCGCCTTCGGCTTCGAGGCCGAGCGCAGTTGGCTCGTGCCCGATCCGTACGGCCTGATGCGCAGCCGCGCGGTGCGCAGCACGGACGGTTCGGTGCGCATCGCGCTGAATGCGTCGGTCGACCGTCATACGGCCGTCGCCGAATCGCTCGACCGCTATCACGGCACAGGGCTGAACCACGTCGCGTTCCGGACCGACGACATCGTGAAGACGGTCGCCGCGTTCGCGGCCGACGGCGTGCCGTTCCTGCGGATCCCGCCGAATTACTACGACGATCTGGCCGCGCGCTACGCGTTGCCGGACGAACTGATCGACACGCTGAGCGCCCACCACCTGCTGTACGACCGCGACGAAAACGGCGGTGAATTCCTGCACGCGTATACCGAGCTGGTCGACAACCGCTTCTCGCTCGAAATCGTCGAGCGGCGCGGCGGCTACGACGGCTACGGCGCGGCCAACGCGGCCGTGCGGCTCGCCGCGCAGGCCCAGCGCAGGAAATAAGGGAGCAACGGAATTTCGTCCAGGGTCGAATCGAATGAGAAAAACACGACGACCCTGCGACGCGCGCCGCGCGACCGCACCATCGTGGTGAATCCCGCCGCGGCGCCCCGCCCGGCAAGGCCGGCCGCCGGCGGCCGGAAACGGCCGCCCGGCGGGCGTTACATCCGGTAACGCACACCGCACCGCAGCATTCGCGCGGCCGCGGCCGTTTTAAGAATCGCTTAAGTCTCCGACGGCACCATCCGCAACCAGTACCCGACGGATATCCCGAAAAGGAGGACAGCGATGAGCGCCGTAGATGCACCCGCGGGCCGCCCGGCCGCCCCCCCAGTGAAAAAGACGATGCTGCGCCGTTTGCTCAGCCATCATGAAATCGCGACGCTGCTCGTGCTGCTGCACGCACCGATCGGCGCGAACGCCAAACCCGAATTGCCCGCGCTGCAGGAAGCCGGCCTCGTCGAGATGATCAAGCTCGATGCCGACACGGCGCCGAGCTTCCGGCTGACCGAAGACGGCACGGCCGTCCTGAAAGGGCTCGGCTACCGCTGAGCCGCCGCACGCCGAATCCCGTCCCGCCCCTTCAGATCCGCCGGCCCGGCCGGCGCGTCACTTCACCCTGCCCGGTCCTGCAGCATCAGCCGGTATTCCGTCGGCGTCACGCCGACCGTCGCCTTGAACTGGCGCGTGAACGCGCTGTGATCCGTATATCCGCATAGCGCCGCGACGTCGGTCACCTTGTCGTGCGTGACCAGCAGCGCCGTGGCCGCATCGAGCCGCGTCTTCAGAAGCACCTGGCGCGGCGTCAGGTGAAACACCTTGTGGAAGTAGCGCTCCAGCTGCGCGACCGACATCCCCGCCATCTGCGCGAGCTGCTTCAGGTTCAGCGGCTGCACGTAGTGATCCTGGATGTGCTGCACCACGTCGGCGAGCTTGCTGTAGGCTGGATGCGAGCCCTCGTGCGCCTTCAGGTCGCGCGAGATGCCCGCGAGGCCGACCACCTTGCCGGCCGCGTCGCGCAGCGGCTCCTTGCAGGTCAGGCACCAGCCCGGCTGACGGCCCGGATACAGATGCAGCTCGAGCTGGTCCATCAGCTGCTGGCCTGCGGTGATCGTCGCCATGTCCTGCTCGAAATAGGTCTTGCCGAAGCGGCGCGGAAACACTTCGTCGGTCGTCTTGCCGAGCAGGTCGCGCTTGTCCTTGTAGCCGCAACGCATCGCCAGCGTGCGGTTGACGAGCGCGTAGCGGCCGTTCGCGTCCTTCACGAAGAACGCGACGTCGGGCAGCGCATCGAACACCGGCTCGAGCAGGCGGAAGTGCGCGAGCATCGCGCCGAGATCGGCGTTGTCGGGCTGGTAGCGCAACGTATCGGACAGGCTCATGGGCGGTGCGGCAAGCAAGGTCGTCATCCCGGCATCTGCGAAGGGGGTGGCTGATGGCGTCGATTATAGGAGCGCCGTCTCGAACGCGTCGTGGCGATCGCGGGCCAGCGATCGGGCGGCCCGGCGAATGGCGGCAAGCGCAACCCGCCGTCGCTCGGCACCGATCGGGCGATTCGCATGGGCCGGCAAGCACGTCATGCGCCGTGCGGTTGTGCGCGCAACCACTGCGCCGCACGCACGTCCGGCGGGCACGATTTCGCATCGGCACGTTGCCTGGCGTCGCGCACGGCCGGCGCTGCCGACGCTATCGGCTCACCCCGCCGGCGCCGAGACTACGCGCGCCCGAACCCGCCATCCTAAAAATGCCGGCGTGTCGCGTCTTGGCGCGTTTGCGCACTCGTCATGACGATTTCAGCATATATCAGGGTTATCGACGATATGCCGAAATCGTCGCCGGCTGCGCTCCGAACGCGCAAGACGCGCGCATTTTCGCTACCTAGACTTCGATCAACGGTTACGAGACGACATCCCGCCCCCGCCGCGCACGCCGATTCCGGCACAACCCGCGCAGCGCATGGCACACCCCGCACGGCTTTCCGAAACGCCTGCAACCCGATACGTCTCGCCCGGTTTACCGCGCCGGCCGGCTGGCCGGCGGCGGCCCAACCATGCCATCAAGGGGAAGTGAAAGTGAAGCTGAAGGTATCGCACGTCGCGCTGGCTGCTGCCTGCGCACTGTCGGGCGCACACGCCATCGCCGCCGACGTCGTCAAGATCGGTTTCGCCGCACCGCTGACGGGGCCGCAGTCGAACTACGGCTCGGACATGCAGAAGGGCGTGCAACTCGCGATCGCCGATTTCAACGCGACGAATCCGACGATCGGCGGCAAGCCGGTCACGTTCCAGCTCGACTCGCAGGACGACCAGGCCGACCCGCGCACCGGCACGACGGTCGCGCAGCGGCTGATCGACGACAACGTCCGCGGGGTCATCGGCCACTTCAACTCGGGCACGAGCATTCCGGCGTCCGACCTGTACGATCGCGCGGGGCTGCCGCAGATCTCGATGGCGACGTCGCCGCAATACACGGCGCGCGGCTACAAGACGACCTACCGGCTGCTGACGAGCGATGCACAGGCCGGCCGCATCGTCGGCACGTATGCGGTGAAGACGCTGCACTTCAAGCGCATCGCGATCATCGACGACCGCACGGCCTACGGCCAGGGCATCGCCGACGAATTCGCGAAGGCCGTGCAGGCCGCGGGCGGCACGATCGTCAAGCGCGACTTCACGAACGACAAGGCGCTCGACTTCTCCGCGATCCTGACCAACCTGAAGGGCATCAACCCGGACGCGATCTTCTACGGCGGCGGCGATGCGCAGTCGTCGCCGATGATCCGCAAGATGCGCCAGCTCGGGATGAAGTCCGCCTTCGTGACCGGCGAGATGTCGCGCTCGCCGACGTTCCTGAAGGTCGGCGGCGACGCGGCCGAAGGCGCGATCGTCTACATGGGCGGGCTGCCGAAGGAAAAGATGCCGGGCTTCGCCGGCTACGCATCGCGCTACAAGGCACGCTTCAACGAAGACGTGATCACCTATTCGCCCTACTCGTACGACGGCACGATCGCGCTGCTCACCGCGATGAAGGACGCGAACTCGACCGACCCGAAGGTCTATACGCCGTATCTCGGCAAGGTGTCGATCAAGGGCGTGTCGGCCCCGAGCATCGCGTACGACGCGAAGGGCGACCTGAAGGATGCGCCGGTGACGATCTACAAGGTCGAGCACGGCGCGTTCAAGCCGGTCGACACGATCGCCGGCAACTGATCGCGCAGACCCTGTCACACGCGGCGCGGCAAGCGGTTCTCCCGCCTGCCGCGCCGCGTGCGTTTCGGGCTCGACGAAGTTCGAAGCATGCCTCGGCGCAGCCCCGCGCGCGCGCATTTCGCGCTCCTGTAGAATCCCCCCACCCGCTTTGACGCTTCGTCTGCGTCGTGCCCCATCCCGGTGCGACGGTGCGTGTCACATGCCCCATCCGGCACTCGACGCACGCTCGACGACGCAGGCCGCGCCTTGCCAGTCCATGCCGATAGCGGGTTCTGGAGACGCAGCACCGACAACTACATTCGAAAACCGATCGTCCTGACCATGCAAGCTTCCGAATTGAGCGGCGTGCCTCGCGCCGCCGAACGCGCGCTCACGCGCAGCGACTACAAGACCCTTGGCCTTGCCGCACTCGGCGGCGCCCTCGAGTTCTACGACTTCATCATCTTCGTGTTCTTCGCACCCGCGATCGGGCAGCTGTTCTTCCCGCACGACATTCCCGACTGGCTGCGCCAGTTGCAGACGTTCGGCATCTTCGCGGCCGGCTATCTCGCGCGCCCGCTCGGCGGCGTGATCATGGCGCACTTCGGCGACCTGTTCGGCCGCAAGCGGATGTTTACGCTGAGCGTGCTGATGATGTCGGTGCCGACGCTGCTGATGGGCCTGCTGCCGACCTACGACTCGATCGGCATCCTCGCGCCGGTGTTGCTGCTGCTGTTCCGCGTGCTGCAGGGCGCGGCGGTCGGCGGCGAAGTGCCGGGCGCATGGGTGTTCGTGTCGGAACACGTGCCGTCGCGCCACATCGGCTATGCGTGCGGCACGCTGACCGCGGGCCTCACGGCCGGCATCCTGCTCGGCTCGCTGGTCGCCGCGGGCATCAACAGCCGTTACTCGGGCGCCGAAGTCACCGCGTTCGCGTGGCGCATTCCGTTCCTGCTCGGCGGCGTGTTCGGCCTGTTCTCCGTGTACCTGCGCCGCTGGCTGCACGAGACGCCGGTGTTCGCCGAGATGAAGGCGAAGAAGGCGCTCGCGGCCGAGATTCCGCTGAAGGCCGTGCTGCGCGACCACGGCCGCGCGGTGATCGTGTCGATGCTGCTCACGTGGATGCTGTCGGCGGCGATCGTCGTCGTGATCCTGATGACGCCCGCGCTGCTGCAGAAGCAGTTTCACCTGACGCCCGCGACCACGCTGTTCGCAAACAGCGTCGCGACGCTGTGCCTGACGGCCGGCTGCATCACCGCCGGCTCGCTCGCGGGCTGGATCGGCGCGAAGCGCGTGCTCGGCATTGGCGGCCTCGTGCTGGCCGCGTGCTATTACCTGCTGTTCGCGCAGGTCGCGGCCGACGCGTCGACGCTGCCGCTGTACTACGGGATCGCCGGCTTCATGGTCGGCACGATCGGCGCGGTGCCGTTCGTGATGGTCAAGAGCTTCCCGCCCGTCGTGCGCTTCTCGGGCATCTCGTTCTCGTACAACGTCGCGTATGCGATCTTCGGCGGCCTCACGCCGGTGATCGTGTCGCTGATGATGAAGTCGAATCCGCTCGCGCCGGTCGTGTACGTCGCGGCGATCTGCGTGCTCGGCGCGATCGCCGTGCAGTTCTCGAAGGATGCGAAGGACCCGAAGGACACGCGCTGAACGTCGGCGCGCACGCGCCCGCTGGATGAACAAAGGGCCGAATCCCGCGGCGTGCGGGATTCGGCCCTTTTGTTTGGGCTTCAGCGCGGCGACGTGCGCGCGTCGCGCCGTTCAACCGGGTTCAATTCAGCGCAGCGCGCCGTACGACGAACTCGGCCGGCGCAGCGCGTCGATGCTTGCGCCGCCGGCGCCGGTCACGAACAGCAGCAGGAAACCGCCGGCGATCGCGACGTTCTTCCAGAAGTGGATCACCATGTCGTGCTGGACCGCGGCGTCCGTCGCGTCCCAGAAATTGTGTCCGACCATCGCGGTCGCGATCGTATAGAACGCCATCAGCAACGCGAGCGGCTTCACCTTGTAGCCGACGATCAGCAGCAGCCCGCCGAGCGCTTCGATCGTGACGACGACCGGCCCCGTCACCTGCGGATAGGGCACGTTCAGCCCGTGCAGATAGCCGATGAAATCGCTGTAGCCGAGCAGCTTCATCACGCCGCCCCACAAGAACAACGCCGCCAGCGCCAGGCGCGCGAAAAAAATGACGCCGGAATCGACGGAACGCGTCATGCCTCTCTCCTCGTATGCAATTCGGCCGTCCGCACGAGGCGTGCCCGTGCGGTTCGGGGTCGCGCGGCCCTGCCGGGCCGGCGGCAAATGGGCCAGCATAGAGGGTCTTTCCGCGGTGTCCAAGAAAAAGGTTGTAGCAAATCTTTACACCGCGGCGGTCATTCAAGCGCGGCGGCACCGCGAAACACCGTGTTCGGCCCTGGCGGATAAATAACGGAACAGGCCCTAACCGGCGTCGCTCAACAGCACGCCTTTCTTGAAGATGAAACAGCCGTAGCCGCGCGACTCGCCGGTGACGATCACCGCATACGCCTGCTGCGCGCGCTCGTAGAACGCGAAACGGTCAACGCCCATGAGCGGCACCGCGCGCCCTTCCGCACGATCGATCTCGGCCTGCACTTCGCGCTGCACGGGCGGCACCGCGGCCGGATCGCCGACGACTTCCATCCGCCAAGCGGGTGTGTCGACGAACGTGTCGAGCGGCAGCACCGACAGCACCGCGCGCGCGACGCGCGCCGAGTCGGCGCCGTCGATGCGCAGCGCGCGGCCGACCACCGTGTGCCCGGCGACGGATTCCGCCGGAAAATTCGCATCGCAGATCACCACTTCATCGCCGTGGCCCATCGCGCGCAGCGCGTGCAGGATGTCGGCGTGCAACAGCGGATCGAGATTCTTCAACATGTGGGAAAGGCTCCGGGATCGGGAACGAATCGCATAACGTTACCCGATCCCGGCCGCCGCCGGGCATGCGTCGCTCGCATCACGACGCCGCGGCCGGCATTTCGTCGATGAAACCCGTGACCGACTTCAGGCGGCCCGACGCATCGACGGTGCCGAAGTCCGAACCTTTCACGACCGCCGCGCCGTCGGGCGACACGAGCGCCCACGAGAAGCGCAGGTGCTGGCCGAACCCGTCGACGTCGATCGTGCGGCGAAAGCGATACGCGGGGAAGCGCTCCTGCACCGCGGCGATCATCGTGTCGATGCCCGCGTGGCCGTCGCCGGCCATCAGCGGATCGCGATAGGCCGCGTCGCTCGCGTAGGTCGCATCGATCAGCGCGCGCCGGCGTGCGACGTCGGGCTCGTTCCAGGCATCGAAATAGCGGTCGATCAGGTCGGCGTGAGCCGACTGGGCGGTTCGGGCGGTGTTCATGGCGAGGCTCCTTGTGTCGACGGGGGAACGATGTCGCAAACGTTTCGTGTTCGCGTGTCGCCATCGTCGCCGGCCTCGCGTGGGCGGTCGATTACGTGCGAGGTAAGGAATTCGTGCCGGCCGCGGAAAATACGCATGCGCCGAACCGCGAACCGGCCGCCGCCATCAAAAACGGGCGCCCGAAGGCGCCCGCATCGCATCGTCTGCCGCCGTCGCGGCGCGCGTCAGGTCACCGGCGCCGGATTGAACAGCGTCAGCGCATTCGCGAGCTTCCATTGCTCGGCCCACGTGCGGCGCTTGCCGCTCGCGACGTCGAGCATCAGCCGGAACAGTTCCCAGCCCACGTCCTCGATCGACGCCGCGCCGGTCGCGATCTGCCCCGCGTCGAGATCCATCAGGTCGTGCCAGCGGCGCGCGAGATCGCTGCGCGTCGCGACCTTGATCACCGGCACCTGCGCAAGGCCGTACGGCGTGCCGCGCCCCGTCGTGAAAACGTGCAGGTTCATTCCCGCCGCGAGCTGCAGCGTGCCGCAGATGAAGTCGCTCGCGGGCGTCGCCGCGTACAGCAGCCCCTTCTGCCGCGCCCGGTCGCCGGGACGCACGACGCCCGCGATCGGCGCGCTGCCCGACTTCACGATCGAGCCCATCGCCTTCTCGACGATGTTCGACAGGCCGCCCTTCTTGTTGCCGGGCGTCGTGTTCGCGCTGCGGTCGACGCGGCCGCGCTGCAGGTAGCGGTCGTACCAGTCCATCTCGCGGATGATCTCGCGGGCGACGTCCTCGTTCGCCGCGCGCGACGTGAGCTGCGCGACGCCGTCGCGCACTTCGGTCACCTCCGAGAACATGATCGTGGCGCCCGCCCGCACCAGCAGGTCGGCCGCGAAGCCGACCGCCGGGTTCGCGGTGAGCCCCGAGAACGCGTCGCTGCCGCCGCACTGCACGCCGACGACGAGATCCGACGCCGGGCAGGTTTCGCGACGGCGGCGGTTCAGCCGCTCGAGATGCGATTCGGCCATCTTCATGATCGAGTCGATCATCGAGCTGAAGCCGACGTGCGCGGCGTCCTGCAGGCACACGACGCCGCCGTTTTCCGGCGCGCCGTCGGCCGCCACCGGAATCGAGCCCGGCGGCAGCAGGCGCTCGGGCTGCAGCTTCTCGCAGCCGAGGCTCACCGTCATCACCTCGCCGCCGAAGTTCGGATTCAGGCTGATGTTGCGCAGCGTGCGGATCGGAATGTCGGCATCGGGCGCATCGATCGCGACGCCGCAGCCGTATGTGTGCTCGAGCCCGACCACGTCGTCGACGTTCGGGTAACGCGGCAGCAGTTCGTCCTTGATCCGCTTCACCGCATGCTCGACGACGCCCGACACGCATTGCACGGTCGTCGTGATCGCGAGGATGTTGCGCGTGCCGACCGAGCCGTCGGCATTGCGGAAGCCCTCGAACGTATAGCCTTCGAGCGGCGCCAGCGGCGGCGCGGCACGCGTGGCGAGCGGCAGGTCGTCGAGCCCCGGCGGCTCGGGCATGCGCATCGTGCGCTCGTTGACCCAGCTGCCGCGGCGCAGCTCGGCGAGCGCGTAGCCGATCACGACGTTGTAGCGGACGATCGGATCGCCGGCCGCGAGGTCGACCAGCGCGACCTTGTGCCCTTGCGGCACGCCTTCGCGCAGCGTCAGGCCGTCGGCGAACGTCGCGCCCTCGGGCAGGCCGCCGTCGTTGACGACGATCGCGACGTTGTCGTCCGGATGCACGCGGATATAAAGCGGGGAAGCAGTCATCGGAATTCCTGGGAGGCTACCGGTCAAATCGTTAGTCATCATATGACATTCAACACCAAGCCGCGATGCTGCGTAAACCCTTATCCGGAAAGACCCTATCTCTCGCCGGCCGGCAAACCGCTTGCGCCGCGCTTTTCCGCGTTGTACGATGACATACAACGACATCGCCAATATGGCCCGGATGCCGTACCCGACGAACCCATCAGCACTCGCGCTGGACGGACGACCCAACCATGACTTCACCGCAAGAACTCAAACAGATCATCTCCCACGGCCTGCTGTCGTTTCCGCTGACGGATTTCGACGCGGACGGCAGCTTCCGCCCGGCCACCTATGCCGAGCGTCTGGAATGGCTGGCGCCGTATGGCGCGACCGCGCTGTTCGCGGCCGGCGGCACCGGTGAATTCTTCTCGCTCACGCAGCGCGAGTATTCGGACGTGATCCGCGTCGCGACGGAAACCTGCAAGGGCAAGGTGCCGATCCTGGCCGGCGCCGGCGGCGCGACGCGCGTCGCGATCGAATACGCGCAGGAAGCCGAGCGCCTCGGCGCGAGCGGCGTGCTGCTGATGCCGCACTACCTGACCGAAGCCAGCCAGGAAGGCATCGCCGAGCACGTCGAGCAGGTGTGCCGCGCGCTGGAGATCGGCGTCGTGGTGTACAACCGCGCGAATTCGAAGCTGAATGCCGACATGCTCGAGCGCCTCGCCGATCGTTGCCCGAACCTGATCGGCTTCAAGGACGGCGTCGGCGAAATCGAGAGCATGGTCACGATCCGCCGCCGCCTCGGCGACCGCTTCGCGTACCTCGGCGGCCTGCCGACGGCCGAAGTCTACGCAGCCGCGTACAAGGCGCTCGGCGTGCCGGTGTACTCGTCGGCCGTGTTCAACTTCATCCCGAAGACGGCGATGGCATTCTATGAAGCGATCGCGAAGGACGACCACGCAACGGTCGGCCGTCTGCTCGACGAGTTCTTCCTGCCGTACCTGAAGATCCGCAACCGTCGCGCGGGCTACGCGGTCAGCATCGTGAAGGCGGGCGCGAAGCTCGTCGGCCACGACGCCGGCCCGGTGCGCGCGCCGCTCGTCGACCTCACCGACGCCGAAATGGCCGAACTCGACGAGCTGATCAAGAAGATGGGCCCGCAGTAAGCGGCGGGCTGACCAACGGCACGCGATCCCGTGCGTGCCGGCCCGCGCGGGACCGGCGGTTCCGCCCGGCGCCCCCCTTTTCGACGGCCGCCCCGTGCTTCCCGGGCCGGCCGTTTTCATTACATCTGTGAGATGGTTCCGACGATCCGGTAGCGCAGGCTGCCGAGCCTGAGACGGGTCGCGGCGATATCGGTGCCGGCCGCCGACCGCCGGAAGCGCGTGTTCGGATCGTCGGCGAGAATCTGATCCAGCACGTCGGGATCCACGACCGCATCGAAAAACCGGCCGAGCGTGAGCGTCGCATACTGTTTCGCGGTCGCGAGCTGGCTGTTGGCCTGCATCAGCGCCTCGGTGCGCAGGCCCGGATCGCGTTCGTCGATGCTGCGGCGATGCTTCAGCGCAAACACCAGCGCCTCCATGTCCAGCCGGAACCGCTTGACGGCCTGGCCGAACCCGAGCGAATGCGGATCGGCGCCGGTGACGGGCCGCCCCTGATTGATCGTCACGTCGAATTCACTGCCGCCCAGGTCGCGCTGCAATTCGAACAGCGCATTGGCCAGCACGCGCCCTTCGCTGGTCTCGCCGATCTGGGTGCGCACCGATTTCGCGACGTCGCCGATCGCTTTCCACAATCCGGCCGCGAACAGGTGGTCGCCACGCTTGCTGATATTCATCGGAGGGCTCCTTGTTGGTTTTTGTCGGTCTCTCAGGCTCGCCTGCGGACCGGCGGGTCCGAGGCCTCGCTAATGTAGGAGAAATTCCGGCGGCGTGGAAGCCGCCATCCATCTCGTCAAGGCGGCGCATCATGAGAAGCATCATTCGATGCCCCCCGCTCTCTAATCGAGCAAAACCGGCCCTCCATCAAAAAGGCGGCGGGGTACCCGTGGGCACCGTGCGCCGCCTTGTTTCAACCTTGCCGGAACGCGCCCCTCCCGGGACGCGGCCTTCAGTCGTCCTGCGCCGTCACTCCGCCTTCCCGTCCCGCAGCCGCGGAATGTCGAGCGGATTGCTTTCCTGCAGCCCTTCGGGCAGCAGGTCGTCCGGGAAGTCCTGGTAGCACACGGGCCGCAGGAAACGGTCGATCGCGGTCGCGCCGACCGACGTGACGGCCGGGTTCGACGTCGCCGGGAACGGCCCGCCGTGCACCATCGCATCGCACACCTCGACGCCGGTCGGGTAGCCGTTGACGAGCAGGCGCCCGGCCTTGCGTTCGAGGATCGGCAGCAGGCGGCGCGCGAGCGGCTTGTCGTCGGCGTCCAGTTGCAGCGTGGCCGTCAGCTGGCCCTCGAGCGCGTCGAGCACGCGCGCGACTTCGTCGAGATCGCGGCAGCGCACGATCAGCGACGCCGGCCCGAACACCTCGTGGCCGAACGCCGGTTCGGCCAGGAACACCTGCGCGGCGACTTCGTACAGCGCGCCGCCTGCCTGGCATTCGGTCTGCGCCGCCTCGCCCGCGCCGATTTCGCGCACGCCCGGCAGTTCGGCCAGCTTGCCGCGGCCGCTGCGATACGCGTCGGCGATGCCGCGCGTCAGCATCACGCCGGCCGGCTTCTTCGCGAGCGCCTGCGCGGCGACGGACTCGAAGCGATCGAGATCGGGGCCGTCGACCGCCAGCACGAGACCCGGGTTCGTGCAGAACTGGCCGGTGCCGAGCGTCAGCGAATCGACGAAGCCGGTCGCGATCGCGTCGCCGCGCGCGGCCAGCGCGGCCGGAAACAGCACGACCGGGTTGATGCTGCTCATTTCCGCATAGACGGGAATCGGTTGCGGGCGCGCGTTCGCGAGCTGCACGAGCGCCATGCCGCCCTGCCGCGACCCGGTGAAGCCGACAGCCTGGATCGCCGGATGGCTGACGAGCGCCGCGCCGATCACGCGGCCGGGGCCGATCAGCAGCGAGAACACGCCGGCCGGCATCCCGCATTTCGCCACCGCCGCGCGGATCGCGCGGCCGACCAGCTCGGACGTGCCGAGGTGCGCCTCATGGGCCTTCACGATCACCGGGCAGCCGGCCGCGAGTGCCGACGCGGTATCGCCGCCGGCCACCGAGAATGCGAGCGGGAAGTTGCTCGCGCCGAACACGGCGACGGGCCCAAGCCCGACCTTCTGCAACCGCAGGTCCGAGCGCGGCAGCGGCGTGCGCGCGGGCTGCGCGGGATCGATCGACGCGGCGAGGAAGCGCCCGTCGCGCACGACGCGCGCGAACAGCCGGAGCTGGCCGACGGTGCGGCCGCGCTCGCCCTGCAGCCGCGCGACGGGCAGGCCCGTTTCGGCGTGCGCGCGTTCGACCAGCGCGTCGCCGAGTGCGACGATTTCGTCGGCGATCGCCTCGAGAAACGCCGCGCGGGCCGCGAGCGGCTGCATGCGATACGCGTCGAAGGCGTCGCGCGCGAGTTCGCACGCGCGCTCGACATCGGCCTGCGTCGCGACGCCGAAGGCCGGCGCATCGATCGGCGCGCCCTTCGTCGGGTCGAACGCGCGCAGGGTACCGGCCGAGCCGGCCACCGCGTCGGCGCCGATCAGCATCTCTCCAGTCAGTTGCATGGGTGTACTCCGTGGTTCGGGAATGGTTCGCTCATTGTAGCCCAACAGATATGATGTCTGCTGACGATATGGCGATATCCCCCGTCGCTCCACAGTTACTCGACCGCAGGCCACAAACCCTTATCCATTCGGCACAAGCAGGAAATTCTTGCGTCTCCCGCGGCCGTCCGAAGGGAAAACCCTAGGTGTCCGCGCGCCCTCGTTGCAGGTAAGTTTTGACTCATGTCATACGACGACATATATTAAGCATGCAATCGGCGCACCTCTAGAGATCTTCCGATCAAACTCGCCGGCAGCGCGCGTGCCGCACCGCCGTGCGCTACTGGATCCGGGCGCCGCTGTCCGTCGTCACGACGCTCAACGATGCGGACCGCACGACGCCGTCGGTCACCGGCATGCCGATCCGCAAGGCGTTCGGCATGATCCGGTGACGACGGGCCGGATCTTCCCGGCGCTCAGCCGGGCGTACGTGCTCGCGCAACTGCCGAGCGGCTGGCTCCCCGATTCGTCGATCGAGTTGCCCATCGGGCGCAGGCAGCGGGCAGCATCGGCGCTGCACACCGATCCGGAATGCTTACCTCGCAGGTAATGCCCGGCGCGCGCGGGATTGCCTATCATCTTCGTCATGAACTCGACCGCCACCCTCCAATCGCTGCCCCCGTCCGCCGGCCGCGCGTCTGGCATCGGCTCGCTGCTGCGCACCTGGCGTCAACGCCGCCGCCTGAGCCAGATGGCGCTCGCGCTGGAGGCCGAGGTGTCCGCGCGGCACCTGAGCTTCGTCGAATCGGGGCGTGCGCAGCCGAGCCGGGAGATGGTGCTGCATCTCGCGGAGCGCCTCGACGTGCCGCTGCGCGAGCGCAATGCGCTGCTCGTCGCGGCCGGCTTTGCGCCGCTGTTTCGCGAGCGGCCGTTCTCCGATCCGCAGCTCGATGCGGCGCGCCAGGCGGTCGAAGCCGTGCTGCGCGGCCACGAGCCCTACCCGGCGCTCGCCGTGGATCGCCACTGGACGCTGCTCGCCGCGAACCGGATGCTCGGCGCGCTGGTCGCGCAGGCCGATCCGGCGCTCTTGCGGCCGCCCGTCAACGTGTTGCGGCTGAGCCTGCATCCCGACGGCCTCGCGCCGCGGATCGTCAACTGGCACGAGTGGCGCGCGCATATCCTGCACCGGCTGCAACGGCAGATCGACGCGAGCGGCGACCGCACGCTGCATGCGCTGCGCGACGAACTCGCGAACTATCCGGCACCGGCCGGCCAGCCCGCCGACACGCAGGCACGCGCCGACTACGCGGACATCGCGGTGCCGCTGCGGCTGCGCACGGCAGCCGGCGAACTGACGTTCTTCAGCACGACGACGGTGTTCGGCACGCCGGTCGACGTCACGCTGTCGGAACTCGCGATCGAGGCGTTTTTCCCGGCGAATCCGGAGACGGCGGACGCGATGCGCGCGCTGGCGGACACGTTGCCGGCGCAGTGAGCATCGTCAACGACGCTCGAACGCCAGCTTCACGCCCAATCCGAGCAGGACCGCGCCGCTCGCCCGGTGCATGCGGGTCAGGATGCGCGGATTGCGCCGGATCGACGTCGACAGCAGGCCGCCGAACAGCGCGACCGGCCCCTTGACGAGAAACGTCAGGCCGGCAAACGTCGTGCCGAGCACGAACAGCGACAGCATCGGATGCGCGGCGCCCGCGGGGACGAACTGCGGCAGGAACGCGAGATAGAACAGCGCGACCTTCGGATTCGACACGTTGGACAGCGCGCCTTGCGCGAACGTGCGCAACCCGGACGCCGGCGCGTCGCGACCGCTCGCGAGCGTCAGCTCGCCCGACGAACGCAGCAGCGTGATGCCGAGGTACAGCAGATACAGCGCGCCGATCATCTTCAATGCAGTGAACAGCCATTCGGATGCCTGAAGAAGCGCACCCAGCCCGAGCGTCGCGAGCATCGTATGCACGAGCAGCCCGACGCTGACGCCCGCCGCGGTCACGAGGCCCGCCCGCGTGCCGCCGGATAGCGTGCGCGACATCACGAGCACCATGTCCTGGCCCGGCGTCAGAATGATCAGAAGGGAAGTGGCCATGAACGGCAACCAGGCTACGTGCGGCATCGGAACTCTCCTGAAAGCGGCGCCAGGCGGGACGGGCGGGAATCGCGCGCGTCCGTGGAGCCGGGCAGTCATCGGATTATCGGCAACTTGCCGTGGAGAATGGCTGCGAAGTCGGCTACTTTCGAGGCACGATTTGGCGTTATTCTCCAATATCGACTTTATCGGTAGTCAAAAATGCCAATCAAGCTGGATTCCATCGATCGGCGCATTCTGCGTGCGCTGCAACGGAACTCGAACCAGACGAACGCCGAACTCGCGCAGCAGGCCGGCCTCTCGCCCACGCCCTGCCTGCGCCGCGTTCACCTGCTGGAGGAACAGGGCGTGATCGACGCGTACGTCGCCCTGCTGAACCCGGCGGCCGTCGAGCTGCGGTTCACGGCCTTCGTGCGCGTCACGCTGGAACGCCAGGACAAGACGACCGTCGAGCGCTTCGCGCGCGAGATGGAGCAGGCGCCGGAAGTGCTCGAATGCCATCTGATGGCCGGCAGCTACGACTATCTGCTGCGCGTCATCGCGAAGGATCTCGACGACTATCAGCGCTTTCAGATGGAGACGCTCACGCAGATCGAAGGCGTACGCAACGTCGAAACCGAGATTCCGCTGAAGCGCATCAAGCAGACGGTGCGTCTGCCGATCTAGGCAGGCGGAAAGGCAACGGTGTGCGCACCGCTGTCTTCGGATCAGGCGTCAGAACACTACAATGACGTCCGTTCGTACAAGATCCTGAAATGCCGTTCGCCACCCGGGCCACGCCGGCGGCGGCACCCTTCACTTGACGATGCCGGCACGCCCCGGTCTACCGCGGCCATTCCAACAATGATTCCGCTCGGTCGTTCGCCTGTCTCATGATTCCCGCTCCGCTTTTCTCCGGCGCCTTCTTCATCGTTCTCGGCATTTCGTTTCTGGCGGCCGTCTCTGTCGTGCTCTGGATCGTTGCGCTGGTGCTGTTTCCGCCTGTACGACGATCGTTTCGTGTATATCGGCGACGCTCCACCGCCATCTTCGCCGCCCTGTGCGTGACGAGCAGCTTCGTCGTCGCGATGGTGGCGATCGGGCTGCAGGCCGAGGCGAACATCAGGAAGGAAGAGGCCGCGAAGCATCCCGCGCTCGTGAAGAGCGAGCGTCTGATGGGCATCGACATGCCGCCCGGCACGCGGCTGTCGCTCTCGACTGCCGGCGACATGAACTCGATCGAGAAAGCCGAGTTTCCGCATGCGGTCGATGTCTACGGCATTGCGGCCGTCGCGCTGACGGTCGGGACGGAATTCGACGATGAAGCGCCGCGCAACGACCGGGACCTCGCCACCCTCACCGCACTGACGCTCACCACCACCGGGCCGCGGACGATCGATGGTTGGACCTGCGGTTCGAAAGCGCCGCTGAAGATCGTGCTGCGCAACGATGCGCGGACCAGGACGCTCTGGTCATGCCACCTGGCCGACGGCAATCGCGTGGCCGGCGGTGTCGTACCCGCCGGGTCGCGCGTCATGAGAAGCACCACCACCTATGGGGACGGCATGCGCGACAACGACTATTGGGAGATCAGGGTCGCGGAAGGCGATGTGTTCGAAATGTCATCGCTACCGCTGCGTCACCCCGAACTGCGACTCGATCGGGAACGCACCGTTCTCGCGTTCGACTACGCGACGCTGGCGCGTGCGGCGAGCGTCGGTAACCTCATCTATCCGGCCGGCACCGAAGTCGCGTTCGGCGTGCGCGGGCTGCGCGAAGACTACCCCGGTGCATGGCGCTTCAGGACACCCGGGCGCCAGCACGCGGTCGACAAAAAGACGGGACCGATCGCCGATGGTGCGTCGGTCGTACAGGCGCCTTCGGGGAAGGTTTACGCGATCTTCCCGGGTCGTACCGACTGAATGCGCTGCGCCATCACCGGCTGGCGGCCGGGTGCGAGCGCAGCGGAATGGTGATTGCACGGTTCGCGCAGAAATGCCGAAGTCCCGCAAGGACGCGGGCGCGGGCGTCGGCTATCGCCGGCAAGCCACACCGAGCGGCATGGCGACGCCGGACGGTTTGCCGACGCTACGTATAAAGCGACGCCTGCGGCAATTCGCCCGTCAGCGCGAACCGGCCGACGTCGCGCAGCCGATAGTCGAGCGGATCGTGCAGCGTATGCGTGCGCGCGTTGCGCCAGAAGCGGTCGAGGCCGAGCGATGCAGCCGTCGCACGTGCGCCGCACGTGTCGAACAGCGCCTCGCCGTTCTCGAGCGCCGCGCGCTGCGCGACGATCTTCGCGTCCGACACGGCGAGTGCCACCTCGGCCCGTTCGTCGGCCGTCAGCGCGTCATGCCGCGACCATGCGCGCTGCAACGCGACGGCCGCGCGGTCGGCGAGCGCCGCCGCCGCGACCGCCTGCACGCGCATGTCGCCGAAGCGCTGCAGCGTATAGGGATCGTCGCTCGCCTGCGCGACACCCGCGTTGATCCACGGCCGGCCGTGCGTCAGCACGTAGTCGCGCGCCTCGGCCAGCGCGCCTTCGGCGAGCCCGACGAACAGGTTCGTCAGCACGAGCTGCGACACCAGCGTGCGCAGCGTCGCGCGTGGCGTCGGCGGTGTCTCGGAGCGGTGCAGCACCTCGTCCCGCGCGAGCGTCACGCCGTCGAAGCGCACGCTGCCGCTGTCGGTCTGGCGCTGGCCGATCGGATCCCAGTCCTCGTTGACCGTGATCCCGTCACGATCGGTCGGCACCACGCCGAACACGGCGCGGCCCGTTTCCGGATCGTGCGCGGACACGGTCATCCGCTGCGAGCCGCGCGTGCCCGAACAGAAGCCCTTCACGCCGTCGAGCCGGTAGCCGCCGTCCGGCGTCGCGGTCGCCGCGAGCCGCGTGTCGAGCGGGTTGACCGCATTGCCCCACCACCAGCGATGCTCGACCGTGCCGCGCAGATAGCGTTCGCGCTGCGCCGCGCTGCCCCACACGTCGACGCTCACCACCTGCAGGATCTGGAACCCGACCAGATGCGCGAGCGCGCTGTCGACGCGCGCGATCCGCCGGATCGTGTCGTAGATCGCCGGCCACTCGGCTTCCTGTCCGCCGAATTCGCGCGGCACCGCGAGCGTCAGCAGGCCCGCGTCGGCGAGCCGCTGCTTCTCATCGGCCGCGTGACCGCCCGCGCGGTCGCGCTCGGCAGCCGTCGCACGCAGCGCGTCGATCGCACGCGCCAGCGCATCGGCGTCGAGCGCGCGTGCGTCGGTTTCCGGCGCCAGCGTCGCCGGGCCGCGGGGATCGTTCATGCGACGGCTTCCTGTGCAACGGTTTCGTGCGCAACGATTTCGCCCGACAACGGCACCAGCGCGCCGAGCCGGCGGCCGGTCAGCCGCGACAGGATCTCGCGCCGCCAGTCGTCGTAGATCGCGCGGTATTCGGCGATATCCGCACCGAACACGTGCGCGGTGTGCGCGTATTCGTCATGCAGATAGCCGTCGAGCCGCGCCTGGGTTTCCTCGTCGGCCGCGATCACGCGGTCGATCAGCGCGTCGCGCTCGGCGGGCGGCAACGCGTTCAACGTGTCGAACCACCACTGGACGATCTGCACGCGATGCCACTCCTCGTCCGGACGGATCCGGTTCTCGCCGTGCTCGCGCATCGCGCCGTCGGCGATGCGGCCGGTCTTGCGCTGGATCCACAGCTTCGCGAGGATGTGCAACTCGTAATGCCATTCGAACGCGAGAAAGCCCGCGACGTCGCGTACCGCGATGTCGCCGATGCGTTCCCAGTGCGCGGCGACGAGCCGCTCGACCTCCGGCAGCGGATCGCGGCCCGTCAGTTCGGTCACGCGCTCGCGCCCGATCACCGCGTGCGCGCCGTCGTCGCCGAGCTGGCGCGACAGGATCAGCTGGAAATGCGGGTCATCGCGAAACAGCGTGTCGATCGCCTTCGCGACGACCTGCACGATGAACAGGTCGTGCGACGCCATCTTCGTGTAGTAGTCGGCGACGGCGGCGAGCTCGTCCGCGCCGTGCGGCTCGCGCGGCGGCGTCGCCAGTTTGTCAGGGAAGCCGGGGCGATGGCGTCGTGCGACGTCCAGAAACAGGGCTTCCTCGAATTGTCCGTTCCATTCGCGCGGCGCGCCGATGGGCAAGGTCATGGGTATCGTTCTCTCAGGGTCTCAATGAAAAGAGCCGGCGCTCGTGGCGCCGCTCAGGTACGCCGGGTCACGCGTCGGACCAGGCGGTCGCCCGTGATTTGCACGGCCGAAACGAGTGCGATCAGGATCACGATCACGGTCACCATGACGGTGGTGTCGAAACGCTGATAGCCATAACGGATCGCGAGATCGCCGAGCCCGCCCGCGCCGACTGCGCCCGCCATCGCGGTCGAGCCGATCAGCGCGACGACGGTGATCGTGAAACCGCCGAGCATGCCGGGCAACGCCTCCGGCAACAGCACGTGCCACACGATGTGGCGGCGTTTCGCGCCCATCGCGAGCGCGGCCTCGATCAGCCCGCGATCGACTTCGCGCAGGCTCACTTCCGCAATCCGCGCGAAGAATGGAATCGCGGCGATCGACAGCGGCACGACGGCCGCCCACACGCCGATCGTCGTGCCGATCAGCACGCGCGTGAACGGCAGGAGCGCGACGAGCAGGATGATGAACGGTGTCGAGCGGAACACGTTGACGAGCGCGCCGAGCACCGCGTTCAGGCCACGCCGCGCGTAAATGCCGCCGGGCGCGGTCGTCACTAGGATCACCGCGAGCGGGATGCCGATCAGCGCGGCGATCGCGGCCGACGCGGCGACCATCGACAGCGTGTCGCGGATCGCGTCGAGCAGTTCGGGCCACCAGAGTTCAAACATAGCCGAGCACCTCCGCATGATTCGCGTGGCGGCGCGCGCGCTCGAGCAACGCGGCGACCGCGCCGCCGCGTGCCGGTGGGTGGCCGGCGTCGTCCGCGCGCGGCGACGCCGCGATCACGAGGCGCCCCTGCGCATGCCCCTGAATGCGCTCGATCCCGCCGTGCAGGAAGCGCACCGATCCGCCGAGCGCCGCCGCGAGCGCGCCGACGTCCGGCTCGCCGCCGCTTTCGCCCGTATAACGGACGTCCAGCACGACTTGCGCGCCGTCGGGCAGCGCGGCCAGCTCGGGCAACGGCTGCACGCGCGCGGCGAGTTCGGCCGGCAGGTCGTGCACGAGCGTGCTGAGCAGGGCACGCGTCGCGCCGTGGCGCGGATCGCCGAACACGCGCCACACCGGGCCCGTTTCGACGACCTCGCCCTGTTCGATCACCGCGACCGTGTCGCACACCGCGCGGATCACTTCCATCTCGTGCGTGATCAGCACGATCGTCAGTCCGAGGCGGCGGTTGATGTCGGCGAGCAGCGCGAGGATCGATTGCGTCGTCTCGGGGTCGAGCGCCGACGTCGCCTCGTCGCACAGCAGCACCTCCGGGTCGTGCACCAGCGCCCGCGCGATGCCGACGCGCTGCTTCTGGCCGCCCGACAGGCTCGCCGGATACGCGTCGCGTTTCGCGGCCAGCCCGACGAGATCGAGCAGCGCCTCGGCCTTGCGCGTGCGCTCGGCCTTCGGCACGCCGGCGATCTTCAGCGGCAGCGCGACGTTCTCGAACACCGTCTTCGCCGACAGCAGGTTGAAATGCTGGAACACCATGCCGGTGCGACGCCGCAGCGCGACGAGCCCGTCCTCGTCGAGCGTGCCGACGTCGACGCCCTGCACGCGCACGCTGCCCGAACTCGGACGTTCGAGGCCGTTCACGAGCCGCAGCAGCGTCGACTTGCCGGCACCGCTGCGGCCGATGATGCCGAACACCTCGCCGCGCCGCACGTCGAGCGTCACGTCGCGCAGCGCGGCGGCCTGGCCGCGCGGCGTCGCGAACACCTTGCCGACGTGTGCGAACGACACGGCGGCGGCGCCGTCGGCCCGCGCGGCCGCTGCATTACGCGAATCATGCGCGTCATGCACCTCATGCACGTCCGCACCCGCACCGGCCCGCACGGCCGATGCCTCGATGAAACCCAGCGTGTCGAACAATTGCGTCATCGCTTCGCTCCGTCACGTTCACGCATGCGCGGGATGCTTGGGTTCGGGCGCCGGCACGGCGGCCGGCCGGTGCTGCGCACCCGTGTGCCACGCGGGCAGCCGCGCGCCGGCGCCGAACAGCTTCTCGCGCAGCGTCGGCGCGGGATCGTAGTCTTCCTTGTAGATGCCGCGGTTCTGCAGCTCGGGCACGACCCAGTCGACGAAATCCTCGAACGACTCGGGCATCACGGTGCGCGTCAGGTTGAAACCGTCGATGCCCGTTTCGTCGATCCACGACTGCAGTTCGTCCGCGACTTGCGACGGCGAGCCGACGATCGGCGCATAGCGGCCGCCGAGCGACATCTGTTCGAGCATCCGGCGCACGGTCCACGTGCCGGTCGTGCTCTTGCGCGAGATCGCGTCGACGGCCGACTGGATCGAGTCGGTCTTCACGTACGAAATCGGCTCGTCGAGGCCGTACTTCGCGAAATCGATGCCGGTCGAGCTCGCGAAATGCGCGAGGCCGGCTTCCGGGCTCGCATAGCGCCGGTATTCGTCGAACTTCTCGCGCGCGAGCCGCTCGGTTTCGGCGGTCACGACGCTCACGCCCGCGAAAATCTTGATCGATGCGGGATCGCGGCCCTGCCGCGCGGCGGCTGCGCGAATATCCAGCGCCGCCGCGCGCGCCGCGGCCTTGCTCTGCCCGTTCACGAATACGCACTCCGCATGCCGCCCCGCGAATTCGACGCCTCGCGCGGACGAACCGGCCTGGTACAGCACCGGCGTGCGCTGCAGCGACGGCTCGCTCAGGTGGATCGCGTCGACCGAATAGAACGGCCCGTCGTGCTTCACGCGCCGCACCTTGCCAGGCTGCGCGAACACGCGCGCCTGCGCGTCGCGGATCACCGCGTCGTCGTCCCAGCTCTGTTCCCACAGCTTGTAGACGACGTCCATGTAGTCGTCCGCGCGTTCGTAGCGATCGTCGTGGCCGATCTGCTGTGCGAGGCCCATCCCGCGCGCGGCGCTGTCGAGATAGCCGGTCACGATGTTCCAGCCGATGCGCCCCTTCGTCAGGTGATCGAGCGTCGACATGCGGCGCGCGAACAGGTAAGGCGGCTCGTAGGTCAGGTTCGCGGTCACGCCGAAGCCGAGATGTTGCGTGACCTGCGCCATCGCGGGCACGAGCAGCAGCGGATCGTTGACGGGCACCTGCACCGATTCGCGCAGCGCGGCGTCCGGGCCGCCGCCGAACACGTCGTACACGCCGACGATGTCCGCGAGAAAGATCCCGTCGAACTTGCCGCGTTCGAGCGTCCTCGCGAGATCGGCCCAGTAGTCCAGATCGGTGTAGTGCGCGGAGCGGTCGCGCGGATGCGTCCACAACCCGTGGTTGATGTGCCCGACGCAGTTCATGTTGAACGCGTTGAGCAGGATCTTCTTGCGGTTCGCCGTCGTCATGTCGCCTCCGTCACCACGCGATCGCGTACAGCGAGCCGAACGCGTTGTCGAGCGCACGGCGCACCGCCGGCGAATGCTGGTAGATCGCGATGAACTTGCGGATGCGCGCGTCGTTCACGCTCTCGGGCCGCACGACCCACTGGATCGCGAAGTTCTTGTTCTCGGTGCCGTCGAACAGCAGCGCGCTGTTCGGGTCGGTCGTGCCGGCGAGCTTGATGAAGCTCGGATAGCCCTGCGCGAGGTCGACGTCATCGAGCGAGCGCGCGAGCTGCGACGCTTCGAGCGGGATGATCTTCAGGTGTTTCGGGTTAGACACGATGTCGTGCGTCGTCGCGCGGTAGTCGGCGCCCGGCTTCAGCGTGATGAGGCCCGCGCGCTGCAGCAGCAGCAGCCCGCGCCCGCCGTTCACCGGATCGTTCGCGATCGCGACACGCGCGCCGTCCTTCAGCTCGTCGAAGCGCTTCACCTTCTTCGAGTAGAGGCCGATCTTCATGATCGTGCCCGGCGCGATCGACACGAAGTTGTAACCGCCCTGCTTCTTCGCGTTCTCGAGAAACGGGATGTGCTGGAAGTAGTTGACGTCGATGTCCTTGTTCGCGAGCGCCGCGTTCGGCGTGTTCCAGTCGGTGAACTCGACGATCTTCACGTCGAGGCCCTGCTCCTTCGCCTCCTTCGCGGCAATCTTCAGCGCGTCGATCTGCGGGCTCGTCGAGATGCCGACCTTCAGCGGCGCGGTGTCGGCACGGGCGCCGTTCAGCATCAGGACGCCGAGCAGCGCGGCCGCCAGCAGGCGGGCCACGCGGCCGGAGGAAAAGCGGGCGGAAAAAACGGCATGCAGCATGGGAACCACTCTCCTGTCCAAAGACGGTATCGACGGATGAGCGGCGCCGCGGCGAACGCGCGGGCGTTCTCCGGACAGTCGTCGTCACATCGGAAAAAGATCAGCCGATGATAGAGAGCGGCAGGAATGCGGTCTACGAAGCGATTGTGCGAAGAAAATCGCGTGCGGCGATATGGCGCCACGGCGCGCGTCCGATGCGCGGGCGGCCGCCCCGTCGCCATCGGGCCGAAATCTCGGCCTGCCCGCCGGGCGAATTCCGAAATCTCGGCCAGCCGGGTGTTGCCATCCTTTCCCCAGACGAAACAAAATCCTTATAAATCAATGCCCTAAAAATATTCCGGCAGGCCGGAATGCTTGGCACGGGGGTTGCATTAAGAGACGCCACACGATGCCGCGTAGCAATGCGGGCATTCCAAACATCAGGAGACACGTCTTGCAGACCTCAATCCCCACCCAATCCCGTCCGGAGGCACTTGCCGAAGCCGGTCCCGCCACGCGCACACGCTTCTGGCCGGAAGGCTGGTGGAAGTTGATGGAAATCCGCATCGGCATCATCCCGCTGCCGGTCTACGTGATCCTGTTCGGGCTGATCGTCGGCTTCGCGGTGACGGGCAAGGTGCCCGGCGAGATCTCGATGGCGATCGCCGTGCTCGCGTTCTTCGGCTTCACCTGCGCGGAACTCGGCAAGCGCCTGCCGCTCTTGCGCAACATCGGCGCGGCCGCGATCTTCGCGACCTTCGTGCCGTCGGCGCTCACCTACTACCACGTGCTGCCGAAGCCGGTGCTGAACCTCACCGTCGAGTTCACGAAGTCGACCAACTTCCTGTACCTGTTCATCGCGTCGATCATCGTCGGCAGCATCCTGAGCATGGACCGGCGCGTGCTGATCCAGGGCTTCGTGAAGATCTTCATTCCGCTCGCCGCCGGTTCGGTCGCGGCCGCGATCGTCGGCACGGCGGTCGGCACCGCGCTCGGCCTCGGCGCGCGCCACACGCTGCTGTACATCGTCGTGCCGATCATGGCGGGCGGCGTCGGCGAAGGTGCGATTCCGCTGTCGATCGGCTATTCGGAACTGATGCACCTGCCGCAGGGCGAGATGTTCGCGATGGTGCTGCCGCCGGTGATGCTCGGCAGCCTGACCGCGATCATCCTGTCAGGCGCGCTCGACATGCTCGGCAAGCGCCTGCCGCACCTGACCGGCAACGGTCGCCTGCAGGTCGGCGAAAGCGGCGACATGACGCCGGAAAGCGAGGAGATCCGCGGCCACGTCGACGTCACGCACATCGCGGGTGCCGGCATCACGGCGATCACGCTGTACCTCGTCGGCCTGATGGCGCACAAGCTGTTCGGCCTGCCCGCGCCGGTCGCGATGCTGTTCCTCGCGGTGCTGGTGAAGCTCGCGCGCGCGGTGTCGCCGCCGCTGCAGGAAGGCGCGTTCGTCGTCTACAAGTTCTTCTCGACCGCCGTCACGTACCCGCTGCTGTTCGCGATCGGCGTCGCGATGACGCCGTGGGACAAGCTGACCGCCGCCTTCACGATCGTCAACGTCGTCACGATCGTGTCGACCGTCGCGACGCTGATGGGCACCGGTTTCGTGGTCGGCCGCCTGCTGAAGATGTACCCTATCGACACCGCAATCGTGAACGCCTGCCACAGCGGGCAAGGCGGCACCGGCGACGTCGCGATCCTGACCGCCGCGAACCGGATGCAGCTGATGCCGTTCGCGCAGATCGCCACGCGCATCGGCGGCGCGATCGTCGTCACCGTGACGCTGATCCTGGTCGCGCACTTCGGATGACGCGCCGCTGCGCGCACCGTCGCGCAGGCTGCTTCGCACGCGCCGCCGCCGGCTTTGCCGGCGCGCGGCGCGCGTCGTTGTGGCGGGGCGTTTGGGACGGCCGGAGTTGCGGACGGCCGGTCTCGGACGGCCGGTCTCGGACGACCGGTTGCGGGCATCGATGAGGGCGAACGTGCAGAAGAGCTTCAAGGGAATCCCGTGGTGGGGCTGGGCGTCGGCCGCCGTGCTGTATGTCGGCGTGGCGGGCGCGGCGGTCGATTTCGCGTGGGAACGCGCGATCGACGCGCTCGAGGAAACCGGCGCGCACCGGCTCGACCTGTACGCGTCGAGCCTCAAGAGCGAACTCGGCCGCTTCGAGATCCTGCCCGGCCTGGTCGCCCGGCAAGACGGCGTGCGCGCGCTGCTGCGGGCCGCGCCGCAAGACCGGCCCGCGCTCGCGCACACGGTGGACACGTATCTCGAAGCCGTGAACCGCGATGCGGGCAGCGGCGCCGTCGACGTGATCGACCTGCAGGGCGAAGTGATCGCCGCCAGCAACTGGAACGAGACGATCAGCTTCGTCGGCACCAACGTGTCGTACCGGCCGTACTTCAAGGATGCCCTGGCGCACGGCAGCGGCCGCTTCTTCGGGATCGGCACCAACACCGGCGTGCCGGGCGTCTACTTCGCGAGCGCGGTGCGCGACGGTGGCGTGCCGATCGGCGCGGCGGCCGTGAAGATCAGCGTCGACCCGCTCGAATCCGCGTGGCGCGCGCCGGGCGTCGCCGCGATGGTGGTCGACGGCAACGGCGTGATCGTGATCTCGACCGAGCCGGCGTGGAAGTTCACCGCGCTGCGCCCGATCACCGCGCAGCAGCAGCGCGACATCCAGGCGTCGCGGCAATACGCGGGCCGCACGGTCGACATGCTGCCCTACCGCCACCTCGGCGACCGCAGCGCCGCCGCATGGTTCGGCACGTTCCCCGATCCGCGTCACGCCGGCCGCAGCACGCGCTATCTCGTGATGTCGCGGCCCGCGCCGCAGGCCGGTGATTCGCTGATGGTGCTGCTCGACATCGCCGGCGCGCGGCGCCAGCAGCAGACCGCGTTCGCGTTCGTCACCGGCGCGTTCCTGATCGCCGCGCTGCTGGCCGGCTACGCGATCCAGCGGCGCCGGGCGATCGTCGCGCGGCTGAACGCGCAAGATGCGCTGCGCCGCGCGAACGACCGGCTCGAGCTGACCGTCGCGCAACGCACGGCCGCGCTGACGGCGGCGAACGAGCGGATGCAGCGCGAGATCGTCGAGCGCGAGCGCACCGAGCAGCGGCTGCGCGATTCACAACAGGAAGTCGTGCACGCGGGCAAGCTCGCGGTGCTCGGGCAGATGGCCGCGGGCCTCACGCACGAGCTGAACCAGCCGCTCGTCGCGATCCGCACGCTGTGCGACAACGCGCGTACGTTCTTCGAGCGCGGCCAGCCGGCGCCGGCGTATGCGAATCTCGAACGGATCGGCAAGCTCGTCGACAGCATGGCCGTGCTCACCGGCGAGCTGAAGACCTTCGCGCGCAAACCCGACGTCGAGCGCGTCGCGGTGTCGCTGAACGAGGCCGTCGCGCATGCGCGCCTGATCTACGATGCGCGGATCCGCGACGAAGGCGTGCAGCTCGACGTGAACATCGCGCCCGGCACGACGGTGTCCGCGGAATCGAGCCAGTTGCAGCAGGTGATCGTGAACCTGCTCGGCAACGCACTCGACGCGGTGCACGACGCGCCGGTGCGGCGCATCGTGATCGAAGCCGCCGGGCCGGACGACGACGGCCGCGTGCGCTTCTCGGTGGCCGACAGCGGCGCGGGCATCGCGCCCGACGTGCTGCCGCATCTGTTCGAGCCGTTCGTCACGACCAAGCCGCGCGGCCAGGGCCTCGGGCTCGGCCTCGCGATCACGTCGCGCATCGTCGAGGCGTTCGGCGCGAAGATCGCCGCGACGAACCGCGACGAAGGCGGCGCGCAGTTCAGTATCGAATTCGCGGCGGCGACGCCGCAACAGAGGATAGAGCATGGAAGATGAGATTCGCGTGCTGGTCGTCGAGGACGATGAAAACGTCCGGATCGGCGTCGAGCAGGCCGTCGCGCTCGCCGGGTTCCCGGTCGACGCATTCGCTTCGGCCGCCGACGCGCTCGCGCACGTCGCGCCCGGCGCCCCCGTCGTGATCGTGTCGGACGTGCGGATGCCGGGCATCGACGGGCTGCAGCTGCTCGAACGCGTGATGGCCGTCGATGCGCAGATTCCGGTCGTGCTGATCAGCGGCCATGCCGACATTTCGACGGCCGTCGGCGCGATGCAGGACGGCGCGTACGATTTCATCGAGAAGCCGTTCTCGTCGGACGTGATCGCGGGGCGCGTCGCGCGCGCGGTCGAGAAGCGCCGCCTGACGCTCGAGGTGCAGGGGCTGCGCGCGGCGCTGAACAACTGGCAGGGCATCGAGGCGTTCGTGCTCGGCAAGTCGCCCGCGATGGCCGACGTGCGCAAGAAGATCCTGCGGCTCGCCGATACGTCGGTGTCGGTGCTGATCACCGGCGAGACGGGCACCGGCAAGGAACTGATCGCACGCAGCCTGCACGACTTCGGCGGCCGGCGCGATGCCCATTTCGTCGCGCTGAATTGCGGCGGCCTGCCCGAGCAGGTGTTCGAGAGCGAGCTGTTCGGCCATGAGGCTGGCGCATTCACCGGCGCGATCAAGAAGCGCATCGGCAAGATCGAATGGGCGCACGGCGGCACGCTGTTCCTCGACGAGATCGAGACGATGCCGATTCCGCTGCAGATCAAGATGTTGCGCGTGCTGCAGGAGCGCGTGGTCGAGCGGCTCGGCGCGAACGAGCTGATTCCGGTCGACTGCCGCGTGGTGGCCGCATCGAAGGCCGATCTCGCCGAACTCGCGGCCGACGGGCGCTTCCGCGCGGACTTGCTGTATCGGCTCAACGTCGCGCAGATCGAGCTGCCGCCGCTGCGCGAGCGGCGCGAGGACGTGCCGCTGCTGTTCGAGCATTTCGTGCTCGCTGCCGCACGGCGCTTCGGGCAGCCGGCGCCGGTCGTCACGGCTGCGCAGGTGTCCGAACTGATGACGCATGCATGGCCCGGCAACGTGCGCGAATTGCAGAACGTGGCCGATCGCTTCGTGCTCGGGTTGACCGGCGACAGCCTGCTGTCGTCCGGCGGCGCGCCGGCGGCCGGCGGCACGCTTGCCGAGCAGATGGCGTATTTCGAGCGGATGCTGATCGAAGACATGCTGCGGCGTCACAACGGCAACGTGGCGGACGCGAGCGTCGCGCTCGGCATGCCGAAGAAGACGCTTTATCACAAGCTGCGCAACCTGCGGATTCCCGCGCGCGGCGACGCGGCGGCCGACGGCGGCGAATGACGCGAACGAGGATACGCAGAACAGCATGGATCGCATCGATATCACCGAACACGGCCGCATCACCGGGCACCTGATCCGCGGCGTCACGCGCGCGCAGAAAACCTTCCGACCGAGCGACTGGCCCGAGCGCCTCGCGGGCGTCATCACGCTGTTCGTCGGCGAGCGGCGGCCCGGCTATCCGTGCGCGCTGTCGCGGCTCGCGATGCCGGTCGTCGATGGGGGCGCCAAATGCCTGTTCGTGTCGGACGAATTGCGCGACGTATGCGCCGACGCGTTCGACTTCGCGATGCAGTTCGCCGCCGACAACGACCTTCCCGTCGAGCTTCAGACCGCGCCCGCGCTGGCGGTGCGGTGATGCGCGGGTCGCGTGCGGCGGCCCTTTCTCCCGTTTCCCCCCGCTCAGATGCGCGCCTGCGCAGGCGTTCACACGTGCTTTCAGCCGCCAAATAAATCATCAGATGATTGAAGACTTCGGCACTTCCCCACGCAGCGACAAGGGTTTTCAGCCGAGCCATCAATAAAATTGATCGTCACGATGAAAATTATGCGTTTTCCTTGCAGCTTGCCGTGAGGCATAGTTGCGACGTGATGACGCACCCATTGAGTTTTCAGTCATGAACATGCGAATCGAGCCTTCGGTGCTCGCGAACCCCGACCTGCAATTTGCGACGCTTTCGTCAGGCATCAGCCTGCCGTATGTCGAGCGGGGCAGCGGCGCGCCGATGGTGTTCGTGCACGGATCGTTGTGCGACTACCGTTACTGGGATCCGCAACTCGCGTCGCTGTCGGCCCACTACCGCTGCATCGCGCCGAGCCTAAGCCATTACTGGCCGGCCGTCGAGGCGGGCATCCAGGACGAGTTCAGCTGGCAGAACCACGTCGACGAGCTCGCCGAATTCATCGACGCGCTCGATCTCGGCCCCGTGCATCTCGTCGGCCACTCGCGTGGCGGCAGCGTCGCGTTCAACGTCGCGCGCCAGCATCCGCAGCTCGTCGACACGCTGACGCTCGCCGATCCGGGCGGCCCGCTGCAACAGCCGGGCGTGCGCGAAGCCGCGCTGCCGGCCGCCGCGATCGCGCTGCGCACGCAGGCCGTGAATCTGATCGGGCAAGGCGAAGTGGAAGCCGGCCTCGAGATGTTCGTCGACTCGGTAAGCCTGCCGGGCGCGTGGAAGAAGAGCACGTCGCGCTTTCGCACGATGGCGATCGACAATGCGAGCACGCTGCCGAAGCAGTTGCAGGATCCGCTGCCCGCGTATTCGCAGCACACGGCCGGCGATATCGCATGCCGCACGCTGCTGATCGACGGCCAGCGCAGCCCGAAGATGTTCCGCAACAACGTCGACACGCTGTCGCAGTGGATCGGCGATGCGCAACGGCAGACCGTCGCCGGTGCGTCGCATGGGATGAACGCCGCGAGCCCCGGGGTGTTCAACCGTTACGTGCACGAGTTCGTCGCCGCGTAACGCTCGCGGGCGGCATTCGGTCCGCCCGTCACTTCCCGCCCCTTTCCCGAACGAAGCGATACGGGCTTCCCCGCATCGCTTCGCCCGCCTCCGCGTCAGATGACCGGTTCGGGCTTGCGCGTCACCGCATCCGGCAACCCGAACACACTGTCGAACGACCAGTTGTATACGAACGTGAAGATCGGGAAGAACACTATCAGCACGGACGGCGAACTCGCGCCGCTCGTGTTCGCGAACATCCGGAACGGGCTGCCGCCGCCCGTGTATCTGCGGCGGCCGAAACATACGGGGCGCGGCAAGGCAGCCAGCGAACTGATGCGGGCACTGCGGGCTGAAGGCAGTCACGGCTGATCGGTGCGGCGAATCATCGCCGCACCGTCGGTCAACGCTGGATGGTTTGACCGTTAGTTGCGGTTAATGCGAACCAGCCACCGCACCCTGGATCGAATCGACGAGCGCAGCGTTGTCGTACCGTCGCCCGGCAATGCCCCATCCGCCGTCGACCGCATGCACGACATTCACCCAGATCTGCGCCGGCGTCAGCCGCCCGCCTGCGCGATGCAGCACGATCGCGGTCGCCCGTTCGACGAATTGCCGCTGCTTGTCGGGCGCCGCGAGCGCCACGGCCGGCAGCTTCAGCTCGACGAATGCCGCGGGCTCCGCGCGACCATTCACGAAGGTCCGGTGACGCGGCAGCACGTTGAGCGAGCCGATCACGTTCGGCGCCAGGAACGCATTCCCGGTCAGCCCTTCGACCTCCAGCAGCGCATCGGTCAGTTCGGCAAATACCGGCCCTTCGTCTTCCTGCGAGAAAACCCCTTCAGATACTGTCAGCGTAATCGGCATCGCACGTTCTCCAGGTCAGGTCATCGGAATCGTGACGTGATATAAATATCAGTCACTCTCTATACATTAGACACTGATCGCTCTCTATGCAAGCGATAAAGAGCGATCGCTCTGAAGCGAGCCTGTCATGCGTTATTCCGTCGAGCACAAGCACGAAACCCGCGCGCGCATTCTCGAGGCGGCGAGCCGCCTGTTCCGCCAGGAGGGCTATGGCGGCTCCGGCATCGGTCCGCTGACGAAGGCGGCGGGCGTCACGAACGGCGCGTTCTACGGGCATTTCAAATCGAAAGGTGAAGCGTTCCGCAGCGTGGTCCTCGCCGGTCTCGACCAGCTCCGGCAAGGCGTCGCGATCTTCAAGGCCGAGCATGGCGCGCGCTGGCGGCGCCCGTTCGTGTCGTTCTATCTCGGGCCGCGGCGCACCTGCGCGCTCGGCGAAAGCTGTGCGCTGCCGAGCCTGTCGCCCGAAGTGATGCGCGCCGACGACGACACGCGCGACGCCTATGAACAGGCGTTGCGGCAGATCGTCGACGAAGTGTCGTCCGGGCTCGGCGACGCCCCCGACGACGATCGCGCGATCGCGTTCCTCGCGCTGCTGACGGGCGGCGTCACGCTCGCGCGTGCAGTGCGCGATCCCGAACTGGCGCAGCGCATCGCCGATGCGGTCGGCCGCTACGCGGTGGTGATCGCCGAACGCACGGACGTGAAGCCCGAACAGCAGGCATAACGCACGGCCAATAAAAAAACCCCGATCCGCGTTGCCACGGAATCGGGGCTCTTCGATCAGCCACCTGCTCGAACGGCCCCTGGCGGGCCGCTGCTTCAACGCGCGGCGACTTCCGCCTTGACGGACGCCGCATCGCCGACCGCCGTCGGCGCCGCGCCCCATCCGCCGCCCAGCGCACGGATCAGGTTCACGGTCGACACGGCCTGCGCCCCGGTCAGCTGGTTCGCCTGCAATTGCGACTGCAGCACCGACCGTTCGCTGTCGATCACGTCGAGATAGGCCACTTCGCCTTCCTGATACTGCGTCCGCGACAGCGTCGCCGCACGGCGCGACGCATTGACGGCCGCATCCTGCGCGCGAATCTGGTCGTCGAGCAGACGCAGGTCGGCGAGATTGTCCTCGACCTCGCGGAACGCGACGAGCACCTGCTGCCGGTAGTTCGCGACCTGCTCGTCGTACTGCGCGCGCGCCTGCTGCACGCCGGCCGCACGCCGCCCGCCGTCGAACAGCGGCAGCGTCAGCGCGGTGCCGGCGAACGGCCCGAGCAGGAACGTGCGGCTCGACCACATGAACAGGTTGCCGAGCGTCGACGCCTCATAGCCGAACGCGCCCGTGATATCGAGCTTCGGGAAGTACGCCGACTTCGCGAGACCGATCCGCGCGTTCGCAGCCGCCATCGCGCGCTCGGCCGCCGACACGTCCGGGCGGCGTTCGAGCAATGCCGACGGCAGACCCGGCGGGACCTTCACCGCGACCGGCACGATCGGCGTTTCCTTGAACGCGAAGTCCGCGGGCGCCTTGCCGAGCAGGATCGCGAGCGCATGCTCGGACGCCGCGCGCCGGCGCGCGACGCCGACCGCATCGGCCTGCGCGGTTGCCAGCTCGTTCTTCGCGCGCGACACGTCGAGCTCGCTGATGTCGCCTTCGTTGAAGCGGCGCTGTACGAGCTTCAGCGCCTGATCACGCAGTTCGACCGTGCGGCGGTACAGGTCCTGGTCCGAGTCGAGCTGGCGCAGTTCGAAGTAGTTCTGCGCGACGTCCGCCTGCAGCGCGAGCTGCACCGAGCGGAACAGCGCCTCGCTCTGCGCCTGGTCGGCACGCGACGCCTCGACGTTGCGGCTCACGCGGCCGAACAGGTCGGCCTCGTACGACACCGTGCCCTGCGCGCGCCACAGCGTCGCGGTGGTCGGGCCCGTGCCCTGCGGCTGGAACTGCGACGCCGACGACAGCCCTTCGCGCGTCGGCCCGAACCCGGCGCCGACCTGCGGGAACCACTGCGAGCGCGCGGTGCGGGTCGCCGCACGCGCTTCCTCGACGCGCGCCGCCGCGGCCTTCAGGTTCTGGTTCGCGGCGAGCGCCTGCGACTCGAGCGAGTCGAGCACCGGATCGCCGAACACCTTCCACCATTCGCCGCGATGCTCGCCGTCCGCCGGTTCGGCGGTCTTCCACGTGCCGGCCTGTTCGCCGGCCGCGAGCGTCGGCGCTTCCTTGAACGCCGCGGGCGTCGACACGTCCGGGCGCTTGTAGTCGGGCCCCACCGCGCACGCGGCGAGCAGCGTCGCGAGCAGGGTGCTCGCGGCCGCCACCTTCGCGAAGCGCATCAGGCCATTCGTGTTGTGCATGTTGTCCATCTTGTTGTCCTCAAGCATCCGTAGCCGGCGCACCGGAAGGCGACACGCCATAGCCGGCCGAGTCCTTGCCCGCGACGTGGATCTTGCCGCCCGCCAGCGTGCGCAGCACGACGTAGAACACCGGTGTCAGCATCAGCCCGAACAGCGTCACGCCGAGCATCCCGAAGAACACCGCGACACCCATCGCATGGCGCATTTCCGAACCCGCCCCCGTCGACGTGACGAGCGGCACGACACCCATGATGAAGGCGATCGATGTCATCAAAATCGGGCGCAGCCGCAGCCGGCTCGCCTCGATCGCGGCCTCGAACGGCGTCCTGCCGTCATGCTCCAGTTCGCGTGCGAATTCGACGATCAGGATCGCGTTCTTCGCGGACAGCCCCACCAGCACCATCAAGCCGATCTGCGTGAAGATGTTGTTGTCGCCCTGCGTGAGCCACACACCCGTCAGCGCCGACAGAATGCTCATCGGCACGATCAGGATCACCGCGAGCGGCAGCGTCAGGCTTTCATACAGCGCGGCGAGCACGAGGAACACGAGCAGCACGCTGATCGGGAACACGTACATCGCCGAATCGCCTGCCAGGATCTGCTGGTACGTGAGGTCGGTCCACTCGAACCGCACGCCGCGCGGCAGCGTTTCATGCGCGATACGCTCGATCGCCGCCTGTGCCTGACCCGACGAGAAGCCCGGCGCCGGGCCGCCGTTGATGTCGGCTGCGGTGTAGCCGTTGTAGCGCACGACCATTTCCGGGCCGAACGTCGGCGTCACCGTGACGAGCGACGACAGCGGCACCATTTCGCCACGGTCGTTGCGGGTCTTCAGCTGCAGGATGTCGTCCGCGCGCTGACGGAACGGCGCGTCGGCCTGCACGCGCACCTGGTACACACGTCCGAAGCGGTTGAAGTCGTTCACGTACAGCGAGCCGAGATACACCTGCATCGTGTTGAACACGTCGGTGACCGGCACGCCGAGCTGCTTCGCCTTCACGCGGTCGAGATCGACGTTGAGCTGCGGCACGTTGATCTGGTAGCTCGTGAACAGCGGGCCGAGTTCCGGCGCCTGCTGCGCGCGCTTGATGAAGTCGTTGGTCGCATCCGACAGCTTCGCGTAGCCGACCGCGCCGCGATCCTCGATCTGCATCTTGAACCCGCCGAGCGTGCCGAGGCCGAGCACCGGCGGCGGCGGGAACACCGCGACGAACGAATCCTTGATCGCACCGTACTGCTGGTTCAGCGCACCGGCGATCGCACCGGCCGACAGCGCCTTGCCGTGCCGCTCCGAGAACGGCTTGAGCGTGACGAACACGATGCCCGCGCTCGAGCTGTTGGTGAAGCCGTTCACCGACAGCCCCGGGAACGCGACCGCGCTCTCGACGCCCGGCTGCTTCAGCGCGATCGAACCCATGTCGCGGATCACCTTCTCGGTGCGGTCGAGCGACGCGCCGTTCGGCAGCTGCGCGAACGCGATCAGGTATTCCTTGTCCTGCGCGGGCACGAAGCCGCCCGGCACGACCTTCGACACGAGCACGGTCGCCCCCACCAGCACGAGGTACACGCCGAGCATCAGCGTCTTGCGCGACAGCACGCCGCGCACGCCGCGGCCGTAGTTCTCCGCGCCGCGATGGAACACCTTGTTGAAGCCGCGGAAGAAGCCGCCGAGCACGCGGTTCATCACGCGCGTGAGCCAGTCTTCCTTGTCGCCGTGGCCCTTCAGCAGGATCGCGGACAGCGCCGGCGACAGCGTCAGCGAGTTGAACGCCGAGATCACCGTCGAGATCGCGATCGTCATCGCGAACTGCTTGTAGAACTGGCCGGTCAGGCCCGACATGAACGCGAGCGGCACGAACACGGCGACGAGCGTCAGCGCGATCGCGATGATCGGCCCGCTCACTTCCTGCATCGCCTTGTAGGTCGCCGCCCGCGCGTTCATCCCGCTCTCGATGTTGCGCTCGACGTTCTCGACGACGACGATCGCATCGTCGACCACGATCCCGATCGCGAGCACCATCCCGAACAGCGACAGCGCGTTGATCGAATACCCGAACGCCAGCAGCAGCGAGAACGTGCCGATGATCGACACCGGCACCGCGATCAGCGGAATCAGCGACGCGCGCCAGGTCTGCAGGAACACGATCACGACGATCACGACCAGCGCGATCGCTTCGAGCAGCGTGTGCACCACGGCCTTGATCGACGAGCGCACGAACTGCGTCGGGTCATAGACGATCTTGTAGTCGACGCCGGCCGGCATGTCCTGCTTCAGCTCGGCCATCGTCTTGCGCACTTCGTCGGAAATCTGCAGCGAGTTCGCGCCCGGCGACTGGTTGATCGCCATCGCGACGGCCGGCTTGTTGTCGAGCAGCGAGCGCAGCCCGTACTCGGACGCGTCCAGCTCGATGCGCGCGATGTCGCGCAGATGCGTGACGCCGCCGTCCGGCGTCGTCTTCACGACGATGTCGCCGAACTCGTCTTCCGTCTGCAGACGGCCACGCGCGTTCACCGACAGTTGCAGCGGCGTGCCGGGCAGCGACGGCGACGCGCCGATCACGCCGGCCGCGACCTGCACGTTCTGCTCGCGGATCGCCTGCACGACGTCCTCGGCCGACAGTCCGCGCTGCGCGACCTTCTGCGGATCGAGCCACACGCGCATCGCGTAGTCGCCCGAACCCCACAGCTGCACCTGGCCGACGCCCTGGATCCGCGACAGGCGATCCTTCACGTTGATCAGCGCGTAGTTGCGCAGGTAGGTCATGTCGTAGCGGTTGTCCGGCGAGATCAGGTGGACCACCATCGTCAGCGTCGGCGAGCTCTTCACCGTGGTGATGCCGAGCCGCTGCACGTCTTCCGGCAGGCGCGGCAACGCCTGGTTCACGCGGTTCTGCACGAGCTGCGTGGCCTTGTCCGGATCGGTGCCGAGCTTGAACGTGACGGTGATCGTCATGTTGCCGTCGCTGTTCGCCTGCGACTGCATGTAGAGCATGTCCTCGACGCCGTTGATCTGCTCTTCCAGCGGCGACGCGACCGTCTCGGCGATCACTTTCGGGTTCGCGCCCGGATACTGCGCCTTCACGATCACGGACGGCGGCACGACTTCCGGATACTCCGAAATCGGCAGCAGGAACATCGCGATCACCCCGCCGAGCAGGACGATCACCGATAGGACTCCTGCAAAGATCGGCCGGTCGATAAAGAATTTGGAAATGTTCATGGGTTGCTCTGTCTGGTTGAACGCGGAAATCGAAGCGGCGGGCCGCTTACGATTCCGCCTTCGCCGGTGCGGCCGGCTTCGCGTTGTCCGCGAGCGGCGCGGACGGCGCATCGCCGCCCGTCATCGGGACCATGTGCGGCTTCACCTGCTCGCCCGGCCGCACGCGCTGCGTGCCGTTCACGATCACGCGATCGCCGGCGGCGAGGCCGCTCACGATCACGCGCCGGTTGCCGTGCTGCATGCCCTGCTGCACTTCGCGATACGACACGCGGCCCTGCTGGTCGACGACGAACACGAACTTCTTGTCCTGGTCGGTGTTGATCGCCGCATCGTCGACGAGCAGCGCCTCGTGCGGTGCGCTGCCGCCCACCTTCACGCGCGCGTAGAGCCCGGGGACGAGCGTGCCGTCCGCGTTGTCGAAGCGCGCGCGCACGCGGATCGTGCCGGACGACGTGTCGAGCCGGTTGTCGACCGAGTCGATCTCGCCGCTGCGCGAGTAGCCCGTTTCATTCGCGAGGCCGAGCTCGACCGGCACCTTGCGGCCGTTGCGCGCGCCGTTGATGTATTGCAGGTAGGTCTGCTCGTCCGCGTCGAACGATGCGTAGATCGGCGACACCGACACCAGCGTCGTCAGCGGCGCGGCGGACGCGCCGGCCGACACGACGTTGCCGAGCGTGATTTCCGCGCGCGATACGCGGCCCGACACGGGTGCGGTGATGCGCGTATAGCCGAGGTTGATGCGCGCCGTTTCCAGCGCGGCTTCGGCGGCCTTCAGGTTCGCCGTCGCTTCGCGCGCCGCGTTCTGCTTTTCGTCGTAGTCGCGCTTCGCGATCGCGTTGTCGCCGATCAGCCGCTGCGCGCGCTGCCAGTCGCTTTGCGCATAGCCGTTGCGGGCCTGCGCGGCGGCGAGCTGCGCGGCCGCGCGGTCGGTTTCCGCCTGGTACGGGCGCGGATCGATCACGAACAGCACGTCGCCCTTCTTCACGAGCGCGCCGTCCTTGAAGTTCACCGCGACGATCGTGCCCGACACCTGCGGGCGCACGTCGACTTTCTCGACCGCCTCGAGGCGGCCCGAATAGCCTTGCCAGTCGGTGACGGTCTGCGGCACGACGGTCGCGACGTCGACTTCGGGCAGCGGCGCTGCCGCCTTTTCGGGCGCGTTCGCGTTCACGCGCATCGCGCCGAACGTGCCGAGGCCGACGACGGCGAGCGTCGCGATCGCCGCGGTCGCGATTCGGGAGCGGGAGGTGCGTAGGATGGCCATGTGGATCTCCAATAAGCGTGGATTGGTTCTGGTTATTCGGAACGGTTCGGCTGGCGCGCCTGGAAGCGGCACTGGAAGAAGCGCACGGCCTCCTCGAGCGCGGCCTCGTGCGTCGCGAGCGCCGCGTGCGTGACGTCCGGGTAGCGGATCACCTGCGTGAGCACGCCCGATGAAATCAGGCAGCCCGCATATCTCTCCGCTTCGACGTGCAGCACGTCGTTCTGCGCGGTGACGACGAGCGTCGGCGGCAGGCCCGCGAGGCGCACCGATTCGAGCGGCGCCGCATACGGGTGCATGCGCTGCGCCGCCTGCGGCAGATAGGCGCGATAACAGGCCGCGCATTCGCGCGCGGTGATGTCCGACGCAAGGCGTTCGGCGTCGCCGATGCGCGTCATGCTCGGGTCGAGCATCGGCCCGAACAGGGCCTGCGCGGCAATCGACACTTCGCCGCGATCGCGCGCGATGAACGCGAGACAGTTCGCGAGCTGGCCGCCCGCATCGTGCCCCGCGACGCCGATCTTCTTCGGATTGCCGCCGAACGCGCGGGCGCGCGTCGCGGCCCACACGGCCGCGCGATACGCATCCTCCGGCGCGGCCGGAAAAGGAAAGGCCGGCGCGAGCGAATAATCGACCGACACTACGAGAGCCGGTAAGCGTTCTGCTAAAAAGCGCGCGGCGAAATCGGCGTCATCCAGCGTGCCGCGCACGAAACCGCCGCCGTGGAAGTAAAGCACTACCGGCAATCCGGTCTTATCCGCGCGCCGATAGAGGCGCAGCACGATGTCCTGCGCGTAGCCGGGGATTTCCACCTCCGCGACCGTCAGTGCCGCGCCGGCTCTGGCTTCGGCGGGCAACGCGGCTTTCAGGAATTTGCTGAATTCAGAAGCGTCCATGACGATGCAGCATCCATTTCGAGATGGAACGAATTCTGGGTCCGGCAGACATCCGGATAAATGCCTATAATCCGGCAACACAATTCAACGCCCCCGAACAATCCAGGCTGCGCTTACCCATGAGGTAGCGCAGCCTTGTCGTTCGGGCGGCAAATTAGATTGCGGAGGTTGTGATGGACCGGCTTCAGGCCATGCAGGTGTTTACTCGCGTCGTCGATACAAGCAGCTTCACCAAGGCAGCAGAGTCGCTCAGCCTGCCGCGGGCGTCCGTCACGACGATCATCCAGAATCTCGAAGCCTTCCTCGGCGTGCGGCTGATGCACCGGACCACGCGCCGGCTGTCGCTCACGCCGGACGGGGCCGCGTACTACGAACGCTGCGTGCGGATCCTCGCCGATGTCGAGGAAACCGAAGCAAGCTTCCAGAACAACAACCGCAAGCCGCACGGAAAGTTGCGTATCGACATGCCGGGCTCGATCGGGCGGCTGCTGGTGATTCCGTCGCTGTGCGAATTCCACACGCGCTATCCGGACATCGACCTGCAGCTCGGCCTGTCCGACCGGCCGGTCGACCTGCTGCAGGAAGGCGTCGACTGCGTGATCCGCGTCGGTGCGCTGCAGGATTCGTCGCTGGTTGCGCGCCGGGTCGGATTGTTCGAGTGCGTGTCGGTCGCTGCGCCCGCGTATCTCGAGAAGTTCGGCGAGCCGCGGACGATCGAGGATCTGAACGACCACAAGGCCGTCAACTACTTCTCGAGCCGCACGGGCCGCACGATCGACTGGACGTTCCTGACCGACGGCAAGGAAGTCGAGGTCAAGATGAACGCGATCGTGTCGGTCAACGATGCCGATGCGTACGTGACGTGCGGGCTCGAAGGCTTCGGCCTGATCCAGCCGCCGCTGTTCATGGTGCTGCCGCACCTGCGCGACGGCCGGCTCAAGGAAGTGCTGCCCGGCCTCAAGCCGCTGCCGATGCCGATCTCGGTCGTGTATCCGCACAGCCGGCACCTGTCGCCGAAGGTACGCGTGTTCGTCGACTGGATCGCCGAAGTGTTCGACCGCTGCCCGCTGCTGAGCGGCAAGGGCAGCCTCGACGCGACGTGCAGCAAGCGCACGTTCGAGGAAGCCGAGCGCGCACCGGCGCTCGACACGCCGGTCATCAACGAATGGGTCGCGTAATCGTCTGAACCGCGGCGCGCGGGCTGTGCGGCCCGCGCGCCGTCCTGCCTTCGCGCCGCCACGGCGTCACGTTCGTGCCGCCTCCCCCGCCGCACAGCGCCTTTCCTGAATCCGCATCACACCTTTGCGCCGTGCGCGGCAATCGGCCGCGTGCGTGACGACGCGCGTCGCGCTAAATCGCCGGGAGCCCCGCTGCAGGCGGCTGTGCGCGATTTTCGAGTAACCCTGCCGACAGTACGGATCGCGATTGTTCCACCATCACGACAATTCAATTCGCGTCAGCCGCATTTATCGCGCCGGAACGTCCCCCTAGAGTAAACCCTGTCGCGCACCTCGTTGCGCATCGAACAGATCCCGCTTGACGGGACCGGAGCAAGCGCCGACGCGCCAACTCCGACCAACACAGGAGTTACGTCATGAACCGCCGCCATCTTCTCTCCGCCGTCGCCCTCGCACTCGCCGTGTCCGCACCGGCCTTCGCCGATACGACCACCCCGCACGCAGGCGACTACGCGAACACGTCGTGGTACACGCAGCACAACAACGGCCCGCGCACGCGCGCCGAAGTCAGCGCGGAAGTCGAGCAGGCCCGCCGCGACGGCACGCTGGCCTGGCTGCGCAAGGCGAATTCGTATCCGCAAGGGCTCGAACTCGCGCAAGGCCCGTATCGCCCGACACCGGAAGGCAACCAGCTCGCCGGCGCAGGCCGTTGAGCATCGGTCAACGCGCAACGCCGCGCAGCGGATGATCCGCGGCGCGGCATCGAGACACCGCCATCGACCACCCGATTAGTCAGTTAGTTGCAGGAGCCTGTGATGAACGATCAACTTCCTTCGCCGCTCGATCATTGGGACGACACGACGCCCGTCTGGACGCCGTTCCGTTCCGCGCCGCACGCGCATTGAACTTCGCGTCGATCTCTCGCTGAAGACGCTGGCCGTCAACGGCGCGGCACGCCGTCGCGCCATTCGCCCCAGTGCGTGACGATGTCCTGAACGAGCGGATTGCCCGCGCGGTAGAGGTTTTCGGTCGCCGGGGCGAAACCACCCTGGTCCGCATAGTTCAGCAGATTGTCCGCGCTCGTCTGCCCTGCATACGGCCGGTCGAAATCGGAACCCGTGCGCAGCACCGCGACGCGCGACAGGTCGACCCGCTTCACGCTCGCCGCGCGCTTGAGCGCTTCATAGGTCGCGTTGTCTTCCTGTGCGGTCATGCAGTAGGTGCCCTTGCCGTCGGTGAGGATCTTGGTCCACTGGCGCGCGCGCTCGCCGATCAGCGTGCCCGAGAACCACGTATTGCCCGATGACGTGTCGCACTGGATCACCGTCGGCGGCCGATTCGCCGGCGCATACGTGAACTTCGCGCGCGCGGCCTGGGCCTGCGCGCTGTCGGCGAGCACGACGTTGCGCGACAGCGCATACGCGGCATCGGTCAGCTGCGGGTTGAGCTGGAATACTTCGGTGCGGTAGTCGAGCGGCGGCTTGTCGTTCGGGCTCTTCGTATTGATGCCGAGAAAGCCGGTATTCCAGCCTGCTGGAATCTCGCGCGCATCGAGTTCCCACTGCAGGCTGAAGTCGACCAGGTATTTCGACCAGGCGGCGGAACCGACCGTGCCTTGCGCGGGGTCGACGCCCGCGATGCCCGACACGAGGAAGTACGTGCGGCGCAGGTCGAAACGCTGCGAGAACGTGAGCGCCATGATCGTCGCGGACGCGTTCGCATAGCCCATGCCGGTCGTCACCACGCACACGTCCTGCTTGTTGCAGTGAACGGCCGGATAGTCGGGCGACAGGCCGGGCACGGTGATGTCGCGCCACGGGCCGAGCCGGTCGAGCCATGCCTGGCCTTCCGGACCGAACATCGTGATGATCATGACCTTGACCGGGCGGCCCTGTGCACCGGTCTCGGCGAATGCGGCGTTGCCCCCATCGTTGCCCTGGTTGTTCTGCGCAATCGACGGCGCGGTCGCACAGGCGGCAAGCGAGAATGCAGCTGCGGAAAGGATGGAGCGAGTCAGCATCGGCGTTCCTTGTTTCGGTGATGTTGGGTGAGAACGGCTCTCGGAGACTGCGCGAGGGAGTATAGAACGCGTGTGTGCGATGCGGAACCCGACTACGAAACGGCGGGCGGTGTGCGCGACTCCAGGATTCGCATGAAACGCGGACGGGATCGACATGCGCGCCGCGCAATAACATCAGGAATACTATCTGATCGATCGACGCACGAGTCGACGTCGATGCGAATGACCGGATGCAAACCACGACGAGCCTTGTGGCTCTCGATCCACGGCCCGAACAGGAAATCGTTCATCGGTCGTCGATGCCTTCGAGGGAAGGCATCGATTCTAGCGACCGACAGCGATCCGGCGTGAAAAAAACCGCGTCAGGCGACGTCGACGCGCGCGGGCCCGTCCACCATCTCGCCGATCACGGCCGCACGGTCGAAGCCGTCGGCGCGGAAGCACGCGAACACGTCGTCGACGGCATCCGGCGCGCACGCGACCAGCAGGCCGCCGGACGTCTGCGGATCGGTCAGCAGCGCCTGCGCGACGGGCGGCAGCCCGTCGGCGAGCCGCACGTCGGCGCCATATGCGGCCCAGTTGCGGCCCGATGCGCCGGTGAACACGCCGTCGGCGACGAACGCCTCGACGCCCGCCAGCCACGGCAGCGACGCGTAATGCACGCGTGCGGTCAAATTCGCGCCGCGCGCCAGTTCGAGCGTATGGCCGAGCAGCCCGAAGCCGGTGACGTCGGTCAGCGCATGCACGCCCGGCAGCGCGGCGAGTTCGGCGCCCGGCCGGTTCAGCTTGGTGGTCGTCGCCACCATCTGCGCATAGCCCGCGTCGTCGAGCTGGTTTTTCTTCAGCGCGGCCGACAGCACGCCGACGCCGAGCGGCTTGCCGAGCACGAGCACGTCGCCCGCGCGCGCGGCCGCGTTGCGCTTCACGCGCGACGGATGCACGACGCCGATCGCCGCGAGCCCGTAGATCGGCTCGACCGAATCGATCGAATGGCCGCCCGCGACCGGAATGCCGGCATCCGCGCACACCGATTCGCCACCGCGCAGCACGGCCGCGATCGTCTCGTGCGGCAGCACGTTGATCGGCATCCCGACCAGCGCGAGCGCGAGAATCGGCTTGCCGCCCATCGCGTAGACGTCGGACAGCGCGTTGGTGGCCGCGATGCGGCCGAAGTCGAACGGATCGTCGACGATCGGCATGAAGAAGTCGGTCGTCGCGACGATCGCCTGCTCGTCGTTCAGCCGGTAGACGGCCGCGTCGTCGGAGGTCTCGGTGCCGACCAGCAGGTCCGGGAACAGCGCGGGCGGCGTCGCCCGCTTCAGCAGCTCGGACAGCACGCCCGGCGCGATCTTGCAGCCGCAGCCGCCGCCATGCGACAGGCTCGTGAGGCGCGGAACGGCGGGCGGGGTGAGGGGGGCTTTGGTCATCGTCGGCATCCGGTGAATAACAACGTTCTATTATCGACAATTCCGCGCGAGCGCGCCCGGCACCCACATAATTGACGCCGCCCGCCCTCGTCCGCTCGCTCATTCATGGATCACCTGTTCATCGGCCTCGTGCTGTGCTCCGCCCTCTTGCACGCGATCTGGAATGCATTCCTCCACGTGAGCGAAGACCGTCTCGTCCAGCTCGGCACGATGTCGCTGCCGTATCTCGCGTTCGGCATTGCGGGCGTTGTACTGCTGTCCGCGCCAGCGCCCGCCGCGTGGCCGTATGTCGCGGCGTCGGCCGTGCTCGAGGTCGCGTACTGCTTCACGCTGGCGCGTGCATACCGCAACGGCGAGTTCGGGCAGATCTACCCGATCGCGCGCGGGATCTCGCCGCTGCTCGTATCGGTGCTGGCGCTCGCGATGCTGCACGAGCGACCGACGCCGTTCGGCTTCGCAGGCATTGCGCTCGTGTCGTTCGGCATCATGTCGCTCGCGTTGCGGCGCGGCTTCCAGTTCTCCGGCGAAGGCGTGCCGTACGCACTGCTCACGGGCGTGTTCATCGCCGCGTATTCGATCTGCGACGGCATCGGCTCGCGCGTGTCGGGCAGCGCACTCGGCTATATCGCGTGGGTTTATCTGCTGTGGAGCGTGCCGCAGCTCGTGCTGGTGTGTGCGATGCGCGGCGGCCCGCGCGTGGTGTTCGGTTCGCGCGCGTCGCTGCGGCAAGGCGCGATCGCCGGCACGATCTCGCTCGCCGCCTATGGAATCGTGATTCTCGCGTACCGGCATCTGCCGGTCGCGACGGTATCGGCGCTGCGCGAGACAAGCTCGATCTTCGCGGTCGCGATCGGCTGGTTCGTGATGCGCGAGCGGCCCGGCGCGCAGCGGCTCGCCGCATGCGCGCTGGTGGTCGCGGGCGCGGCGTTGATCCGGCTTTGACGCGCGTGCGTACGCCCTCAGGAAGGACCGGCAGTCACGGCAGGTCCGGTGCACTCGGCAGTCGGGCCGTTGTGTGCTTGCAGCCGAGGTTTTTCCAGGCGAGGCAATTGTCTCCGCACCGCGGAGACAATTGCCCTGAACCTGCTTGAAAACGCTGATCCATATCGACTCCCTCTCATACGTGACTTTCGCATCGCGCTCTGCCGTCTCGAGCGTGGGTCGTCACCTCAACTGCCGCACACGTCAAGCCGCCGCTATCATCCCGTCGAACGCCCGCTCGTCGATCGCCTCGGCCAGCGTCGCGAACGCCGTCGCGATCTCGTCCTCCGGCACGCACGCATAGCCGAGCAGCAACCCCGACGCTGCGCGCTCGCGCTCCGCGTAGTAACCGGACAGCGGCCGCACGACGATGTTGCGTTCGAGCGCGGCCTGCGCGACCGCGCGATCGTCGACCCCGTCCGGCAGCCGCGTGACGAGATGCAGCCCCGCATCGCTGCCGAGTGCCTGCAGCGTGTCGCCGTAGCGGCGCGCGACCGCATCGAGCAGCACCTCGCGGCGCTGCCCGTACAGCGTGCGCATCTTGCGGATATGCGACACGAAGTGCCCTTCCGCGATGAACTCGGCGAGCACCGCCTGCTGCAGCAGCTGCCCTTCGCGATACAGCTCGGCGCTCGCGGTCGCGAAGCTTTCCGCGAGCGGCTCTGGCGCGACGAGGTAACCAACGCGCAGCCCCGGGAACAGCGTCTTGCCGAAGCTGCCGACGTAGATCACCTGCCCGGCCGTATCGAGCCCCTGCAATGACGCGAGCGGCCGGCTGCCGTAGCGGAATTCACTGTCGTAGTCGTCCTCGATGATCCAGCAGCCGTGCTGGCGCGCGTATTCGAGCAGCATCCGGCGCCGCGCGAGGCTCATCACCATCCCGAGCGGATACTGGTGCGACGGCGTGACGAGCATCAGCTTCGGCGGCTCGGCGAGATCGGCGGCCGACGGCGCGATCCCTTCGTCGTCGACCGGAATCGGCCGCGTAGTCAGCCCCGACACGTTCAGCACGCTGCGCACGCCCCAGTAGCACGGATCCTCGGTCCAGATCGCGTCGCCCGGATCGGTCAGGAGCCGCACCGCGAGGTCGATCGACTGGTGGATCCCGGTCGTGATCACGATCTGCTCGGGCGTGCAACGCACCGAACGCGACGTGCGCAGGTAGTCGGCCAGCGCCTCGCGCAGCAGCGCGAGCCCGCCGCCCGGCGCGTAGGTGAGCAAATCGGGGCGCAATCTCCGCCAGTACTTGTTGTGCAGCCGCGTCCACACGCGCGCCGGAAAGCGCGACACATCGGGCACGCCGGGCATGAACGCGCCGCCCTGGCGCTTCGACACGCCCGCGCCCTCGACGAGCCGCGTGCCGCGCGCGGACAGCCACCGCGCGGACGATGGCGCCACCGCCGGGCCGGCGGCCGGGTCGGGCGACGCGCCGACGATCTCGTCCGGCGCGCTGTCGGCGACGAACGTGCCGCGCCCCGTCGCCGAGTTCACATAACCTTCGAGCGCAAGCTGTTCGTAAACCTGCGTGACCGTGTTGCGGGCGATCCCGAGCTCGGCCGCCAGCAGCCGCGACGACGGCACGCGCGTGCCGGCCGGCAGTTCGCGCGACAGGATCGCCTGCTGCAGCAGCCGGTGCAGCTGCCGGTAGATCGGCTGTTCGCCGCCGCGCACGAGGCGCTGCGCCAGCCAGTCCGACAACACGCTTGCGCGCATGATTGGCTCCTGAATATTTATTGAAATGGCTCTGATTGCCAGAGCCAAATGTGATTATAGTCGCCTCCATGGGCTGCCAATGCGGCCGATTTTTATCCCACCGGACAGAACATCAAGGAGATGACCGTGAAGAATGCCGACCTGCAGGCCCGCAAGAACGCCGCCACCCCGCGCGGCGTCGGCGTGATGTGCGATTTCTACGCAGCCCGCGCCGAGAACGCGGAGCTGTGGGATGTCGAAGGCCGCCGCTTCATCGATTTCGCCGCCGGCATCGCGGTGCTGAACACGGGCCACCGCCACCCGAAGATCGTCAAGGCGATCGCGGACCAGTTGAACAACTTCACGCACACCGCTTACCAGATCGTCCCGTACGCGTCGTACGTCGAGCTGGCGGAAAAGATCAACGAACGCGCGCCGGGCGACTTCCCGAAGAAGACCGCGTTCTTCACGACCGGCGCCGAAGCCGTCGAAAACGCGATCAAGATCGCGCGCGCCGCGACCGGCCGTCCAGGCGTGATCGCGTTCTCGGGCGGCTTCCACGGCCGCACGATGATGGGCATGGCGCTGACCGGCAAGGTCGCCCCGTACAAGCTGAACTTCGGCCCGTTCCCGGGCGACGTGTTCCACGCCCCGTACCCGAACGCGCTGCACGGCGTGACGACGGCAGACTCGATCAAGGCGATCGAGATGCTGTTCAAGGCCGACATCGATCCGAAGCGCGTCGCCGCGATCATCTTCGAACCGGTCCAGGGCGAAGGCGGCTTCAACCCGGCGCCGGCCGAGTTCGTGCGCGCGCTGCGCAAGATCTGTAACGAGCACGGCATCCTGCTGATCGCCGACGAAGTGCAGACTGGCTTCGCGCGTACCGGCAAGCTGTTCGCGATGCAGCACTACGACGTGCTGGCCGACCTGATCACGATGGCGAAGAGCCTCGCGGGCGGCATGCCGCTGTCGGGCGTCGTCGGCCGTGCGGACGTGATGGACGCAGCGGCTCCCGGCGGCCTCGGCGGCACCTATGCGGGCAACCCGCTGGCCGTCGCGTCGGCGCACGCGGTGCTCGAGATCATCGACGAAGAGAAGCTGTGCGAACGTGCGACGCAACTCGGCGACGTGCTGAAGGCGAAGCTGAATTCGCTGCAGGCCGACGTGCCGCAGATCGCCGACGTGCGCGGCCCGGGCGCGATGATCGCGGTCGAGTTCCTGAAGCCGGGTTCGGGCGAGCCGGACGCGGAATTCACGAAGCGCGTGCAGACGCGCGCGCTCGAGCGCGGGCTGCTGCTGCTCGTGTGCGGCGTGTACTCGAACGTCGTGCGCTTCCTGTTCCCGCTGACGATCCCGCAGGCCGTGTTCGACGAAGCGCTCGTGATCCTCGAGGAAGTGCTGAAGGAAACGGTCGGCGTGCCGGCCTGAGTTCCGGTCCACGTCAACCGAATGCGCCGCCGCCGTCGTCAGGACGGCGGCGGCCTTTTTATCCGTCATTTTCAAGGCAGGCGATTCATATGAGCACTGTTCAGGAAACCCTGGCACTGAAAGATCCGTCGCTGTTCCGCCAGCAGGCGTATGTCAACGGCGAATGGCAAGGCGCGGCGAACGGCGAGTCGTTCGAGGTCCGCAATCCGGCAACCGGCGGCCTGCTCGGCACCGTGCCGGCGATGGGCACGGCCGAGACGCGCCACGCAATCGAGGCCGCGAACGCCGCATGGCCGGCATGGCGCAAGAAGACCGCGAAGGAGCGCGCGGCGATCCTGCGCAAGTGGCACGACCTGATGATGGAAAACGCCGACGACCTCGCGCTGATCCTGACCACCGAGCAGGGCAAGTCGCTCGCCGAGGCGAAGGGCGAGATCGGCTACGCGGCGTCGTTCCTCGAGTGGTTCGCGGAGGAAGGCAAGCGCGTGTACGGCGACACGATCCCGACGCCGGCGAGCGACAAGCGCATCGTCGTGACGAAGGAAGCGATCGGCGTGTGCGCGGCGATCACGCCGTGGAACTTCCCGGCGGCGATGATCACCCGCAAGGTCGGTCCGGCGCTCGCGGCAGGCTGCCCGATCGTCGTGAAGCCGGCCGAGGCGACGCCGTTCTCGGCCCTCGCGATGGCCGTGCTGGCCGAACGCGCGGGCGTGCCGGCCGGCGTGTTCAGCGTCGTCACCGGCGATCCGAAGGCGATCGGCGGCGAGCTGACGTCGAACCCGATCGTGCGCAAGCTGTCGTTCACCGGCTCGACGCCGGTCGGCCGCCTGCTGATGTCGCAATGCGCGGCGACGGTCAAGAAGGTGTCGCTGGAACTCGGCGGCAATGCACCGTTCATCGTGTTCGACGACGCCGATCTCGATGCCGCCGTGCAGGGCGCGATCGCATCGAAGTACCGCAACAGCGGCCAGACGTGCGTGTGCACGAACCGCTTCTACGTGCACGAAGCCGTGTACGACCAGTTCGCGCAGAAGCTCGCGGCAGCGGTCGGCCAGCTGAAGGTCGGCCGCGGCACGGAGCCGGGCGTCACGCAGGGTCCGCTGATCAACGAAGCGGCCGTGCTGAAGGTCGAGGCGCACATCGAGGACGCGCTCGCGAAGGGCGCGACCGTCGTGACGGGCGGCAAGCGCCACGCGCTCGGCCACGGCTTCTTCGAGCCGACCGTGCTGACGGGCGTCACGCCGGCGATGAAGGTCGCGAAGGAAGAGACGTTCGGGCCGCTCGCGCCGCTGTTCAAGTTCGGCAGCGACGACGAGGTGATCCGCCTCGCGAACGACACCGAGTTCGGTCTCGCCGCGTACTTCTACAGCCGCGACATCGGCCGCGTGTGGAAGGTCGCCGAAGCGCTCGAGTACGGGATGGTCGGCGTAAACACGGGCCTGATCTCGAACGAAGTCGCGCCGTTCGGCGGCGTCAAGCAGTCGGGCCTCGGCCGTGAAGGCTCGCACTACGGCATCGACGACTACGTCGTGATCAAGTACCTCTGCCTCGCGGTCTGACGGTTCGGGGCCTGGCGCTTCGGCGACAGGCCCTGACCGCCCGGCCGGAACCGGGCGGTCACGACGCGGGCCGGTACCTCCTCTCCGCCGTGCCCGCGTCACCTTGCCGTGCGCGACGTCGATGCCGCATCGGCCAAACGTCATGCCGTTCGGCAATTTCGTTCAAGTCTCATTTCTCGTCCCGCTGCCAGCCGCTAGATTGAGCGTTCCACCTCGATCCGGTTTGCCTGCGCATGAACAGTTCTTCCTTCCGCCCGACCTGCGTATCCCCCGCGCACCGCGCCCTCGTCGCGCGTCCTCGCACCTGTCCCGGCATCGCGCCCCGCACGAAGGGAGCCCGCACATGAGCATCGGGTCAGCCGATCGTCGTACGTACCCGCCCGAGGAAAAGCGCGGCGGGCCGAGCAATCACCAGCCGTTCAATGTCGTCTACGACGGGCCCGCGCTCGGCGAGCACCGGATGGACGTGCGTGACCTCGCACCGGTGCTGCTCGCGATCGCCGACCTGTTCTCGTCCGCCAACAAGGAACTCAATGGCGACCACTCCGAGGTTCGTCTCGAGGTCAGGGGCGGCTTCAAGGCCGGTTCGTTCCATGCAGAGCTGATCTTCGTCCAGTCGCTCGCGAGCCAGATCCGCGACCTGTTCGCCGGGCCGAACGCCAATGCGTTCAGCAACGCACTGGCAATCCTCACCGCATTGGGGATCATCGGTGGCGGCGGGCTGATCGGCCTCATTCGCACGCTGCGCGGGCGCAAACCGCATCGCACCTAGCCGGACGGAGCGCATGTCAGGATCTGGATGTCGGAGCAGGAATGCTTCGTCGTCGATGAACCCATCGTCCGGCTGTATCGGAACCGGGCCGTTCGCGTCAACCTGCAGAAAATGCTCTCGCCGCTCGAACATGACGGCATCGACAGCTTCGGCATCGTCCGCGACGACATCGTCGAACTCTCGATCGAACGCGACGAACTCGGTACGTTCGCGAGCAGCGACGATCCCGGCGAAATCGTCACCGACACGATCGCACTCAAGATGCTGAAGCTCGAATCCGTCGTGTTCAAGGACGGCAACAAATGGCGCGTGCACGACGGCACGTCCGCGTTCTATGCGTCGCTGGACGACGAACGGTTCATCGCGAAGGTCGATGCCGGCGAGCGCTTCGGAAAGGGCGACGTGCTGGTCGTCGATCTGCGCCAGACGCAGATCGTCACCGACGAAGGGCTTCGCAACGAATACCGGATCGTCAAGGTTCGCGAGCACCGTGCACCGTTGCAACCGGCGCTGATTTGATCTGCGCCTCCCCGTGGAGGCGACGCGCGGGCCGCGCGTCTCCGCCGTGCCCGCGTCACCTGCCTTCCCCACCGTCAACGAAACACGTTCACCGCATCCACAAGCCGCGTCGCCTGCTGCTTCAGGCTTTCCGACGCGGCCGCGCTCTGCTCGACCAGCGCCGCGTTCTGCTGCGTGATGTTGTCCAGATGCACGACCGCCTGGTCGACCTGCGCGACCCCGGTGCTCTGCTCGGCCGTCGACGAGCTGATCTCCGCGATCAGATCCGACACGCGCTTCACCTGCGTGACGATGTCCTCCATCGTCTTGCCCGCGCCGTCGACGATCCGGGCGCCCGATTCGACCCGCTCGACACTCGCGCCGATCAGTGTCTTGATTTCCTTCGCCGCGTTCGCGCTGCGTTGCGCGAGGGCCCGCACCTCACCGGCGACCACCGCGAAGCCGCGCCCCTGATCGCCCGCGCGCGCCGCCTCGACCGCCGCGTTCAGCGCGAGGATGTTGGTCTGGAACGCGATGCCGTCGATCACGCCGATGATGTCGGAAATCTTGTGCGAACTCGCCGTGATGTCGCTCATCGTCGTGACGACTTCGCTCACCGCCCGTCCGCCGCGCTCGGCCGCCTCGCTCGCCGAAACCGACAGCTGGTTCGCCTGCAGCGCCGTCTCCGCGTTGCTCGATACGGTGGCCGTCATCTCGGCCATCGACGCGGCCGTCTGCTGCACGCTGGTCGACGCCTGTTCGGTGCGCGCGCTCAGGTCGTTGTTGCCTTGCGCGATCTCGTTACTCGCGCGCTGCACGTTATGCACCTGCTCGCTGACGTCGTCGACGAGCCAGCGGAACATCAGCCCGAGCTGGTTGATCGTGCGCAGCGTCATGCCGATCTCGTCGACCCGGTTCATCGCCACGCCGGTGCGGCTCTCGCCGGTCGCGACGCGCAACGCCTGGTCGCGCAACTGAATCAGCGGACGCACGATCTGCGCGTCGAGCCACAGGCCG
>NZ_QTQM01000043.1:0-68715 GCF_003854225.1 Burkholderia sp. Bp8986 | reverse complement strand
TTTCCCCCGCCACACGCTTCATCAGGCGACCGTTTGCGTCGACGTCGATCGACGTCACGCAACCCGCTTCATCAACCGAAACAAGGCTGCCGCTGTCCGGGTCGTATTGATAACGCGTCGACTTGCCGTCAAAACCGATTTCCTCGATCAACCGCCCTGCCGGATCGTAGTGGAACTGGTACGTCGCAAGGTTCGCATCGGTCAGCGCGGTCAAGCGGCCGAGACGGTCGTAGCGATACGCAATCGTCTGCCCGAGCGCATCCGCGCGGCTCGCAATACGACCCGCTGCATCGTAGCCGTATCGGGTCGATCGATTGAGTTGATCCGTATGCCGCAACAACCGGCCTTCAGCATCGTATTGCACGTGCTCGACACCGGCCGGCGAACGCGTCTCCGTCAATTGGCCGTTCGGGCCATAACCATAGGCAACCACGCCACCGGACGCGTCCTTTGTCTCGATCACGCGGCCGATATCGTCATACCGCCACTCCGTCTTCTTTCCGGAGCAGTCCGTGTAGCTCGTCAATTGCCCGGCGTCGTTGTATCCAAGCGCCTTCGAGCCGCCCTTCGCATCGGTGATCTGCGTAGGCAACCCCTTGTCGTTGTAGGCGTACTTCGTCGCATGCTCGAGCGGATCGATTTCTTCGACGAGATTGCCCGCATCGTCGTACTTGCGCTGCCACACATGGCCGTTCGGATCGACGAGCCGGATCATCCGATCCTTGCCGTCGTATGCCATCTCGACGATGCTGCCGTCCGCGCGCTCGTGCCAGGTCCGGTTGCCACGTGCGTCATAACGCATCTGCTCGATGCTGCCGTCTTGCAGAATGTGCAGCGTCAGATTGTTATGCTCGTCGCGCCGGAACCATTCCTCGCTGCCGTCCGGATAGGCGATTCGATAAACGTATCCCTTGATGTTGAAGTAGTAGCGTGACATCTGACCGAGCGCATCGGTCACGTAGGTCAGCCGAATGTTCGGATGCCATGCAAGGCGGATATCGAGGCTGCCGTCGTCCGCGTACTCGCGCACGCATTTCGCGTTCGCGTTGTCTTCAGCGTCCGCGCCGTCCCATTCGAGCGTCATCCCGCGGCCGGTGCGATCGGTATAGCGCGTCACGAGATGACGGTGGTACTGATAGCTCCACGCGTTGCCATACCGGTCGGTTGCGCGCACGAGATCGCCCGCTTCGTCATAGGCGTAGCTCGCAAGCGTACGGCGCTTTCCATCGTCGAGCACCTGCTCGATCAGCACGATCCGGCCTTGCTTGTCGTGCTCGAACGACAGCACGTTGCCGCTCGCGTCGATCAGGCGTGCCACGCGGTCGAGCGCGTCGTAATCGAGCGTGATCGCATTGCCCGCACGGTCCTTCTGCATCGCCAGCCGGAACGCATTGCCGCGCCGTTCATACACGTGAAGCTCGTCGTGGCCGTATGCGATCGCGACCCACGTCTCGTCCAGACGCGTCAGCGTCAGGTTTTCCGCGAGATCGTCATGCACATCTCCGGCTGCAAGCGCTCGATATTCGATGCTGCGCCCGCTGGCATCGCGAAAGAACCATGTATCGCCTTCGACATCGATGCGCGTCGTGTATGGCGTGAGCCACCGCGCGCCAAGTTCTCCGTTGTCGTATGCAGAGAGGCGCGACCGGTACGTGCGCGCCCAGACGAGCGGCAGTGCGCCGGGCAGTTCAAAGTCCGTGTGAGTGAACGTCTCATCGCCGAAAGCAAAATCGATCGACCCGGTCGATGCGCCAATCCCGCAACTTTTACAAGGACTCTGGCCGGCGCCTTCCGCATGCGCCTGCTGTCCGATCGCACCCGCCGGCTCCTGAGGACGATCGTGCTGCGCGCGCCCCTTGCCGCCGGGCGGCACGTCGGCGGTCTTTTCGTGAAGCTTCCCGCGTGCGCGCACTCTTGCCACGGCCTCGATCACTTGCGCGATCAGCCACAGCATCTTGCCTTCTTCGCTGCCGTTCAGATCGCGGATCGCCTTCGCGACTTTCGGCGCCTCGTCCTTCAGGAACGCGACGATATCGCGGAACGGTTGCAGCCACGAATCCGGAGCAAGCTTCGCCGCAGTCCCGACCGTCGCGTTCCCGGCTTGCTTCCCCAACGCGATCGAACCTTCGTAACCGTACTCGATCGCATCAACCACCAGCATCGGGTTGTACCAGGACCGCTTGTCCATCTTCCGGGCGATCTGCGCAGTACGCCGCACGTTGGCACTGCTGTCGAAAATTTGCCCTTTGAGGGCGAGTTCCAGCCCGGTAGCAATACCGAGCATCAACTCCTGCGCCTTATGCGCGCAGTCGTTCAGCAGTTCGACAAGAACGTCCTGCAGGGTCTTCAGGAAGTTCTCGATTTCGGTCGCGGCCGCGGCGTTGACATGCGTGACGAGCACCGAAATGAGCGCCGCGCCGAGATTGCCGCGAGACACCAGCAATTGATTGCGCACGAGCGCCAGCAGCGGCCGTGCCGACAGTCGGAACGACGCGAGTGGCGGCGGAACCGGAATGACGCCGATCAGGTTGATCGCAAGCCCAAGGTAATCGAGCAGATTGGCGTGGCGCTTCTCGACGATCATCACGATGTCGCACACCGCATCGTAAAACGCCATCAGGTTGCCGATGATCGGCACCGCGCTTGCGAAGGTCTTGAGATCCCCGAACGAAATGTGATTGCCGCTGATCTTGAGCAGCCACTTGTTGAAACGGTCTCCTCCCGCCGCTACATCTTTCGGCGAAATATCGCTGAGCCAGGAAACGGCCTGTTCCTTCTCGGCGCCCGGTGGAAGTTGTTGTGCCATGTCGTTGTTCGTTCAATTCGTTTTTTCAAGACGGCTGACGAGCCGCCCTCTCAGGATTTCAGCGGTCCGCCGAACCCGCTCGTCGGAAGCTTCATGCCGGTCGCACCGGCGGTCGACGCCACCGTCGTAGCGCCCTTTCCGGCGATCCCGGCGACACCGGGTAGCGCGCCCTGCAGCGCACCGGATGCCGCATTCGCAGCCGGCGCGGCCAGCGCCGCGAGCCCACCTTGGCGAGCTGCCTGCACCATCCCGGCCACCTGCTTCGCGGCACTGCCCAGGCTCGATGCCGTCTGTAGCGCGGAAACCGCGCCTGCCCCACCCAGCGCACTTGCCGCAGCCGGCAATGCGGAACTCGCCAGTCCGCCCAATGCAGCACCGGCTCCACCTCCGCTCGCAAGCCCCATCGCAGCCGTCGTCGCCGCAGGCGCCATCCCCTTCAACTGGCTCGCGAGCTGCTCCGTCGCCGCGGCTTGCGCCGCCTGCGGCGACGGCTCGACGGGCTCGACCGGCCACTGCGCCTGCTTGAAGTAATTTGCGGGTTGAGCCGACTCGCGCGGATCCTTCCCGAACTCGACACGCACCGCACCGGGCGGCAAACCGCTCACCGCCGTATAGCCGCTATTGTCGAGCGCCCCTTTCTTCAGCACGGCGCCGTTCACGTCTCTCACCGTGAACAGCCCGCCCTTCACCGCCTCGCCGTTCACGTACTTGTGAAACAGCTCCAACTGCCCCGGCTGGTCCGGCCGCGGGCTCGGCAGCGGATATCCCATGCTCGCCGGCCCCGCGAACGTATGCGACGCGCCCTTCACATCGACCGCACCCGGCGTATGAATCTCGATGTTGCCGTCCTTGATGCGGATGTACCCGCCGCCACTCGTCAGCAGAATCCCCTGGTCGGCCGCGATCTCGATCCGGTCAGTTGCGGACACGACCTTCACCGCCTTCTGCGCCGTCACCTCGACGTTGTCCGACTGCGCCTGGATCTCGACCTTGCCCTTGCCGGCGAACAGCTTCATCCCCGCGTTCTGAACGAACAGGCTCAGCTTCTGCCCGATGCTGCCGATCAGCGACTTGCCCGCGGCGACGTGCACGCTCTGTCCGCTCGCGACGTTCACGTGATCGTTCGCGACCACGTGCAGCGACTGCTGTGTCGACATCCCGATCCCCGACGGGCTGCCGAACAGCATCACCGGCTCCTTGAACGCATTCGCGCTGCCCGTGCCGCCGCCTGCCGTGCGTCCGCCTGACGTGTTGCCCGACGCGCTGTCCTGCGTCGCGTCGGTGAACGCGCGCATCGTGTCGTGGGCTTCCTTGAGGCTTTCCGCCTGATGCTGCTCGCTCACGCCCGACATCGCCTCGACCAGGCTTTCGCCCGTCACCAGTTGCTGCTGCGCTTCCTTCACGTCGAGCGGCTGGCTGTTCGGCGCCTTCGGGTGCGTGGTCACGTACAGGCCCTGACTCGCCCGCACCGCGCCATACGCATCCGAACGCAGATCGAACCCGCTGCCCAGATACGACCCGCGCGAATTGCCGTTCTGGTCGATCAGGTAGCCGAGATGCAGCAGGCTGTTCGCGCTGCTGCTCATCAGCTGCACGCGGTTCTGCCCGGTCGCGTCGTCCATCACGAGGTGGTTGTAGCCGCTGCCCGAATACTCTTTCGATCGATACCCGGACAGAATCCCGTCGCTATGCCACTGCGGCTGGTTCGCGCCGTTGTACACGCGCCCGACTGCCAAAGGCCGGTCGCAATCGCCACCCACGTAGTCGATCAGCACTTCCTCGCCGATGCGCGGCACGTGCACGCCACCGTATCCGCCGCCGGTATCCGACTGCACGACGCGCACCCAGCACGACGCGTTCTCGTTGCCCGGATTCAAACGATCCCATACGAACTGCACACGAATCCGGTTCAGCTCGTCCGTATAGACTTCCTCGCCCTGCGGCCCGACGACGATGGCCGTCTCGAGATGCATCTTCGGCTTCTCGTGCTCGAACGGGCTGCGATACGGCACGCTTACGCGCTGCGCTTCGACCTCGACGAGATAGAAGCCGACCGAACCGTCGTCATGCGGCACGCGAAACGCGGCGTCGGCACCGTAGCCCTCCTGCGCTTGCGTCAACGCGTCGCGCAGGCTGTACGGAAAGTCCGCGCTGCTGCTCGCGACGGGCAGGTTGTTCTCGATCCACCATTCGACGCCGATCGCCGCGAACTCGCGCTGGTCGGCCGGATCGCGATCGTGTTCGGGATGATCCGCCAGCGTAAAACGACGGCCGGCATCGATCGCGCGCACGCCGCCCGCGCCGTGAAAGCGCTTCGCTTGCGACTCCCATTCCTCCATCCGCAGCTTCGTCAGATGGTCGCCGCGCGTCTGCTCCAGATACGTGTACGCACCGGTGTACTCGTAGACTTCGAGCTGGTCGGGCAATTCGCCCTGGCCGCCCATCGTCGGCAGCGTCGTGCCCTTCGGGTTCGACGGTTGCGACGGATTCTTGTAGTCGAACGTGCGCGTCGTCCGGGTCACGCTCTGCAGCGTGCGCGAGCCCGACCATTGCGTGAACGCGTCGGCTTCGCTCGCCGCGCCGCCCCGATAGAAGCGCACGGTCTCCGGCGACAGCGGCGCGAACGCCTGCAGGTTGTCGGTGATCACGAGCGTATGCGACTTGCCGTCGTCGGCCTGCTGCCATGTGCTGTAGAGGCCTTCGCTCTCCATCAGCCGATGCACGAAATGCCAGTCGGTGTCGTGCTGACGCGTGTATGAACGGCTCGGCAGCGGTTTCGACAGCGCGAAGCGGAAATGCCCCTGCGCCTGCGGATGCTGGTTCAGCACGTCGCTGATGATCTGGTCGACGGTCGTGTCGTTCCAGAGCCGCTGGTCTCGGCGAAACTTCAGGAAATGGGTGAAATCGGCGAACGTGAGCTGATAGGTCGTGAGCCCGCCGTCGGCGCCGAGGCGGCGCGCGGTGTGCACGTACCCGTTGATCGGCCGGTAGCTGCGATCGCCTTGCTGGATCCAGAACGTGACCGGCTGCGCGATCAGCTTTTTAAGCTCCAGATCGCTGTCGGTCGACAGCACATCGAGCGTGAATTCGTACGCGCGCCCGATGCGCGACCGGCCGACGGCCCGCTGCACGGTCAGCACGTTGGCGCCCAATGGCGTATCGAGCTTCAGCAGCCGGTCCTGCTGAAGCAACCCGCCGCGCAATGCGGCAACAGTGTTCTGCATGTTCATGGCAACGGCCTTTTCTTCTTTTGACGCGCCCTCGGATGGCGCGTGATGCGATTTTCGCTCGCGCGATTTTACAGACAAATTACTAGCCGACTCGGAAAATGACCTGATTTAAAAGAGTATTTTTAATCGTTGGTCCGAACGTCCACGGCAAACCTTTCTAACGCTCGTCCAGCGCTCACGTGCCACGTCGTCACACCGCGCTGCCACCCCGCCGCCCGCTGAAATCGATTGCAATCAGGGCCAATTCGACTTCCAGCGCCGCCCGGTTGCGAGTAGTGTCTACGTGCCCGTCATTCGGCCCGGCCCGGGCACGATCGATGCCCGGTGCGCCATCACCACACTGAACACTGGAGATCCACGATGAAACGTTCGAAGTTCCTGCTATCTGGCCTGCTGCTCGCGTCGGCCCTCGGTTTCACGGCCGTCGCCGCGCATGCCGAAGACCTGCTCGACTCGGTGAAGAAAGCCGGTGTGCTGCGCGTCGGCCTCGAAGGCACGTATCCGCCGTTCAACTCGCGCGGCACGTCGGGTCAGCTCGAGGGCTTCGACGTCGACGTCGCGAATGCGGTTGCCGGCAAGCTCGGCGTGAAGACGCAGTTCGTCCCGACCGAATGGAGCGGGATCATCGCGGGGCTGCAGGCCGGCAAGTTCGACGTGATCGTCAACCAGGTCACGATCACGCCGCAGCGCAAGGAGGCGCTCGACTTCAGCGAGCCGTACACGTACTCGGCCGCGCAGCTGATCCAGCGCAAGGACGACACGCGCAACTTCAAGTCGCTCGAGGACTTCAAGGGCAAGAAGCTCGGCGTGACGCTCGGCACCAACTACGACCAGATGGCGCGCAGCGTGCCGGGCATCGAGGTGCAGACGTATCCTGGCGCACCGGAAAAGCTGCGTGACCTCGCGGCAGGCCGGATCGAGGCGACGCTCGACGACCGCCTGATGCTGCCGTACATGATCAAGACGTCGAACCTGCCGCTGCGCTCGGGCGCGGTGCTGAACGGCGGCAAGCAGGAGATGGCGATCCCGTTCCGCAAGGGCAATCCGAAGTTCGAGAAGGCGATCAACGATGCGCTGGAGTCGCTGCGCAAGGAAGGCACGTTGAAGAAGATCTCGATGCACTGGTTCGGCAGCGACGTGACGGTGCCGGTCGCGCAGTAAGCGGTTCGCCGCGCTCGCGTTGCGTCACGTCACTCGCTGCGGCGAAGGCGTGACGCCTCTTCTCTCCCGCTCTCTTCGCTCAGGCCGCTTCGTCGAAGCGCGCGAGCAGCATCTGGCCGATCGGCGTCAGCGCCGGGCGCGCAGCCACCTCATTCACGCGTACCTGCGTATCGTCGACGAGCCGCTTTTCGACGAGCACGGCGAACGCGGGGTTCGCCAGGTCGACGCTGTCCGGTGCGCGGGCTATGCGCAGCAGCATCGAGAATTCATGCGGACTCAACATGGTCCTTGTCTCCTGATCGTCCGCGATCCGGTTCGAACGGCGTCGATCGTGTTTTTGAATGGAATGACGCGAGGCATAGTCGATGCGCCGCCGGGAGCGAGATCCCGGTTGACCGTTGCGCGACGCAAGCACGGCGTCGCGTGCGGGTTACGCACGCCCGAATCGCGACGGTGGCGCCGCGACGGAACGTGCAACGTTAGGGGCGCAGCGTGACGCGGGCGTGACAGGGAAACGGGGGTGCAACGATGTGCGATGCGCGCTCGGATTGCCAGCGCAGCGCACGTCGTGCGGATCGGGGCGGGAGCGTAGGCATCTTCAGCCTCGAGGGCGATGCTTGTGACCGAGTTGGATGCCGTATGCCGAAGCCGGTTTGCCATGCGGTCGGCGTCGCGTGTTTCGCCTTGGATATCCAAAAAACAAAGGGCCGGGAGAATCAATCTCCCGGCCCTTCGTTCAATATGGTGCCGGCTGCAGGACTCGAACCCGCCACCTGATGATTACAAATCAACTGCTCTACCAGATGAGCTAAGCCGGCGTAAGCGCGAGATTCTACCTCATTTCACGATCTTGAGGCGAGGTCTGCTGCCGCCTTTCGAGCCATCCCCGTCGGTTTTCGGCGGTTCGTCGGCGCCTTCGGACGGTTCTTCGTTCGCACCTTGATCGGCAACCGGCGCCAGCACGACAGGCGACTCGTCGCGCCGCACCTCATCGGCCTGCTCGGCATCGTCCTCGAACGCGCCCGAATCCGCGCCCTCGCCCGCCACCGCATCGACCTGGAACGCCATCCCCTGGCCGTTCTCGCGCGCGTAGATCGCGAGCACGTTGGCCACCGGAATCTCGATCTTGTGCGCCTTCCCGGAGAACCGGGCGGTGAACTCGATCCACTCGTTACCCATCTGCAGCTGGCTCGTCGCCTCGAAGCTGATGTTGAGCACGATCTCGCCGTCACGCACGAACTGACGCGGCACGCGCGTCGAGTTGTCGACCCTCACCGCGATATGCGGCGTGTAACCGTTATCGGTGCACCACTCGTACAGCGCGCGCAGCAGATAAGGCTTCGTTGAAATCTCTTGCATCACAATCCTCGAACCCGGAGCGGGCACGCGGCACGCCGCGCCGCCCGCTCCGTCTTGCCCTCATTGCATCATCAACGACGCATGACCTTTTCGGACGGCGTCAGTGCTTCGATATAGGCCGGACGGCTGAAGATCCGCTCGGCATACTTCATCAGCGGCGCGGCGTTCTTCGACAGTTCGATGCCGTAGTGATCCAGACGCCACAGCAGCGGCGCGATCGCGACGTCGAGCATCGAGAACTCCTCGCCGAGCATGTACTTGTTCTTCACGAAGATCGGCGCGAGTTGCGTCAGGCGATCGCGGATCGCGAGGCGTGCCTTCTCGTGGTTCTTCTCCGCTGCCTTGCCCTTCTCGTTCTCGAGCGTGCTGACGTGAACGAACAGCTCCTTCTCGAAGTTGAGCAGGAACAGGCGTGCACGGGCGCGCTGCACCGGGTCGGCCGGCATCAGTTGCGGGTGCGGGAAGCGCTCGTCGATGTATTCGTTGATGATGTTCGATTCGTACAGGATCAGGTCGCGTTCGACCAGAATCGGCACCTGACCGTACGGGTTCATCACCGAGATGTCTTCCGGCTTGTTGAACAGGTCGACGTCACGGATCTCGAAATCCATCCCCTTCTCGAACAGCACCAGCCGGCAACGCTGGGAGAACGGGCAAGTTGTGCCGGAATACAGAACCATCATATTTGCGTTTCCTCAAAAAAGCCGAGGGCCGGCACGCGGCGCAACCCCTTTCACGGGTTCCGCCTTGCGCCGGCCCCACGCCGGTCAGGCGTGTTTACTTGATATCTTTCCAGTACGCGGCATTGAGCCGCCAGGCCAGGAAAGTCAGGACACCGAGAAAGACCAGCACCCACACGCCGAGGCGTTTGCGGGTCTGCTGGGCCGGCTCGGACATCCATGTCATATAGGCCACCAGGTCGGCCACCGCAGCATCATAGTCCGGCGGCGACAACGTCCCCGGCGTGACCTGCTGGAAGCCGACGAGCGTGTGGACCTTCTCGCCCGTCTCCTCGTCCGTCTTGTCTTCGAATTTGGCAGTGCGCTGCCCCTGCAGTTGCCACAATACATGGGGCATGCCGACGTTCTCGAACACCGCGTTGTTCCAGCCGCTCGGCCGCGTATCGTCGCGGTAGAAACTCCGCAGATACGTGTACAGCCAGTCGCGACCGCGCGCCCGCTCCTCGACCGACAGGTCGGGCGGCGTCGTGCCGAGCCAGTTCTTCGCGTCTTCGGGCCGCATCGCGACGGACATCGTGTTCCCGACCTTGTCGGTCGTGAACAGGAGATTCGTTTCGATCTCCTTCTGGGATATGCCCAGATCCGTCAGACGGTTGTAGCGCATCAGGTTCGCGCTGTGGCAGTTCAGGCAATAGTTTACAAACAATTGCGCGCCGTGCTGAAGCGAAACGAGATTTTCCGTGTTATCGGGCGCCCGGTCGAGCGGAAAATTACCCTCCGCGTGCACGGCCGGCGCCGCCAGCAGCGCGACGGCCGTCGCCCCGATCAGCGCGAGCGTCGAAAGCAGTTTCTTCATGTCGTTCTCTCCTCGCTCTCGTTAATGGGGCTTGAAGCGCACCCGCTCCGGCGGCTGCTTGAACGTGCCAAGCGGCGTCCAGACGGGCATGCCGAGGAAGAACGCGAAGTAGATCAGCGCACAGCCCTGCGCGATCAGCGTCGAGACCGGCGATGGCGGCCGCGTGCCGAGGAACGCGAGGATCAGGAACGCCGCGACGAAGATCCCGAGGAACACCTTGTGGAACAGCGGCCGGTAGCGGATCGACTTCACCGGGCTGCGGTCGAGCCACGGCAGGAAGAACAGCGTGATCACCGCCGAGCCCATCACGACGACGCCCCAGAACTTCGATTCCGTCAGGAACATGAATACGACGATCGCCGCGGCCAGCACCGGCAGCCCGACCTTCCACTTGCCGCGCGCACGGATCAGCGCGAGCACGCCGAGCAGCGCGATCACGATCATCAGCACGATCTTGAACGGGTCGGTGGTCGCGCGCAGCATCGCGTAGAACGCGGTGAAGTACCATACCGGCGCGATTTCCGGTGGCGTCTGCAGCGGATTCGCCGGGACGAAGTTGTTCGACTCGAGGAAGTAGCCGCCCATCTCCGGCGAGAAGAACACGATCAGCGCGAACACCATCAGGAACACGCAGACGCCGAAGAAATCGTGCACCGAGTAGTACGGGTGGAACGGGATGCCGTCGAGCGGAATGCCGTCCGCGTCCTTCTTCGCCTTGATCTCGATGCCGTCCGGGTTGTTCGACCCCACTTCGTGGAGCGCGACGAGGTGCGCGATCACGAGGCCGACCAGCACGAGCGGAATCGCGATCACGTGGAACGCGAAGAAGCGGTTCAGCGTGACGTCGGAAACGACGTAGTCGCCGCGGATCCACAACGACAGGTCCGGGCCGACGAACGGGATCGCCGAGAACAGGTTCACGATCACCTGCGCGCCCCAGAACGACATCTGGCCCCACGGCAGCAGGTAGCCGAAGAACGCCTCGGCCATCAGGCACAGGAAGATCGCGCAGCCGAAGATCCACACGAGTTCGCGCGGCTTGCGGTACGACCCGTACATCAGCCCGCGGAACATGTGCAGGTACACGACGACGAAGAACATCGACGCACCGGTCGAGTGCATGTAGCGGATCAGCCAGCCCCACGGCACCTCGCGCATGATGTACTCGACCGATGCGAACGCGAGCGTCGAGTCGGGCTTGTAGTTCATCGTCAGGAAGATGCCCGTGACGATCTGGTTGACGAGCACCAGCAGCGCGAGTGAGCCGAAGAAGTACCAGAAGTTGAAGTTCTTCGGCGCGTAGTACTCGGAAACGTGCTTCTTCCAGGTGGACGTGAGCGGGAAGCGCTGGTCGACCCAGCCGGTGAGACCTGTCGTGGAGACTTCCTTGTTGTCGGCCATCACGCTTCTCCTTTCTCGTCCTTGCCGATCACGAGGGTCGTCGCCGACGTGAACATGTAGGGCGGGATGTCGAGATTCTGGGGCGCCGGCTTGTTCTTGAACACGCGGCCGGCGAGGTCGTAGGTCGAACCGTGGCACGGGCACAGGAAGCCGCCCGGCCAGTCGTCCGGCAGGTTCGGCTGCGGACCCGGCGTGAAGCGTTGGCTAGGCGTGCAGCCGAGGTGCGTACACACGGCCATCACGACGAGAATGTTCTTGCGATCGGCCCGCGAGCGATATTCGTTCGCGCAATACGCGGGCAACGGCATCGAATACGGGGATTTCGAGGTCGGATCGGCCACTTCCTTGTCGGCCTTGACGACGTCGGCCAGCATCGAATCGGTGCGATTCAGGATCCAGACGGGTTTGCCGCGCCACGGCACCGTGACCATCTCGCCGGGCTTCAGGCCGCTGATGTCGACCTCGACCGGGGCTCCGGCCGCTTTCGCTTTCGCGGACGGCGCAAGCGACGCCGCGAAAGGTATGACGGTGGCTACGCCTCCCACGCCACCTGCTACGGATGTCGCAATCAGCCAGGTACGGCGGCCGCTGTCGACGCGTTTCTCTTCCTTGTCTCGCATCACACGCCCCACTTCTGAGTTGGATTTTCCGTCACGACTTTTCATTCCGCCGCTAGTTTGCGCGAATGGAGTCGCCATTTACAAGGCCCGGAGACGAAAATCCCTTCGAAGTAATTGATAGTTAAGGGTTTTCCCCCACTATCGGAGCGATTAAATCATTTCGCTTTTAAGCATGCGCTACATTGCGAAATTTCGATGCACCGCCGCAAATCCGGCGTTCAGACCGGATTATGAATATCGATAAAAAGGTGTTCGAGATCGAATTCTTCGGACAAGCGGGCGCCGAGCGCCTGGATTCCGTAGCGCTCGGTCGCGTGGTGCCCTGCCGCAACGAACGCGACGCCGCTTTCGGCCGACGCGTGCGTGACGGATTCCGACACCTCGCCGGTCAGGAACACGTCGGCGCCCGCGTCGATCGCCGCGTCGAAATAGCTTTGCGCGGCGCCCGTACACCATGCGATGCGGCGCAACTGCATCTCCGGATCGCCGAGCACGAGCGGCGTGCGGCCGAGCGTGCGCTCGACCTTCGCGACGAAGTGCTCGAGCGAGACGGGCATCGGCAGCGTGGCCATCCAGCCGAGGTCGCCATCGCCGAAACGCTGCTCGCCGAGCAGCCCGAGCTTCTCGCCGAGCTGCGCGTTGTTGCCGAACTCGGGGTGCGCGTCGAGCGGCAGGTGGAATGCGAACAGGTTCAGATCGTTCGCGAGCAGCAGCTTTAGCCGCTGGTACTTTCGGCCGGTGATCTGCGGCGCCTCGTTGCGCCAGAAATAGCCGTGATGGACGAGCACCGCATCCGCGCCCCATTCGAGCGCGGCTTCGAGGAACGCGACCGACGCCGTCACGCCGGTGGCGATCTTCTCGATCTTGCGGCGCCCCTCGACCTGGAGGCCGTTCGGGCAATAGTCCTTGAAGCGCGCGATTTCAAGGGTATTGTTCAAGTACAATTCAAGTTCGATCCGATCCATATAAACCTCTAATCCTTTCAGATGCTTAGACGCTTCTGGCTGTTCTTCGCGCAGGCGGTGACCGTACTGCTCGCGCTGATGTTCATCGTCGTGACGCTCAAGCCGCAATGGCTGCAACGGCAAGGACAGCTCGGCAAGCAGCTCGCCACGCCGATCGTCGCGCTGCGCGAAGTCGCACCGGGCATCGGCGGCGCCCCCGCGACCACGTCGTACGCCGAGGCCGCGCAAAAGGCGATGCCCGCCGTCGTCAACGTCTTCTCCAGCAAGGACGGCTCGCTGCCGCCCGATCCGCGCGCGAAGGATCCGCTGTTCCGCTACTTCTTCGGCGACCGCAATGCGCGCAAGCAGCACGACGAACCGGCCGCCAATCTGGGCTCGGGCGTTATCGTGAGCCCTGAAGGTTACATTCTAACGAACCAGCACGTAGTGGACGGCGCCGACCAGATCGAAGTCGCGCTCGCCGACGGCCGCACGGGCACCGCGAAGGTGATCGGCAGCGACCCGGAAACCGACCTCGCCGTGCTGAAGATCAACATGACGAACCTGCCGACGATCACGCTCGGCCGTTCCGACCAGTCGCGGGTCGGCGACGTCGTGCTCGCGATCGGCAACCCGTTCGGCGTAGGCCAGACGGTCACGATGGGGATCATCAGCGCGCTCGGCCGCAATCACCTCGGCATCAACACGTTCGAGAACTTCATCCAGACCGACGCGCCGATCAACCCGGGCAACTCGGGCGGCGCGCTGGTCGACGTCAACGGCAACCTGCTTGGCATCAACACGGCGATCTACTCGCGCTCGGGCGGCTCGCTCGGCATCGGCTTCGCGATTCCCGTGTCGACCGCGCGCACCGTGCTCGAAAGCATCATCACGACGGGCTCGGTCACGCGCGGCTGGATCGGCGTCGAGCCGCAGGACGTCACGCCGGAAATCGCCGAATCGTTCGGGCTCCAGCAGAAGTCGGGCGCGATCGTCGCGGGCGTGCTGCAGGGCGGGCCGGCCGACAAGGCCGGCATCAAGCCCGGCGACATCCTCGTGAGCGTGAACGGCGACGACATCACCGACACGACGAAGCTGCTGAACACCGTCGCGCAGATCAAGCCGGGCACGCCGACCAAGGTGCATGTCGTGCGCAAGGGCAAGGAGTTCGACGTGAAGGTCGTGATCGGCAAGCGCCCGCCGCCGCCGAAGCAGGCGCTCGACGAACAGGACAGCGACAGCGAATGACCTCCGGCGGGCGGCGTACCGGCGCCGCTTGCCGGCCAAGGACGGAAACAAAAAAGGGCAGCCTGATCGGCTGCCCTGTTGCTTTGGTCCGGCGGCGTTGCTCCGGCATGCCTTCTTCACGGTGAAGAAGCTGCGGGCGCCCTCGCGATCTGCACCATCCGGTCGGCGCGCGCGGCTTCAACGCTGTCGAGGGGCCGTATCGACGACCGCGATCATGCCGGCCGCCGCGCACCGGTCCCGCATCAACTCGCGGCGCCGTTCTCTGCCTCGGGTTCTTCCGTCGGCTTCGGCACGAAGAATCGCGCGGCCAGCAGCCCGATCTCGAACAGCACGACGAGCGGCAACGCGAGCATCAGCTGCGAGAACACGTCCGGCGGCGTGACGACCGCCGCGACGACGAACGCGCCGACGATCACGTACGGCCGCATCTCCTTCAGCTTCTTCAACGTCAGCACGCCCATCCGGACGAGCAGCACGACGACGATCGGCACCTCGAACGTGACGCCGAACGCGATGAACATCCCGAGCACGAAGCTCAGGTAGTTGTCGATATCGGTCGACATCTCGGCGCCGAGCGGCGCGTTGTAGTGCGCCATCACGCGGAAGATCGTCGGGAACACGAGGAAGTACGCGAACGCCATCCCGCACAGGAACAGGACATAGCTGCTGCCGACGAGCGGCGCGACGAGCTTCTTCTCGTGCTGGTACAGCCCCGGCGCGACGAACGCCCAGATCTGGTACAGCACGATCGGCAGCGCGATCACGAGCGCGACGAGCATCGTGACCTTCATCGGCACGAAGAACGAGCCGGTGACGTCGGTCACGATCATCCTGCCGCCCTTCGGCAGGTTTTCCATCAGCGGCCGCGCGAGCAGCCGGAAGATGTCGGGCGCCCAGTACACGAGCCCGAGGAACACGACGATCACGGCCAGCCCCGCGCGAATGATGCGGTCGCGAAGCTCGACGAGATGGGAAATGAAGGTTTCTTCCGGGGCGTCGCCCGGGTTCTGCTGGGGGTCGCTCACACCGGCCCTCGGTAGGATTGACGAGCGAGCATGCGCTCGGCTCAGAAGAAGCGCGTCGGCCGGCGCAGGCTGGCCGGCTGGTGGCGCGCGACACGCGCGGCCCCCGACTGCACGTGCGTGCGGCGGGTCGTCGCGCGCTTGTACCAGACAGGCGTCGCCGCCTGTTTCACACGCCAGTTGCGACGCTTCGGCGCGAGCGCGGCCGTGCTGCCGCGCCACGACGGCGCCGCGGGCGTGTCGGAGCCGTACGTACCGGCATCGACCGAGCCTTCGTTAAGGCCGCCGACCGCGGAGTTCCACGTGTCGTTCAGTTCCTTCTCGTGCTCGCGCAGGTTGTCGTGAATCGTCGTCTCGACATTGCGCGCGGCCGTCTCGAAATCGGTCTTCATCGTCCGCAACGCGTCGAGTTCGATTTCGCGCGAGACCTCGGCCTTCACGTCGTTGATGTACCGCTGCGCGCGGCCGAACAGTGCGCCGGCCGTACGCGCGACGCGCGGCAGGCGCTCGGGGCCGAGCACCACGAGCGCGACGACGCCGATCAGCGCCATCTTCGAAAGACCGAGATCCAGCATCGCGAATGCCTGTCAGCGTGCCGGCGTTACGCCTTGTTCGAGTCGGAACGCGTCGTTTCCTTCGCGTTGACGTCGACCGAGCCGTTGCGCGGCAGCTGCTGCGCGTCCGCCGGCGTCTCGCCGTCCTTCATGCCGTCCTTGAAACCCTTCACGGCGCTGCCGAGGTCGTTGCCGATGTTGCGCAACTTCTTCGTACCGAAAACCAGCGCGACGATCAGCAGCACGATCAGCCAGTGCCAAATGCTCAATCCACCCATGATGAAACCTCTCCTCAACCACGCCGCGTCGCGGCGCAAATCGCCGGCGGCACGCCGGCTTCGACTATCGATGCGGGGAAACGCCCCGCGACGTCAACCCATCCGCAGCCACGGGCGCGGGCCGGCCAGAATGTGCGCGTGCAGGTGGTAAACCTCCTGCCCGCCGCCGGGGCCTGTGTTGATCACCGTGCGAAAACCGGTTTCGCCACCCGTGTACGCGACGCCGAGCTGGTCGGCCAGACGCGCGACCAGCAGCATCAGCCGGCCGAGCATCGGCGCGTCGGCCTCGCTCGCCGCCGACAGCGTCGGCACGTGCCGGCGCGGAATCACGAGCACATGCGTCTCGGCCGCGGGGCGGATGTCGCGGAACGCGACGAATTCGTCGTCCTCGTGCACCTTCGTGCTCGGGATCTCGCCCGCCGCGATCTTGCAGAACAGGCAATTCGGATCGTGACTCATGTTGCTCCTGCGAAACGCCCGCGCGCCGGTCAGAACCAGGCCTGCGGATCGAGCGTCTTGTTGTCGTTCAGGTACAGCCAACCTTTGATGATACGGTACAGCGTCCAAATCCACGTGACAAACATGATGACGAATCCCACGCCCACGAACATCAGCGCGAAGCCGATCACGTAAGCGATCAGCGCGCGCCAGAACGTGCGGATCTGCCACTCGAAATGGTCGGCGTACGGCGTGCCGGCCACGTCGCCGCGCTTCACGTAGTTGATGATGATCGCGATGAGGCCGGTGACGCCGCCCGTCAGCCAATGAATCGCGTAGAGGCCGTACAGCACGTGCGTCAACGTGCGCAAACCGTTCAGCCGCTCGGCGTCCGCTGCACCCGGCACCGACGGCGTCGGAAGCTGGCTCGGCGTATCGGTCATGATGCTACCCCCGTTGGATGACAATTCTTACAGCTTACCGCACTGTCGCCGGCGCGGCAGGCCGCGAGCCGTCAACCGCCGTTTTCCTCGCGCTCGCGGCGCTTGCGCAGCGCCTTTTCCTCGATGCCCGACAACCCTTCGCGGCGCTCGAGTTCGGCGATCACGTCGGCCGGGCTCAGGTCGAAATGCGACAGCATCACGAGGCAGTGGAACCACAAATCGGCCACCTCGCCGACCAGCGCCGTCGGCGCGCCGCCCTGGCGTACGTCCTTCGCGGCCAGCACGACTTCGGTCGCCTCTTCGCCGATCTTCTTCAGCACCGCGTCGTCGCCCTTGTGGAACAGGCGCGATACGTACGATTGTTCGGGGTCGCCGCCCTTGCGGCTATCGATCACGGCCGCGAGGCGCAGCAGCGTGTCTTCGGTCGATTGCGTCATTTGTAGATGTGTTCGGGGTCTTTCAGCACCGGATCGACCGCGACCCAGTCGCCGCTGTCCACCGTACCTTCGAATTTCTGGAAGAAGCACGAATGCCGGCCGGTGTGGCAGGCGATGCCCGACACCTGCTCGACCTTCAGCAGCACGACGTCCTCGTCGCAATCGAGCCGCACCTCGTGCACGTGCTGCACGTGGCCCGACTCCTCGCCCTTGAACCACAGGCGCTTGCGCGAGCGCGAATAGTAGACCGCGCGCTGCGTCTCGATCGTCTTCGCCAGTGCCTCGCGGTTCATCCACGCGAACATCAGCACGTCGTTCGTCGACGCTTCCTGCGCGATCACCGGCACGAGGCCGTTGTCGTCCCAGCGGACCTTGTCGAGCCACGCGGGCAGGGATTTCGTTTCCGTATTCATCACAGCCTCACCGCGATGCCCTGCTCGGCCATGAAGCGCTTCGCCTCGCCGACCGTGTGCTCGCCGTAGTGGAAGATGCTTGCGGCCAGCACCGCGTCCGCGCGGCCGTCCTTGATGCCGTCCGCGAGATCCTGCAGGCAGCCGACACCGCCCGATGCGATCACCGGCACCGGCACCGCGTCCGACACGCCGCGCGTGAGCGCGAGGTCGAAGCCCGACTTCGTGCCGTCGCGGTCCATGCTCGTGAGCAGGATCTCGCCCGCGCCGAGTTCGGCCATCTTGCGCGCCCATTCGATCGCATCCAGGCCAGTGCCCTTGCGGCCGCCGTGCGTGAAGACTTCCCAGCGCGGCGCCTCGCCGTCGGCCGACACGCGCTTCGCGTCGATCGCGACGACGATGCACTGCGAGCCGTACTTGTCGGCCGCGTCGCGCACGAGTTGCGGGTTCGCGACCGCCGACGAATTCATGCTGACCTTGTCCGCGCCGGCGTTCAACAGGCGCCGCACGTCCTCGACGGCGCGCACGCCGCCGCCGACGGTCAGCGGAATGAACACCTGCGACGCAACGGCTTCGATGATCGGCAGGATCAGGTCGCGCTGGTCGGAGGTCGCGGTGATGTCGAGGAACGTCAGTTCGTCGGCGCCCTGGTCGTCGTAGCGGCGGGCGATTTCGACGGGGTCGCCGGCATCGCGCAGCTCGACGAAGTTGACGCCCTTGACGACACGCCCGGCAGTCACGTCCAGGCAGGGGATGATGCGTTTAGCTAGAGCCATGATGTACGCCATAGGCCGCGGTGGAACGGCCGGTTGCGGAAGCCTCGCGCGAGGCTTCCGGTCGGGGCCGCCTGCGGGCAGCCCCGGCGAACGGGACACCGCGGTTACGCGTTGTCGAGTTCGCCGTTCAGTTCGTCCGCGCGCTTTTGCGCGGCCGCGAAATCGAGATCGCCGGAGTAGATCGCACGGCCGCAGATCACGCCTTCGACGCCGTGCTCTTCCACTTCGCACAGGTTCTCGATGTCCGTGAGGTTCGACAGGCCGCCGCTGGCGATCACCGGAATGCCGACCGCCTGCGCGAGCTTCACGGTCGCCTCGATGTTGATGCCCTGCAGCATCCCGTCGCGGCCGATGTCCGTGTAGACGATTGACTCGACGCCGTAGTCCTCGAACTTCTGCGCGAGATCGATCACCTCATGGCCCGTCAGCTTGCTCCAGCCGTCGGTCGCGACCTTGCCGTCCTTCGCGTCCAGGCCGACGATGATGTTGCCCGCGAACGCGGTGCACGCGTCCTGCAGGAAGCCCGGATCCTTCACGGCCGCGGTGCCGATGATCACGTAGGACAGGCCCGCGTCGAGATACTTCTCGATCGTCTCGAGGCTGCGGATGCCGCCGCCGAGCTGAACGGGGATTTCGTCGCCGACTTCGTCGAGGATCGCTTCGATCGCCTCGAGATTCTTCGGCTTGCCGGCGAATGCGCCGTTCAGGTCGACCAGATGCAGCCGCCGGGCGCCGAGATCGACCCACTTGCGGGCCATCGCCGCCGGGTCCTCGGAGAAAATCGTGGCCTGGTCCATATCGCCCTGTTTGAGGCGCACACACTGACCGTCTTTGAGATCGATGGCCGGAATCAGCAACATAGCAATCGGGTGTCGTCGTGGAAAATGAAAAGAATCCGGCGCGCACCGGCCAAACCGGTGCCGCGCCGTCTCGCTAGTTTAGTACAACTCTTTCGGTGCTTAAGCGTGCGAGCCCCGCACGACAGGCGTTTGCGCCCTGTCAACTGTGGCTCGCGCACCACGTTCACGGCTTCCAGTGTACGAAGTTGCGATACAGACGCAACCCGACTTCCGCGCTTTTCTCGGGGTGGAATTGGGTCGCGAAGAGATTGTCCCGCGCGACCGCTGACGTAAACGGCGCGCCGTAGGCCGTTTCGCCGACCGTGTGCGCCGGGTTGTCCGGGCTCACGTAATAGCTGTGAACGAAGTAGAAATACGCGTCGTCGGGCACGCCGTCCCAGAGCGGGTGCGGCTGCGACTGGCGCACGCGGTTCCAGCCCATCTGCGGCACCTTGAAGCGCGAGCCGTCGTCCTGCAGCCGGCCGTCGAGCTCGAAGCGCACGACCTTGCCGGGCAGCAGGCCCAGGCCCTTCGTGTCGCCTTCCGCGCTCCAGTCGAACAGCATCTGCTCGCCGACGCACACGCCGAGCAGCGGCTTCGTGCGCGACGCCTCGATCACCGCTTCCTGCAGCCCCGATTCGCCGAGGCAGCGCATGCAGTCGGGCATCGCGCCCTGGCCGGGCAGCACGACGCGGTCGGCCGCGCGAATCGCGGCCGGCGTGTCGACGATCGCCACGTCGGCGGCCGGTTCGGCCTTCTTGAGCGCCTGCGCGACCGAGCGCAGGTTGCCCATCCCATAATCCACAATCGCAATCGAAGTTTTCATCTCAGTGCAGGCAGTAGCGCCCTCAGTCCATTGACGATGAATTCCACCGCCAGCGCCGACAGCATCAAACCCATCAGCCGCGTGGCGATGTTGATGCCGGTGCGGCCGATCCAGTTCGCGATCGGCTCGGCAAGCCGCATCGCGAAGAAACACAGCAGAGCCAGCGCCGCGCCGATCGCGACGAGCCCGGCTCGCTCATACCAGTGATGCGAGTTCGCCGCATAGATGATCACCGTGCTGATCGAGCCGGGGCCCGTGAGCAGCGGAATCGCCAGCGGCACGACCGCGATGTTGTCCTTCTGCTCGGCTTCATGGCGCTCCTCCGGCGTCGAGCGGGTGTTGCCGGCCTGAGCGTTCAGCATGCTGATCGCCATCAGCAGCATGATGATCCCGCCGCCCACTTCGAGCGAGCCGACCGATATGCCGAAGAAGTCGATGATCTGCTGCCCGAGCAGCGTCGTCACCGTCATCACGCAGAACACCGACACTGACGCGATCCGGATCGTGCGGCGCCGCTCGTCGTCCGTCTGCTGCGCCGTCAGGCTCAGGAAGAACGGCACCGCGCCGACCGGATTGATCAGCGCGAGCAGGGAAATGAACGATTTGAGCAGATCCATCGCAAGCCGGCGCGCCGCGCCGAAGCCGTGAGGTTGTCCGTGGCGTCCTGTCCGTTCGAAAGTTAGAGGCTGCCCTTCGTCGACGGAATCTGCCCCGCCGCGCGCTCGTCGAGCTCCACCGCCGCACGCAGCGCCCGGCCGAAGGCCTTGAACACCGTTTCGAGCTGGTGGTGCGCGTTGATCCCGCGCAGGTTGTCGATGTGCAGCGTGACGCCCGCGTGGTTCACGAACCCGCGGAAGAATTCGATCGACAGGTCGACGTCGAACGTGCCGATCCGCGCGCGCGTGAACGGCACGTGGAATTCGAGACCCGGCCGGCCCGAGAAGTCGATCACGACGCGCGACAGCGCCTCGTCGAGCGGCACGTACGAATGGCCGTAGCGGCGGATGCCCTTCTTGTCGCCGATCGCCTTCGCGACGGCCTGACCGAGCGTGATGCCGACGTCCTCGACCGTATGGTGGTCGTCGATATGCGTATCGCCATGCGCTTCGACCTCGAGATCGATCAGACCATGTCGCGCGATCTGATCGAGCATATGGTCGAGAAACGGCACGCCGGTGGCCAGCTTCTGCCGGCCCGTACCGTCGAGATCGAGCTTCACACGGATCTGCGTTTCGCTGGTATTGCGAACGACTTCCGCCACACGCATGGCAATTCCTTGATTGAGTCTGATGTAAATGGGGATTGATCGTCGCGCGCCGCCGCGCCCTGGGGTCAACCGGGCAGCGCGAGTTTCAAGGCAGCCAGCAGGCGCGCGTTTTCGTCGGGAGAACCGACGGTCAGCCGCACGCATTCGGCCAGCAACGGATGCATTTTACTCACGTTTTTGACCAGCACCCGCTCGGTGAGCAACGCATCGAACACGGCCGCCGCGTCCGGCACGCGCACCAACAGGAAATTGCCGGCGCTCGGAAACACCGTCGCGCCCGGCAGCGCGGCCACGGCCTGCGCGAGGCGCGTGCGTTCCGCACGCAGTTCGGCCGCCTGCGCGTCGAGCACGTCGAGGTGGTCGAGCAGGAAATCGGCGGTCGCCTGGGTCAGCACGTTGATGTTGTACGGCGGGCGCACCTTGTCGAACTCGGTCAGCCACGTCGGCAGCCCGGCGAGATAGCCGAGGCGGATTCCCGCGAGGCCGAGCTTCGAGACCGTGCGCATCACGACGACGTTGTCGAACTCGGCGGCACGCGGCAGCCACGAGCGCTCCGCGAACGGCTGGTACGCCTCGTCGATCACGATCAGGCTGTGCCGCGCGGCCGCGATGATCCGCTCGACGTCGGCTTCGTCGTACAGCGTGCCGGTCGGGTTGTTCGGGTACGCGAGATAGACGATCGCGGGCCGGTGCTCGGCGATCGCCGCGATCATCGCGTCGGCGTCGAGCGTCAGGTCGGCCTTGAGCGGCACGCCGACGAATTCGAGCTGCGCGAACTTCGCGGACAGTTCGTACATCACGAAGCCCGGCACCGGCGCGAGCACCTTCGCGCCCGGCTTCGCGCAGGCCACCGACATCATGCTGATGATTTCGTCCGAACCGTTGCCGAGCAGCACGTCGCACGCGGCCGGCACGCCCATCGCACGGCGCAGCTTGTCGAGCAGCGCGCCCGGGCGCGGCGCCGGGTAGCGGTTCAGCGCGACCTGCGCGAGGCGCTCGCCGAGCGCCGCCGCGAGCGGCGCCGGCAGCGAATACGGGTTCTCCATCGCATCCAGCTTCACGAACCCGCTCGCGTCGGGCACCGGGTAGCTCGTCATTGCGAGCACGTCGCGGCGGATGATGTCTTGTGGCGTCGTCATGGTCTCAAGCCGGCGTGCGTCGCGCCAGCGTCAAATTGGTCGGCAGGGCGGCGGCTGCCGCCCTGCGCTTGGTCTCCTCGTCGTCCGGAGTCGATGCGTCGGCATCGGCTCCGGCGCGCGGGTCACCCCTTCATCCGGAGTTCGGCGCTGCGCGCGTGCGCCTGCAGCCCTTCGCCGTATGCGAGTTCGGAAGCAATCTCGCCCAGCGTCTGCGCACCTTCGGCGCTGACTTCGATCAGGCTCGAGCGCTTGATGAAGTCGTACACGCCGAGCGGCGACGAGAAGCGCGCGGTGCGCGAGGTCGGCAGCACGTGGTTTGGGCCGGCGCAGTAGTCGCCGAGGCTTTCGCTCGTGTAGCGGCCGAGGAAGATCGCGCCGGCGTGGCGGATCTGCTGGCCCCATTGCTGCGGCTCCAGCGCGGAAATCTCGAGGTGCTCGGGCGCGATGTCGTTCGCGATCCGGCACGCTTCGGCCATGTCGCGCACCTTGATCAGCGCGCCGCGGCCTTCGAGCGACGCGCGGATCACGTCCTGGCGCGGCATCGTCGGCAGCAGCTCGTCGATCGCCTTCTCGACGCGCTCGAGGAACGCGGCGTCCGGGCACAGCAGGATCGACTGCGCGAGTTCGTCGTGTTCGGCCTGCGAGAACAGGTCCATCGCGACCCAGCTCGGATCGGTCGTGCCGTCGCACAGCACGAGGATTTCCGATGGTCCGGCGATCATGTCGATGCCGACCGTGCCGAACACGCGGCGCTTGGCCGACGCGACGTACGCGTTGCCCGGCCCGCAGATCTTGTCGACCGCCGGCACCGTGGCCGTGCCGTACGCGAGCGCGCCGACCGCCTGCGCGCCGCCGATCGTGAACACGCGATCGACGCCGCCGAGCAGCGCCGCGGCGAGCACGAGGTCGTTCTTCACGCCGTCCGGGGTCGGCACGACCATCACGATCTCGCCGACGCCCGCGACCCGCGCGGGAATCGCGTTCATCAGCACCGACGACGGATAGGCGGCCTTGCCGCCCGGCACGTACAGGCCGACGCGGTCGAGCGGCGTGACCTTCTGGCCGAGCACCGTGCCGTCGCTTTCCGTGTACTGCCAGCTATGGGTGCCGCACTCGATCTTCTGTTTCTCGTGGTACGCCCGCACGCGTGCGGCGGCGGCTTCCAGCGCCGCGCGCGCCTTCGGCGCGAGGCCGTCGAGCGCCGTCTGCAGCGCGTCCTGCGGCAGTTCGAGCGCGGCGACGCTGCTGGCGTCCAGCCGGTCGAAGCGGTTCGTGTACTCGAGCACCGCGGCGTCGCCGCGCGACTTCACGTCGGCGAGAATCTGCGCGACCGACTGCTCGATCGCTTCGTCCTCGCTCGCCTCGAACGCGAGCACCGCACGCAGCGCGGCGTCGAAGCCGTCGCTGGTCGAATCGAGTTTGCGGATGGTGATGGCCATGGAAGTTCCGTTACGGTGATGCGCTCAATTGCCATTCTGCGACGCGCGTTCGAACGCGTCGAGAATCGGCTTGAGCGCCGCGCGCTTCAACTTCAGCGCAGCCTGGTTCACGACGAGGCGCGACGAGATCGCCATGATCTCCTCGACCTCGACCAGATTGTTCGCCTTCAGCGTGCCGCCCGAGCTGACGAGGTCGACGATCGCGTCGGCCAGCCCGACGAGCGGCGCCAGCTCCATCGAGCCGTACAGCTTGATCAGGTCGACGTGCACGCCCTTCGCGGCGAAGTGTTCGCGTGCCGTTTCGACGTACTTGGTCGCGACCCGCAGGCGCGCGCCCTGGCGCACCGCGTTCGCGTAGTCGAAACCGGCCGGCACGGCCACCGACATCCGGCAGCGAGCAATGTTCAGATCGATCGGCTGGTAGAGGCCCGAGCCGCCGTGCTCGACCAGCACGTCCTTGCCGGCCACGCCGAAGTCGGCCGCGCCGTATTCGACATAGGTCGGCACGTCGCTCGCGCGCACGATGATCACGCGCAGGTTCGGATCGGTCGTCGGCAGGATCAGCTTGCGCGACGTTTCCGGATCCTCGGCCACCTGCACGCCGGCGGCCGCCAGCAGCGGCAGGGTTTCCTCGAAAATCCGGCCCTTCGACAGGGCGAGGGTCAGCGGCGCGGTCATGCTTGGCTCCCGGAGAGTCGGCGCACGTTCGCGCCGACGGCGGTCAGTTTGGTTTCCATGCGGTCGTAGCCGCGGTCCAGGTGATAGATGCGGTCGACGAGCGTTTCGCCTTCGGCGCGCAGCCCGGCGATCACGAGGCTCGCCGACGCGCGCAAGTCGGTCGCCATCACGTTCGCGCCGGACAGCTTGTCGACGCCCGTCACGAGCGCCGTGTTGCCGTCGATCGTGATGTTCGCGCCGAGCCGGTTCAGCTCCTGCACGTGCATGAAGCGGTTCTCGAAGATGGTCTCGACGACCTGCGCGGTGCCCGTCGCGACCGAATTGAGGGCCATGAACTGAGCCTGCATGTCGGTCGGGAACGCCGGGTATTCTGACGTGCGGATCGTCACCGCCTGCGGGCGGCGGTCCATCTTCACGCGCAACCAGCTGTCGCCTTCCTCGATCGACACGCCGGCCTCGCGCAGCTTGTCGATCACCGCGTCGAGGATGTGCGGGCGCACGCCCGTCAGCATCACGTCGCCGCCCGCCGCCGCGACCGCGCACAGGAACGTGCCGGCCTCGATGCGGTCGGGAATCACCGAATGGCGTGCGCCGTGCAGCCGCTCGACGCCCTGGATCACGAGGCGGTCGGTGCCGATGCCGTCGATTTTCGCGCCCATCGCGACCAGCAAGTGTGCGAGATCGCTCACTTCCGGCTCGCGTGCCGCGTTCTCGATCACCGTCTCGCCGTCGGCCAGCGTCGCGGCCATCAGCAGGTTTTCCGTCCCCGTCACCGTGATCATGTCGGTCACGATGCGCGCTCCCTTCAGGCGCTTCGCGCGTGCCTCGATGAAGCCGTGCTCGATGCTGATCTCGGCGCCCATCGCCTGCAGGCCCTTGATGTGCTGGTCGACCGGCCGCGCGCCGATCGCGCAGCCGCCCGGCAGCGACACCTTGGCCTCGCCGAAGCGCGCGAGCAGCGGCCCGAGCACGAGGATCGACGCGCGCATCGTCTTGACGAGCTCGTACGGCGCGACGAGGTTGTCGACGCGCGATGCGTCGAGCTGCACGCGGCAGCCGTCCGTTTCGCTCTTCACGCCCATCTGGTTCAGCACCTTCAGCGTGGTGCGCACGTCCTTCAGGTTCGGCACGTTGTCGAGTTCGACCGGCTCGGCGCTGAGCAGCCCCGCGCACAGGATCGGCAGTGCGGCGTTCTTCGCGCCCGACACGACGATCTCGCCCGACAACCGGCGACCGCCTTCGATCACCAGCTTGTCCATCCCATGTCCCTGCGATTCCCCGTTGGCGGCCGGGTGTGCCGTGGCGACGCTCTGGACGGCGTCGCGCTCGTTGACGGTGACTTGCACTCAGTGGTTCCGGTTTATGCGTTCTGCCATTCGGCGGGCGTCAGCGTCTTCATGCTGAGCGCGTGAATTTCCTGCTTCATGCGATCGCCGAGCGCCGCATAGACGAGCTGGTGCCGCTGGATCGGCCGCTTGCCTTCGAAGGCCGCCGACACGATCGTCGCGAAGAAATGCTGGCCGTCGCCTTCGACTTCCAGATGAGTGCAGGCGAGACCGCCGGCGATGTATTGCTTGACCTGTTCGGGAGTCGGCAACATGAGGGGCTCCTGTCGGCGCGCGCCGCCCGTGGCGGCCGCCGCCGTCGATATCAATGACGCAGTTTGTAGCCGGTCGCGAGCAGCCGCATCGCGAACATCGCGAGCAGCACGAAGAAACCGGTGACGATCGCGAGGCTCGCGAGCGGGTTGATGTCGGACGCGCCGAAGAACCCGAAACGGAAGCCGTCGATCATGTAGAAAAACGGGTTGAGACGCGAGATCTCGCGCCACACGGGCGGCAGCGAGTGCGTCGAATAGAACACGCCGGACAGGAACGTCAGCGGCATGATCAGGAAGTTCTGGAACGCGGCGAGCTGGTCGAACTTCTCGGCCCAGATCCCGGCGATCAGCCCGAGCGTGCCGAGGATCGCCGAGCCGAGCAGCGCGAACGCGATGATGAACAGCGGCGCCGCGAAATGCATCGGGATAAACCAGATCGTCACGACGAACACGCCCGCGCCGACCGAGAGCCCGCGCACGACGGACGCGAGCACGTACGCGCCGAAGATGTCCTTGTAGGACAGCGGCGGCAGCAGCACGAACACGAGGTTGCCGGTGATCTTCGACTGGATCAGCGACGACGAGCTGTTCGCGAATGCGTTCTGCAGCACGCTCATCATCACGAGGCCGGGGACCAGGAAGCTCACGTACTCGACGCCCGGATACACCTCGACGCGGCCCGACAGCGCGTGGCCGAAGATCGTCAGGTACAGCAGCGCCGTCACGATCGGTGCGCACACCGTCTGGAACGACACCTTCCAGAAACGCAGGAGTTCCTTGTAGAACAGCGTTTGAAAACCGCTCATGCCAATCCCTCGACGACTTCTGCTCCGTTCATCACCTGGACGAACACATCCTCGAGGTCGGCCTTGCGGACCTCGATCTCGTCGAACGTGCAGCCCGCCGCGCGACACTGCGCGAGAATCCGTTCGACATCGTCGTAGCTCGCGAGACGCAGCAGATGCTCGCCCGGCGCGCGTGCGGCCGGATCGGTCTCCAGCCCGCGCAGCTCGGCGGGCAGCGCGCCCGTTGCCAGTCGCAGGTACAGCTGCAACCCCGCGAAGCGGCGCAGCAGCGCGTCGGTGCGGTCGAGCGCGACGACCTCCCCGCGGCGCAGCATCGCGATGCGGTCGCACAGCGACTCGGCTTCCTCGAGGTAATGCGTGGTCAGGACGATCGTGTGGCCTTCGCGGTTCAGCCGCGAGATGAATTTCCACAGCGTCTGGCGCAGCTCGACGTCGACGCCGGCCGTCGGCTCGTCGAGCACGATCACGGGCGGCCGGTGCACGAGCGCCTGTGCGACCAGCACGCGGCGCTTCATGCCGCCCGACAGCGCGCGCATGTTCGCGTCGGCCTTCTCGGTGAGGTCGAGATTGGCCATCACTTCGTCGATCCAGTCGTCGTTGCGGCGCAGCCCGAAATAGCCGGACTGGATCCGCAGCGTCTCGCGGACGGTGAAGAACGGGTCGAACACGAGTTCCTGCGGCACGACGCCGAGCGCGCGGCGCGCACCGCGGAAGTCCTTGACGACGTCGTGGCCGCGCACCGAGATACTGCCTTCATCGGCCCGGGCGAGCCCGGCGAGGATACTGATGAGCGTGGTCTTGCCTGCGCCGTTCGGGCCGAGCAGACCGAAAAACTCGCCCTCCTCGACCGACAGGCTGACGCCCTTGAGCGCCTGAAGCGATTTGTAGCGCTTCTTGACGTGACGGATTTCTATGGCTGACATGACTGTGCGCGGCGCAGGGGCCGCGACGCCTATTCTGTGCTTGCTGCGAAAGAAAATGGGGGCCGGACGCCGATTGGCTGCCCCGCAAAACGCTTGATTATAGGGCAAACCGGCTGGTGGAGCCGGCGCCTAAGGCGCGCGGCCTGAAGCGTGCGCGCGCCGGCTGGCGCGGCAGGCTTCGGTCGGACAGGGTCAATGTCGCCCGGTGCCGTCGATGAGCGCGTCGACGCCGTAGGCGCGCGCGAGGCTGGCGAGCTTCGAGGGGAGATTGAGGATGTCGAGGGTCGCACCGCGCGCTTTGGCGGCACGTTGCCATGCGAGCAGCACGGCGAGCGCGGACGAGTCGAACTGCGTCAGCGCCGCGCAGTCGACGGCGGTTTCGCCCGCGTCGATGCGCGCGAGACCGTCCGCGAGCGCGGACTTCGCGCTCGCGACGGTCAGCGAGGAGCCGGCCGCGAAGCCGCTCACGACGCCTGCTTGCCGGCGGCAAGTTCCTGGTTGCGCTGCGTCAGGAACTTGATCAGGCCGTCCACGCCGCTTTGCTGGATCTTCTCGTTGAACTGCTGCTGGTACGTCTGGATCAGCCATGCGCCCAGCACGTTCAGGTCATACACCTTCCAGCCGTTGGCCGTCTTGTACAGGCGGTAATCGATCTGGACCGGCTGGCCGTTGTTCATCGCGACCGTCTTCACGACGACGTCGGTGTCGGCCGGATCGGCACGGAACGGCGGGTACTGGATCTGCTGGTCCGGCTTCAGCTGCGCAAGCGCGCCCGAATACGTGCGGATCAGCAGCAGCTTGAACTGCTCCTGAACCTGCTGCTGCTGCTCGGCCGACGCCGTGCGCCAGTTGCGGCCCATCGCGAGCTGCGTGGTGCGGCGGAAATCGGTGTACGGCAGGATGTCCTTGTTGACGATCGTAATGATGCGGTTGGTGTCGCCCTGCTTGATCGTCTGCTGCTTGACCTCGTCGAGCACCTGCTGCGTCGCCGTCTTGATCAGCGCCTGCGGGTTCGACTGGTCGACTTGCGCGTGAGCTGCGCTGCCGAACGAGAACAGCGCCGCGAAAACGGGAATCAGGAACAGTTTTTTCATCATGGAGACCTGCATGAAGAGTCGATGCGAAGGTTGGAGCCGGTAGATTACGCGAAGGTTCGCGTGCGCTACCGACTGAATCGTTTCCGGCTGTAACGAATGTAAGCGCGTCAGTGCAGCCGGATGCTCGGGAAGCGGAATCCGCCCGGCGACGGCGGCGCCACCTGCATCGGCGGCACGGTCGTCGCGCTGGCCGGGTTCGGCGCCTGGGCGGCGCCCGACGCCGGTGCGGCAACGGCCGCGCCCGATGCGCCGGCCGGCGCCGTCGCGCCACCGACTGCCGCGGCACCCGCCGTCCCGGCCGCACCGGCTGCCGCCGGCGCCGCGCCGTCGTCCGGCAGGTCGTACTTCGGCAGCGCATCGTTGCTCGAGGTCGTCGAGGCCTCGCCGCGCGCGTTGTCGATCAGCATCTGGCGGCGTTGCAGGTACGCGTTGCGCACGAACGAATACTTGTCGAGCGCCGCAGCATCCAGCACGTCGCCCGCGCCGAGCAGGTTCGCACGCGTGTTGACGAGGTTCACGCCGAACAGGCCCCAGCTCAGGCCGTCCGGCTTCACGTAGGTGAGCGGGTTGCCGACGTAGTCGACGCCGAGGCCGGCCGTGTCGCGCAGCGTGCTCGGGCCCAGCAGCGGCAGCACGAGATACGGACCCGACGGCATGCCGTAGCGGCCCATCGTGATCCCGAAGTCGGCCGTGTGCTTCGGCAGTTTCGCAATCGTCGCGACGTCGAACAGGCCGCCGACGCCGAACACCGTGTTGATCACGACGCGCATGATGTCGCCGACGCCGTCCGCGATCCGCAGCTGCACGATGTTGTTCGCCGCGATGTAGACGTCGCCGATGTTCGAGAAGAAGTTCGTCACGCTGTCGCGCACCGGCTGCGGCACCACGTACTGGTAGCCCTTCGCGACCGGTTTCAGCGCGTACGTGTCGACCGTGTCGTTGAACTTGTACATCGACCGGTTGAAGCCTTCGAGCGGATCGCCCTTGGTCGGCGTCTGCACGGTCGCGCAACCGCTCAACGCGGCGACTGCCGCCACCGCGAGCGCGGCGTGCCTGATGCGGATCGTCTGCATGGTCATTACCCTCTTGTCTTTCTCTCGTGTGGTTATTGGGCGGCCGAACCGGACACCGCGGAGGCCGGCACCGCGACCGGTGCGGGCGCCGCCGGTGCAGCCGAGGCGCCGGATGCCGGCTTCGCGCCACCCGCGTCGGCTGCCTTGCTGTACAGGAACTGGCCGATCAGGTTCTCGAGCACGATCGCCGACTGCGTCATCGTGATCGTATCGCCCGCCTTCAGCATTTCGGTGTCGCCGCCCGGATCGAGGCCGATGTACTGCTCGCCGAGCAGGCCCGACGTCAGGATCTTCGCGGACGAATCCTTCGGGAACGGATACTGGCCGTCGATATCGATTGTCACCAGCGCCTGGTAGGTGTTGGGATCGAAGCCGATCGCCTTCACGCGACCGACCACGACACCCGCGCTCTTCACGGCCGCGCGCGCCTTCAGCCCGCCGATGTTGTCGAATTTCATCCGCACCGAGTAGGTCGGCTGAAACGAAAGCGAGCTCATGTTGCCGACCTTGAGCGCCAGGAACAGCACCGCAAGGAAGCCCACCACCACGAACAGGCCGACCCAGAAGTCGAGAGCAGTCTTTTTCATCGTCATCCCAAAATTTGGCTTGGCTGAGGCTTAGCTGAACATCAGCGCGGTCAGCAGGAAATCGAGGCCGAGTACGGCGAGCGACGCGAACACGACCGTCTTGGTCGTCGCGCGCGACACGCCCTCGGGCGTGGGCTTCGCTTCATACCCTTGAAACAGCGCAATGAAGGTCACGGCGAACCCGAACACGATGCTCTTGATCACGCCGTTGCCGACGTCGGCCCATACCTGGACCCCGCCCTGCATCTGCGACCAGAACGCGCCCGGATCGACGCCGATCAGCACGACCCCGACGAAATAGCCGCCGAGCACGCCGACCGCGTTGAAGATCGCGGCGAGCAGCGGCATCGCGATGATGCCGGCCCACAGGCGCGGCGCGATCACCGTCTTGACCGGGTCGACGGCCATCATCTCGAGCGCGGTGAGCTGCTCGCCGGCCTTCATCAGGCCGATCTCGGCCGTCAGCGACGTGCCGGCGCGGCCCGCGAACAGCAGCGCGGTCACGACCGGGCCGAGCTCGCGCACGAGCGACAGCGCGACCAGCAGGCCGAGCGCCTGCTCGGACCCGTAGCGATTCAGCGTGTAGTAGCCCTGCAGGCCGAGCACGAAGCCGACGAACAGGCCCGACACGGCGATGATCACGAACGAATAGTTGCCGAGGAAGTGGATCTGCTTCGTGACCAGCCGCGGCCGGCGCAACAGCGGGAAGAATTCCAGCACGAGGCGCACGAACAGCCGCGTGCCGTAGCCCGCGCGCTCGAGGCCGCCGATGACGTAACGTCCGATCGCGCTGATCATGCGCGCCCTCCGCCGAGCCCGAAATCCGCTGCCAGCGGCGGGCTCGTGTAATGAAATTTGAACGGGCCGTCCGGCGCGCCGTCGATGAACTGGCGCACGCTCGGGTCGGTCGATGCGCGCAGCTCGTCGGGCGTACCCTGCGCGAGCACGCCGCCGTTGGCCAGAAAATACACGTAGTCGGCGATAGCGAACGATTCCGGCACGTCGTGCGTGACGAGGATCGACGTCGCGCCGAGCGCCTCGTTCAGCGTGCGGATCAGGTTCGCGGTGATGCCGAGCGAGATCGGATCGAGGCCGGCGAACGGTTCGTCGTACATGATGAGCTGCGGGTCGAGCGCGATCGCGCGCGCGAGCGCGATGCGGCGCGCCATCCCGCCCGACACCTCGGACGGCATCAGGTCGCGCGCGCCGCGCAGGCCGACCGCGTTGAGCTTCATCAGCACCAGATCGCGGATCAGGTCGTCGGGCAGGTCGGTGTGTTCGCGCAGCGCGAACGCGACGTTCTCGAACACGGACATGTCGGTGAACAGCGCGCCGAACTGGAACAGCATGCCCATCTTGCGGCGCAGCGCGTACAGGCCGTCGCGCGTCTGCGCGCCGACGTCGGCGCCGTCGAACAGCACCTGGCCGCGGCGTGCGCGCACCAGCCCGCCGATCAGGCGCAGCACGGTCGTCTTGCCGCAACCCGACCCGCCCATGACGGCGACGACCTGGCCGCGCCCGAAGCGCATGTTCAGGTTCGACAGGACGAGGCGGTCGCCGTAGCCAAAGTCGACGTCGCGAAGTTCCAGCAGGGTCTCGGTAGGAGTGGGGCTCACGGAGCTGACAGTCCTTTTACGCAGAACGCCGAATTATAGGGCCTGCATTGGAATGATGTCGTGACGCCGTTCCGGGCCCTGCGGTCAATGATTGTCAAATTGTCGGGCAAAGCATTGCTGCAATGCAACAATAGCCGCCCGATAATCGTTGGCGTCCGTGATCGCGCTGACCACCGCGACGCTGCCGACGCCCGTCGCCAGCACGTCCGGCAACGCGTCGAGCCCCACGCCGCCGATCGCGACGAGCGGCGCCCGCGCCCCCGCGAAGCGCGCATAGCGGGCAATCCTCGCCAGGCCCTGCGGCGGCGCCGCGACTGCCTTGGTCGCGGTCGCGTAGACGGGACCGAGCGCCAGATAGCTCGGGCGCTCGTGCAAGGCCCGCAACATCTCGTAATAGCCGTGGCTCGACAGCCCGAGCCGCAGGCCGGCGCGCGCGATCGCGGCCAGATCGGCCGTTTCCAGATCCTCCTGGCCCAGATGTACGCCGTACGCACCCTCTTCTACTGCGATCCGCCAGTGATCGTTGATGAACACACGCGCATCGGGATAGCGGCGCCCTGCCGCGACCGCGCGCGCGATTTCACGGCGCAATGCGTCCGGCTCCGCGCCTTTCACGCGCAGCTGCACGGTCCGCGCGCCGCAATCCAGCACGCGCTCGACCCATTCGGCATCCGGGACGACCGGATACAGGCCCAGTTGCGCGGGGCACGGCGGGAATGCCGGCTCCGGTGCGGCGGCCAGGCCGGCGACACGCGGAAACCGTGCCGCGTCGACCGGCCACGCATCGGCATCGCGCGTTTCGTCGCCGTCGCGCCACGCCAGCGCGAGCACCAGCGCGTCGATCGGCGCGAAACCGCAGTCGAGGAACGCGGCGAGCGCCGCGATCCAGTCGTCGGCGAGCGGATGCGCGGCTTCCAGCGCGTGGCGCACGCCCGCGGCATGCAGCACGGCGCCGCGCTCGTCGAATTCGATTGCGACCGTATCCGGCGATGCGGGGCGCGATGCGGCCGACGCGCGCGCCTGCGCGGCACGGTCGCCGGCCGACACGATCAGCACGTCGCCGTCGGCCGGCACGTCGGGCGCCGCGACGCAGAGCCGCCACGGCGTCGTGCCGGCCGGCCAGTCGCCGAGGCGCGCGCGAATCCGCTCGGCCGCTTCGGCCAGCTCGTCGGCCGGCGGCCAGAAGGCATCGGCGAAGCGCGCGCTCATGCGCCGCCTCCGTCCTGGTGCCAGAACGGCATCCCGACGACCGGCGTGCTCGCATGCGCGGTCTCGCGCGCATCCATCGGCCCGGCAAGGTAGGCCGCACGGCCGGCCTCGACGCCCTGCGCGAACGCGCGCGCCATGATCTCCGGGTGCGTGGCCTGCGACACGGCCGTGTTCAGCAGCACCCCGTCGAAACCCCACTCCATCACCTGGCACGCGTGCGACGGCACCCCGAGCCCCGCGTCGACGATCAGCGGCACGTCCGGCAGCCGCTCGCGCAACACGCGCAGCCCGTACGGGTTCACGACGCCCTTGCCGGTGCCGATCGGCGCGCCCCACGGCATCAGCGCCTCGCAACCGACGTCGAGCAGGCGCCGGCCGATCACGAGATCCTCGGTGCAGTAAGGCAGCACCTTGAAGCCGTCCTTGACCAGTTGCGCGGCCGCCTCGATCAGCCCGACCGGGTCGGGCTGCAGCGTGTAGTCGTCGCCGATCAGCTCGAGCTTGATCCAGTCGGTGTCGAACACCTCGCGCGCCATGTGCGCGGTCGTCACCGCCTCGGCGACGGTCTGGCAGCCGGCCGTGTTCGGCAGCAACGGCACCGCGTGACGCTTGAGCAGGTCGAAGAAACCGGCCTCGGCCGTGCCGCCGGTCATCTGACGGCGCAGCGCGACCGTCACCATCCCGGGGCGCGACGCGGCGATCGAGTCGGACAGCGACTGCAGCGACGGATAGCGCGACGTGCCGAGCAGCACGCGGCTTGCGAAGGTTTCGCCGTACAGCGTCAGCGCGTCGGCGGAAGTGAGGGACGTCATGTCGTTTTCCTGGAAGAGCGGGGGCGAACCGGCGGCGCTCAGCCGCCCGCGACGGGGTGCACCACGTCGAGCTTGTCGCCCGTCGCGAGCGCGCGCGCCGCATGCTGCGTGCGCGCGACGAAATTGCCGTTCAGCGCGACCGCGTACGGCGGACGCGCGCCGTACGCGGCGAGCGCGTCGGCCACCGTCGCGCCGTCGGGCAGCGTCAGCGTCTGTTGGTTGATCTGGATATCCATGAGGCTTGATCGAATTCGGTCGGCGGCGCGCGTCAGGCCGGCTGGCGCGCGTCGTCGCGGTGATGAAGGAGCGTCGGCCAGCGCGCGGCATCGCGCCATGCGGCGAACGCGTCGGCATCGGCGAACGTGCCGCCGAGCGCGGCCTGCGCGAACGCGACCGCCGCATGCGCGACTTCCGGCGCGATCATGAAGCCGTGCCGGTACAGGCCGTTGACGGCGAGCGTCGTCGCGCCGTCCCAGATCACCGTCGGGCGATGGTCGGGCAGCGTCGGGCGGCACTGCGCGTTGAGTTCGAGGATGCGCGCCTCGCCGAATGCCGGGTGCACGGAGAACGCCGCGCTCAGCAGTTCGAGCGCCGAGCGCACGCTGACGGGCGACATGTCCTCGCCCTCCACCTCGGTTGCGCCGATCACGTACAGGTCGTCCTGTTTCGGCGCGATGTACAGCGGATAGCGCGGATGCAGCAGCCGCACGGGCCGCGTGAGCCCGATGCCGGGCGCATGCACGCGCGCGACCTCGCCGCGGATGCCGCGCAGCGCGGGCAGCGCGGATTTCGCGCCGAGCCCGCGGCAATCGATCGTGAAATGCGCGTCGGGCCGGTTCGCGTCGTCGATCGTCGCGTGCCAGTGCAGCTCGACGCCGCGTTGCGCGAGGCCCGCCGCGAGCGCGCGCAGCGCCTGCCGGTTGTCGAGCTGCCCTTCGCGCGGCAGCATCAGGCCGCGCGCGAAGCGGCCCGCGAGCGCGGGCTCGGCCGCATCGACCTGGCCACCGGCCAGCGCGACGAAGCCGCCGTCGAACAGCTCGGCCGGCGCGTTCGCGCGCACGCGCCGCTCGAACAACGGCGCCTCGGCACGATCCGCGTGATGCCAGACGACGAGCGTGCCGTGCTGCTGGAAGAACACCGGTTCGGGCAGTTCCGCGAGCCATTGCGGCCAGCGCGCGAGCGATGCGGCGCCGAGCTCGGTGATCAGCAGCTCGGCACTCGCCGCCTCGGCGAGCGGCGCGAGCATCGCGGCCGCGACCCACGCGGCCGACTGCTCGCCGTCCGGGCCGCCGCGTTCGTACAGTGCGACGCGATGCCCGTCGCCCGCGAGCCGCCACGCGATCAGGCGGCCGACGAGGCCGCCGCCGAGTACCGCGAAATCCGGCCGGGAAGCATGGAGGTTCATCGCGCCCCCTCCCCGCGAACCAGGCGGGCGCATGCGACGGACGTCGACGCGCGCACACGGTCCCGTGCAGACGCACGCGACAGCGGATCGGGAACAGCGCAAAAGACTGAAGATTGAGCGGTCATCATTCCTTCCGTAACGCGCGACGCGCGTACCCAAAAGGACGAAACCGGCAGCAAAGGCCGGCCGGGCGGGACTCGGGCGCTGACCATGTGGGATGGCGGCCAGCGCGGCCCGGCGGGATCAGAAACTTCCCTCGCCGGTATTACCCGGATCGGGTGCGAAGGGTCTTTCTCAGCCTCGCCGCGTTGCCCGGAACTGTCCGTCGGCCGCGCTCGAAGCACCCCTGTTTCGTCGTCGGCCATTAGACCATAAAAGCGGAAAGCGCCGCAAACTGTCCCCTTGCGGCAAATTCGCCGTCGCGCCGCGCCGCTCTGGCACAATGCCCGCAGGCCGGCCGCGCGAGCGGCCGGTTGCCGCGTCACCGCCGGCCTTAAGTGCCGTTTAAGACGCGCGGGCCACCATCCGGACGCCCGCCGTCAGTCGGCACCTCGTCCCGGCATGCCGTATCGCGGCGCGCGTCCGGCTCCGCCCGGCCCGCGCGCCGGCTACTCATCAGGAAGCACATGACCCAATCGATCGATCCCGTCCGCTCCGCCTCCGACGCGCCGCAGGACGAGCGCCCGGTATCCGCATGGAGCCTCATCAAGCCCTACTGGGTGTCGTCCGAATGGAAAGTCGCGTGGGGGCTGCTGGTCACGATCATCGCGATCAACCTCTGCGTGGTCTGGATCAACGTCAAGCTGAACAAGTGGAACGCGCAGTTCTACAACGCGCTGCAGTCGAAGGACGTCCACGACTTCCCGAACCTGCTGATGCAGTTCTCCGCGCTCGCGTTCGGCTTCATCATCCTCGCGGTGTACGGGCGCTACCTGCGCCAGATGCTCGGGTTCCGCTGGCGCCAGTGGCTGACCGACCGGTTTCTCGGCCAGTGGCTCGGCGATCGCGCGTTCTACCGGATCGAACGCGACCGCCTCGCCGACAACCCCGACCAGCGGATCACCGACGACCTCCAGTCGTTCGCGACGACGACGCTCGCGCTGTCGCTCGACCTGCTGTCGACGGTCGTCACGCTCGTGTCGTTCATCACGATCCTGTGGTCGCTTGCCGGCGCGCTGACGCTCTCGCTCGGCGCGACGCCGATCACGATCCCCGGCTACATGGTGTGGGCGGCCGCGCTGTACGCGGTGGTCGGCTCGCTGATCATCCAGAAGGTCGGTCACCCGCTCGTGTCGATCAACTACCAGCAGCAGCGCGTCGAGGCCGACTTCCGCTTCGGGCTGATCCGCGTGCGCGAGAACGCCGAGCAGATCGCGTTCTACGACGGCGAGAAAACCGAAACCGCCAACGCGCAGAGCCTGTTCACGCGCATTCGCGACAACTGGTGGCGCGTGATGAAGTACACGAAGCGCCTCACGTTCGTGCTGAGCTTCTACGGGCAGATCGCGATCATCTTCCCGCTCGTCGTCGCGGCGCCGCGCTATTTCGCCGGCGCGTTCTCGTTCGGCGTGCTGATGCAGATCTCGTCCGCGTTCGGCACAGTCAGCGATTCGTTCTCGTGGTTCATCAACAGTTACTCGACCCTCGTCGAATGGCGCGCTACCGTCAACCGTCTGCGTGAATTCAAGCGCGTGATGGGCACGTCGCACCTGAAGGAAAGCCTGTCGCCCGCGACCGAGCACGGCGGCATCAACCTGCACTACGTCGATGCCGCGAAGCTGTCGACGTCGTCGCTGAAGCTCGCGCTGCCGAACGGCAACGCGCTCGCGAACATCGGCAACGTGACGATCGAACCCGGCTCGCGCTGGCTCGTGATCGGCAAGTCGGGTTCCGGCAAGAGCACGTTCATGCGCGCGCTCGCGGGCCTCTGGCCGTTCGGCGACGGCGCGATCGACGCGCCGGTCGGCGCGCGGATGATGTTCGTGCCGCAGACGAGTTACCTGCCGATCGGCACGCTGAAAGCAGCGCTAACGTATCCGGCCGCGCCCGACACGTTCACCGACGACGCGTGCCGCGACGCGCTGCGCGCGTGCCGCCTCGAAGACTACGTCGAGCGCCTCGGCGAGACCGGCCACTGGACGCGCGTGCTGTCGCCGGGCGAACAGCAACGTCTCGCCGGCGCGCGCGTGCTGCTGCACAAGCCGGACTTCCTGTTCCTCGACGAAGCGACGAGCGCGCTCGACGCCGACAACGAAGCGCGGCTCTATCACCTGTTCGCCGAACGGCTGCCGAAGGCCGCGATCGTCAGCATCGCGCACCGCGAGTCGCTGGCCGCGTTCCACGTCGGCACGATCAACGTCGAACGCGTGAACGACAGCGACAAGGTCGCCGCGTAACCGCTCAACAGAAGGCCGGTGCATGCCGCGCCGGCCTTCTCTTCCTCGTTCTTCCTGCCTTCCCGCCTTCCCGCTACGCCGGCACGATCGGCACCGACACGATCGGCACATGCGACACGCCGTCGTGCGACAGCCGGCTTTCGAATAGCGTCAGCGCGGCGAAACGCAGCGCGCACGGCCGCCCGGTCGCGCCGCCGTGCGCGGGCTGCCCGTCCGCGTCGCGCGGCAACCGCGCGAGCGTGACGTGCGGCCGGAACGGCCGGCGGTCGGCCGGCACGCCCAGTTCGCGCAGCAGCGAGGACAACTCGGCACTAAGCGCCGCACAGGCGGGATCGGGCGCGAGTTCCGCGACGATCAGCCTAGCGCGCGGCAGGCTCGGCCACCACGCGATCCGCTCGACCGGCTGCAACGGCAAAGGATGCGCGGCCGCGAGCGCCGGCAGGCGTGCGGCCAGTGCGTCGCAACGCGCGCGTTCGATCGCGCCGATGAACGCGAGCGTCACGTGCAGTTGCGCGGGCAACGTGCGCCGCGCGCCGCGGGTGACCGGCAGCGCATGCAGCGCGTCGCGCGATGCCGTGTCGGGCATCAGCGCGACGAACGCACGAAGCCGGTCGCCGTTCACGACTCGCGCACCGCCACGCGCGCTTCGGCCACCGCATCGGCCGACACCGGACGCTGCGGCAGCGGGCCGTGCTCGCCCCACACGTCGGCCGGCAGCACGCGCGCGAGCTCGGGAATCGTATTGCGCGTGAACACCGGATCGGCAATGCCCTGCGCGCGCTGGCGGCGATAGTCGCGCCACGCGGCATGCGCATACTTGCCGAGCGCGAGGATCGCAACCAGGTTGATGATCGCCATCAGCCCCATGCTCGTATCGGCCATCGCCCACACGAGCGGCAGTTGCCCGACGCTGCCGAACATCACCATCCCGAGCACCGCGATGCGGAACAGCGGCAGCACGCCGCGCCGCTTCGCGATGAAATCGACGTTGCCTTCCGCGTATGCGTAATTGCCGATCACCGACGAGTACGCGAAGAAGAAGATCGCGACGGCCATGTAGGTGCCGCCCCAGCCGCCGACGTGGCTCGCGATCGCGCGCTGCGTGAGCGCCGCGCCTTCCATGCCGGTGCCGAGTTCGTACTGGCCCGACAGCAGGATCACGAACGCGGTCGCGCTGCAGATCACGATCGTGTCGACGAACACGCCGAGCATCTGGATCAGCCCCTGCACGACCGGATGCCGCACGCTCGCGGTCGCGGCCGCGTTCGGCGCGCTGCCCATGCCGGCCTCGTTCGAGAACAGCCCGCGCTTCACGCCCATCGCGACCGCCTGGCTGACCGCATAGCCGGTCAGGCCGCCCGTCGCCTGCTCGAGCCCGAACGCGCTCTTCACGATCAGCGCGATCACGGCCGGCACCATCGCGATGTGGGTCGCGACCGCGTAGATCGCCAGCGCGAGGTAGCCGATCGCCATCACCGGCACGATCACCTGCGCGACCGACGCGATGCGGCGAATCCCGCCGAAGATGAGCGGCGCGGTGAGCAGCACGAGGCCGAGGCCGACCGTCTCGCGGCTCCAGCCGAACGACGTATGGAACGCGTCGGCGATCGCATTGGCCTGCACCGCGTTGAACACGAAACCGAACGCGAGGATCAGCGACAGCGAGAACAGCACGCCGAAGCCGCGCGAGCGCAGGCCCGTCTGGATGTAGTACGCGGGGCCGCCGCGATAGCTGCCGTCCGGATGCGACACCTTGAAGATCTGTGCGAGCGTCGCCTCGACGAACGCCGACGACATCCCGACAAGCGCCGTCATCCACATCCAGAAGATCGCGCCCGGCCCGCCGACCGTCAGCGCGACCGCGACACCGGCGATGTTGCCGGTGCCCACGCGGCTCGCGAGCCCGGTCGCGAACGCCTGGAACGACGAGATGCTGCCCGGCTCGCCCTTGCTGCCGACCAGTTTCATGCTGAGGAACAGCGCCTTCAGCTGGATCATCCGGAACCGCAACGTGAACCACGCGCCGGCGCCGAGCAGCAGCACGATCAGCACGTAGTTCCACAGCACGCCGTTGACGGCGTCGATCAGCCCATGCACGAGTGCTTCCATCCAGAGTCCTTTCAAATGGGGTCAATCATGGTCGGCTGCGCGTGGCGCGCCGAAAGGACGACATGATATGACAATCCCCGAGAAATATTACAAAATGAAAGAATCGTGACGCGATGCCAGCCGGGCTGTCAACGCATCCAGATTATGCGACTCGCCGCGCGCAACACCAGGCTCGGCTCAATGGACTTTGACGTTTGGAAACGTTGTCCGAACCGTCCATCGGGGAGGACACGTCTCGCGGAATCGCTTCAGTTGGACGTTACCGCGCGCCGCACTCGGCACATACGGGGAGCACCGCCCGAGGCTGGCGAGCGGATGAGCACCATACAAAATCCTTGCAGAACAACCCAAAAAGACAAACGCTATGTCTTTCGCTATGCGAATCAATTACCGAAAGACAACCAAACGGGGTGTGAAATGCTCAAGCACGACACGCTGGCATCTGAAAATGTCATGAATGGCGACAACAAACGGCAACACCAGAACAGGCGCCGCTTCCTGATTGCTTCGACCGCGCTACCGCTCGGAACCTTGCTGAAACATACAACGAGCGCGGCGCAATCAAATGTCCTGCCACCGATTTCGGTTACCGCACCACGACCGCCTGATTTCAACTTTGGTGATTTCAACACCAATGCGAACGAAATACCTGGCGCAAATGTCGGGGCGGGAATACCAGCACCATCCATCTGCTTCAATCAACATTGCGCGTCGAACTACATGCTCCTTTTTGCGAACACGGGCAACATGGTTCGCGCAACGGAGATGTTTCTCAAGCACCTTCAGGTATTCGGAAAAAATGACGCAGCCTTTTGGGGAAGCCAGCTTGCTCTAGTCGGCGGATTTACCCCCTGGCTCGCAAGAGGAGGCTACAAATACTTACCCGGAGCCAAACCATACGGTCTCGATTTTTCCACGGGCCACTACGCAGATATCTCAACGCTATTTGGCATCTACGCAGGTCAATTGCAAGGAATCCCTCCAATATCGGAATTCGAGTTCTATGGAAATCCGCTCATGTTTATTGGAGCAATCAGTCACTGGGTATACGGAAACGGCCAGCGTCGATCTATGAACATCGAATCCCTCAATTTAAAAATGGGGATATCAGACTTCGAACAAATCACCAAAATTGTTGAAAACCCGACATACGGCCCCGGAGCACACGCACTCGTCATTCCCTTCAGCACGAACATCTTTTCCCATGGAAAAAAAGACTTGTGGTCTGCCTCAACCCTCGGGCGAATTTCCGGACATGCCCGAGGAACATTAACACTAAATTCTGACAACACCTATCAATTCGTTGGCTCCTATACACTCAACCCCGACAGATTTGACGCAGATCGCTCGAATCGAGATTTTCTACAGGAATGGGCGACCACATTTCTTCGAACACTAGGGAATGCGCTAGGGCATACCGACTACGATATCGTCTTCACTGGCGAAAAGAACGTTTCCTTTTCCGGTCAACGGCCCATACGAAATATCCAAGAGCCCCCACCCCAAGCAGTTCATCGACCATCGTTCGGAGGATTAATGCGCCCTGGCCGCTGACAAGCCATATCCCCGCCCCGGACGCACAAACATCCGTGGCGACTGATTAACTAAAACGAATCTGGATGAGATCGTGACGTCGAGAATCCTACGCTACACCGTGCGGTCGATGCTTTGGCTTGTCGCAACAACAACCGTGCTCGTCTTACTGCTATTTGTCATCCTCATGTTTGCCAGATATGAAATAGACGAAGGTAGTTGTCCCGACGCGCCAGCGGCAGAGCTTGAAGCCAAGATTCTCGCGTTCGCCAAAGAACAGGGAATCAGTTTGACCGACGTCAGCTTCACCGGGACTCCCCGATACCACGATGGCACCCTTGGCTGGTGGGGATTCGATCTGAGCGCGCGCGAAGGAGACTATGTCACGACAATCGATTGCAGCGGGCGCGTCTCCGGCTTTGGAACGATCCAGCGGCTCCCTGACCCACCCGGGCCGTCCAGGTAATGCCGCGGCTCGGGGCACGAAGGCCCATTTGGAATGCCAGATTACACCCACCGCAAGTCATTCACGAGTGTCGTTTGGTGGCTTGATGCGTGCCGGTATCGATCGCGTGTAGATCGCATTCGGCTCACCGACTACTAGGCGCAAACGCGCCCAAGCCTGCCAAGATCCGACGATCGACTGCCCTTAACGTCCATCAAAAATAAAACCGGGCGTCCTGATAGACGCCCGGCCGTTACTTCAACACGCTACAACGCTTACCGCGGCAGTTCCGAATGCCCCATCAGGTACGCATCGACCGACCGCGCGCATTGCCGGCCTTCGCGGATCGCCCACACCACGAGCGACTGGCCACGGCGCATGTCGCCTGCCGCGAACACCTTGTCGACCGACGTGTAGTACGAACGATCGCCTTCGGTCGCCGCACGCGCGTTGCCGCGTGCGTCCTTCGCGACGCCGAACGCCTCGAGCACGGTGGCTGCCGGCTGCGTGAAGCCCATCGCGAGCAGCACCAGGTCGGCCTTCATCTCGAACTCGGAGCCCGGCACCTCCTGCATCTTGCCGTCCTTCCACTCGACGCGCACCGCGATCAGCTTCTCGACCTTGCCGTTCTTGCCTTCGAGACGCTTGGTCGCGACCGCCCAGTCACGCTCGCAGCCTTCCTCGTGCGACGACGACGTGCGCAGCTTGATCGGCCAGTACGGCCACACGAGCGGCTTGTTTTCCTCTTCCGGCGGCTGCGGCAGCAGCTCGAACTGCGTGACCTGCTTCGCGCCGTGACGGTTCGACGTGCCGACGCAGTCCGAACCCGTATCGCCGCCGCCGATCACGATCACGTGCTTGCCCTTCGCGAGCAGCTGGTCGGCGAGCTTGTCGCCCGCGTTCACGCGGTTCTGCTGCGGCAGGAAGTCCATCGCGAAATGCACGCCCGCGAGTTCGCGGCCCGGCACCGGCAGGTCGCGCGGCGTTTCCGAACCGCCCGCGATCACGACCGCGTCGAATTCCTCCTTCAGCGTGTCCGGCGAAATGGTTTCCTTCGCGAGGCTGCCGATCGACTCGGGCAGCGGATCCTTGCCGATGAACACGCTGGTGCGGAACGTCACGCCTTCCGCTTCCATCTGGCGCATGCGGCGATCGATCAGCCACTTCTCGAGCTTGAAGTCGGGGATCCCGTAACGCAGCAGGCCGCCGACGCGATCGTTCTTCTCGAACACCGTCACGTCGTGGCCGGCACGCGCGAGCTGCTGCGCAGCGGCGAGGCCCGCGGGGCCAGAACCGACGACCGCGACTTTCTTGCCGGTCTTGTGTTCGGCCGGCAGCGGCTTCACCCAGCCTTCCGCCCAGGCCTTGTCGATGATCGCGTGCTCGATCGACTTGATGCCGACCGGATCGTTGTTGATCCCGAGCGTGCAGGCTGCCTCGCACGGCGCCGGGCAGATGCGGCCCGTGAACTCGGGGAAGTTGTTGGTCGAATGCAGGACTTCGATCGCCTGCTGCCAGTCCTGGCGGTAAACGAGATCGTTGAAGTCCGGAATGATGTTGTTGACCGGGCAGCCGTTGTTGCAGAACGGGATGCCACAGTCCATGCAGCGTGCGCCCTGGACCTTCGCGTCCGCGTCGGTCAGCGCCGCGACGAATTCCTTGTAGTGCTTCACGCGCGTGAGCGGTGCTTCGTACGCCTCGTGGCGGCGTTCGAACTCCAGAAAACCGGTTGCCTTGCCCATAAGGTGCTCTTCTGTTCGGTGTATCGGGTGGGGGAGCCGCGCGCGGCCGTCAGGCGCGCGCGGCATTCGCTATGTCGTTCGTCGCTCAGGCGGCCAGCACTTCCTTCGCCGCCTTCTTCGCACCGATCTCGCCCAGCGCGCGCTTGTATTCGTGCGGGAACACCTTCACGAACTGGCGGCGCGCCGCGTCCCAGTTTTCCAGCAGCGACTTCGCGCGCGGCGAACCCGTGAACTGGAAATGACGCTCGACGAGCCCCTTGAGCAGCGCTTCGTCCGTCGTGCCCGCATGCCAGAGCGCGCGGTCGACCGTGCGCTCCTGCTCGGCCTGCTGCAGCACCGGCTCGAGCGCGACCATCGACTTGTTGCACTTCGCCGCGAACGTGCCTTCGGGATCGTAGATGTACGCGAGACCGCCCGACATGCCGGCCGCGAAGTTGCGCCCGGTTTCGCCGAGCACGACGACCGTGCCGCCCGTCATGTATTCGCAACCGTGGTCGCCCGTGCCTTCGACGACCGCCGTCGCGCCCGAGTTACGCACGCAGAAGCGTTCGCCCGCGACGCCGCGGAAGAACGATTCGCCTTCGATCGCGCCGTACATCACCGTGTTGCCGCAGATGATGTTTTCCTCGGACTTGCCGCGGAAGTCGTTGGTCGGACGGATGATGATCCGGCCGCCCGACAGGCCCTTGCCGACGTAGTCGTTGCCGTCGCCGACGAGGTCGAGCGTCACGCCCTTCGCGAGGAACGCGCCGAAGCTCTGGCCGGCCGTGCCCTTCAGCTGGATGTGCACCGCGTCGTCGGCCAGGCCTTCGTGGCCGTGCTTCTTCGCGATCACGCCCGACAGCATCGCGCCGACCGTCCGGTTCACGTTGCGCACCGGCTGGATGAACGACACATGCTCGCCGTTCTCGATCGCGGCCTTCGCCTTCTCGATCAGCACGTGGTCGAGCGCGCGCTCGAGGCCGTGATCCTGCACGTCGACGTGACGCGGCGCGACGTCCTCGCACTCTTCCGGCTGGTAGAACACGCGCGAGAAGTCGAGGCCCTTCGCCTTCCAGTGCTCGATGCCCTTGCGCGTATCAAGCAGGTCGGCACGGCCGATCAGGTCGTCGAACTTCGCGACGCCGAGCTGCGCCATGATCTCGCGCACTTCCTCGGCGACGAAGAAGAAGTAGTTCACGACGTGCTCGGGCTGGCCCTTGAACTTCGCACGCAGCACCGGATCCTGCGTCGCGACGCCGACCGGGCACGTGTTCAGGTGGCACTTGCGCATCATGATGCAGCCTTCGACGACGAGCGGTGCCGTCGCGAAGCCGAATTCGTCCGCGCCGAGCAGTGCGCCGATCACGACGTCGCGGCCCGTCTTCATCTGGCCGTCGGCCTGCACGCGGATGCGGCCGCGCAGGCGGTTCAGCACCAGCGTCTGCTGCGTTTCGGCGAGGCCGAGTTCCCACGGCGTGCCCGCATGCTTGACCGACGACAGCGGCGACGCGCCCGTGCCGCCGTCATGGCCGGCGATCACGACGTGGTCGGCCTTCGCCTTCGCGACACCGGCCGCGACCGTGCCGACGCCGACTTCCGACACCAGCTTCACCGAGATGCTCGAGCTCGGGTTCACGTTCTTCAGGTCGTGGATCAGCTGCGCCAGATCCTCGATCGAGTAGATGTCGTGGTGCGGCGGCGGCGAGATCAGGCCGACGCCCGGCACCGAGTAACGCAGCTTGCCGATGTATTCGGACACCTTGTGGCCCGGCAGCTGGCCGCCTTCGCCCGGCTTCGCGCCCTGCGCCATCTTGATCTGGATCTGGTCGGCCGATGCCAGGTACTCGGCAGTGACGCCGAAGCGGCCCGACGCGACCTGCTTGATCTTCGAGCGCAGCGAATCGCCGTCCTTCAGCGGAATGTCGCTGACGATCTCGTCGCCGATCACCGACTTCAGCGTCTCGCCCGACTTGATCGGAATACCGCGCAGTTCGTTGCGGTAGCGCTTCTCGTCCTCGCCGCCTTCGCCGGTGTTCGACTTGCCGCCGATCCGGTTCATCGCGATCGCGAGCGTCGCGTGCGCTTCCGTGCTGATCGAACCGAGCGACATCGCGCCCGTCGCGAAGCGCTTCACGATGTCCTTCGCCGGTTCGACGTTTTCGATCGGGATCGCCTTGGTCGGCTCGACCTTGAACTCGAACAGGCCGCGGAACGTCATGTGACGCTTGGTCTGGTCGTTGATCAGGTGCGCGTATTCCTTGTACGTCTGGTACGAGTTGCTGCGCGTCGCGTGCTGGAGCTTCGCGATCGAGTCCGGCGTCCACATGTGGTCTTCGCCGCGCACGCGATACGCGTACTCGCCGCCCGCGTCGAGCATGTCGCGCAGGACCGGGTTGTCGCCGAACGCATCGCGGTGCAGGCGGATCGCTTCTTCCGCGACTTCGAACAGGCCGATACCGCCGACCTTCGAGGCCGTGCCCTTGAAGTACTTCTCGACGAGGTCGCTCGACAGGCCGAGCGCTTCGAAGATCTGCGCGCCCGTGTACGACATGTACGTCGAGATGCCCATCTTCGACATCACCTTCTGCAGGCCCTTGCCGACCGCCTTCGTGAAGTTGTAGACGGCCTTCTCCGGCGACAGGTCGCCAGACAGGCCTTCGGCCATCTTCGCGAGCGTTTCCATCGCGAGGTACGGGTGCACGGCTTCCGCGCCGTAGCCCGCGAGCAGCGCGAAGTGGTGCGTCTCGCGTGCGGAGCCCGTCTCGACGACGAGGCCCGTGCTCGTGCGCAGCCCTTGCTGGACGAGGTGCGAGTGGATCGCCGACGTGGCGAGCAGCGCCGGAATCGCGACGTGCTCGGCGTCCGTCTTGCGGTCCGACACGATCAGCATGTTGTAGCCCGACTTGACCGCGTCGACGGCTTCCGCGCACAGCGACGCGAGGCGCGCCTCGATGCCTTCCTTGCCCCACGCGACCGGGTAGCAGATGTTCAGTTCGTACGCGCTGAACTTGCCGCCCGTGTACTGGTCGATCGCGCGGATCTTCGCGATGTCCTTGAAGTCGAGCACCGGCTGCGACACTTCGAGACGCATCGGCGGGTTGATGTTGTTCGTGTCGAGCAGGTTCGGCTTCGGGCCGATGAACGACACGAGCGACATCACCATGTTCTCGCGGATCGGGTCGATCGGCGGGTTCGTGACCTGCGCGAACAGCTGCTTGAAGTAGTGATAGAGCGTCTTGTTCTTGTTCGACATCACCGCGAGCGGCGAGTCGTTGCCCATCGAACCGACGGCCTCTTCGCCCTGCTGCGCCATCGGCGCCATCAGGAACTTCAGGTCTTCCTGCGTATAGCCGAACGCCTGCTGGCGGTCGAGCAGCGCGGCGCCCTGCGTGCGGCCGGCCGCGACGTCCTCGGCCTTCGGCTCGATCTCGTCGAGCTTGATGCGCACGGCGTCGATCCAGCTCTTGTACGGCTTCGCGTTCGCGAGGTTGTCCTTGAGCTCCTTGTCGTCGATGATGCGGCCGTGTTCCATGTCGATCAGGAACATCTTGCCCGGCTGCAGGCGCCACTTCTTGACGATCTTCGATTCGGGGATCTGCAGCGTGCCGGCTTCCGACGCCATGATGACGAGGTCGTCGTCGGTCACGATGTAGCGCGCCGGGCGCAGGCCGTTACGGTCGAGCGTCGCGCCGATCTGGCGGCCGTCGGTAAACGCGATCGCGGCGGGGCCGTCCCACGGCTCCATCATCGCGGCGTGGTATTCGTAGAACGCGCGGCGGTTCTCGTCCATCAGCGTGTGCTGTTCCCAGGCTTCCGGGATCATCATCATCACCGCGTGCACGAGCGGGTAGCCGGCCATCACCAGCAGTTCGAGACAGTTGTCGAACGATGCGGTGTCCGACTGGCCCGGGTAGATCAGCGGCCACAGCTTCGGCAGGTCGTCGCCGAGCACGTGCGACGCGATCGCGCCGGTACGCGCGTTCAGCCAGTTCACGTTGCCCTTCACGGTGTTGATCTCGCCGTTGTGCGCGATCATCCGGTACGGGTGCGCCAGCTCCCAGGCCGGGAACGTGTTGGTCGAGAAGCGCTGGTGCACGAGCGCGAGCGCCGACACGACGCGCGCGTCCTGCAGGTCGCGGTAGTACACGCCGACCTGGCCCGCCAGCAGCAGCCCCTTGTAGACGATCGTGCGCGCCGACATCGACGGCACGAAGTATTCCTTGCCGTGCTTGAGCTTCAGCGCCTGGATGCGGTGGCTCGCGGTCTTGCGGATCACGTACAGCTTCCGCTCGAGCGCGTCCGTCACCATGATGTCCTTGCCGCGGCCGATGAAGATCTGGCGGATCAGCGGCTCGCTCGCCTTGACCGTCGGCGAGATCGGCATCGTATGGTCGACCGGCACGTCGCGCCAGCCGAGCACGACCTGCCCTTCTGCCCGCACCGTCCGCTCGAGCTCCTGCTCGCACGCGAGACGCGATGCATTTTCCTTCGGCAGGAAGATCATGCCGACCCCATATTCGCCGGCCGGCGGCAGCGTCACGCCCTGCTTCGACATTTCCTCGCGATAGAACGCGTCCGGAATCTGGATCAGGATGCCGGCGCCGTCGCCCATCAGCGGATCGGCACCGACCGCACCGCGGTGATCGAGGTTCTCGAGGATCTTCAGACCCTGCTGAATGATCTCGTGGCTCTTCTTGCCCTTGATGTGAGCGACGAAGCCGACGCCGCAGGCGTCGTGTTCGTTTTGCGGGTCGTACAGACCTTGTGCGGCGGGCACCGCGGCGAGCGGCTGCTGGTGGTCGTTCATGGGGACACCGTCGTAAAGGGGCCTCGAGGGCCGTTGAACCATTTTTTTGTTGCCGTCGATCCCGCTCCCGACGGGAGACGGCACGGCCGACAGTGGTTGGGCGAGCTTCACCCGGGCCACCGGAATTCGGAATATACGCGACGAATCAAAGGAATAGCAACAAAAACCGCTTGATCGAACCCCATTTAAACAGATGCTCGGATCTGGTGCTGTTTTATTGGGGCCGTATCATTTTGGTGCAAAAAGAAGCGGCGCCCGCGGCGCCGCCTCGTGATCCGCCTTTCCCGCGTTACTGCTGGATCGGCGGCGTGTTTTCACGCACCTTTCTGGGGCGTCCGCGCGGCAGCGGCGACACGCGGCGGTTCGCCGTGCGCGCCGCCCACTCGCGGTAGTTCTCGCCGCCGAGCACCCAGCCCTTGAGTGTCGCCTGCTGGAGCTGATCGGCCTGCCGCTCGTCGAGCGGCTGCTCGCACAGCTCCTTGTACGCGCGCTGACGGTCGAACGGCGTGTTGCCGAGCGCCCAGTAGAGCGGATGGTCGGTGATCAGGCTGTCGACGGTGAGCCCGACGTGGTGCCGGTAGCTCGACCAGCGATAGGCGTCGGGCGTCGCGACCAGCTGCGCGCGCACCGGGCTCATCTCGACCACGCGGCTCGCGAGCAGGAAATAGCGCTCGCCTTCGATCACGGTCGCGCGATAGCGGCCTTCCCACAGGGTGCCGCGCCGCGAATAGCGCCGGTTGAAATGCGCGACGTAGCGGCGGCCCACCGCCTGCATCGCCTTCGGCAGGCTCGCCTCGTCGCTCGGCGTCACGAGGAGCTGCACCTGACGCGGCAGCAGCACGTAGGCATGCACCGAAAGATGGTGATCGCGTGCCGCGGCCTTCAGACAATCGATGAAGAGTTCGTAGTCCTGGTCGTCGACAAACGCGGGTTGCTGATCCAGGCCGCGCAGTATCACGTGCTGCGGCTGGTCGGGAACGTAGAGTCGTGCTAACCGTGCCATGCTGAATGTCCGTTTGAACGCGTTAGGAAATACCCGAAGGTCCGAAAATGCGCACCTGCGTAGAATGCCTGTCCTGGCGGGGCGCGGAAGCGTACGGTCGTGCGAATCCTAGGGAGAAAGCTCTAACTTGCGAGCTTGTTTGGTTTTAAACGCAGTCGTCATAATGAGCACGCCTTTGATCGGAGGAGACACAATGAAACGAAAACTGGCCATTACGGGGGCCGTGGCGCTCGCATTCGCGGGCGGTACGGCACACGCACAATCCGCAGGTGATTTCTACGTCAGCACCGGCTGGCTGCACTTTTCGCCGCAGGACAGCAGCGACCCGCTGTTCGTCTACGGCGTCGGCGGCACGCCCATCAACCAATCGATTCCCAACACCGGCGCCGGCATCAACGACGCCGATACGCTCGGTCTCGCAGCGGGCTACTTCGTCACCGACCATATCTCCACCGAGCTCGTGATGGGGATACCGCCGAAGTTCGACATTACCGGCAAGGGTCGGTTCGAAAACTTCGGCGTACTCGGCCGTGCGTACCAGTGGAGCCCCGCCGTATTGCTGCGCTACCACTTCAACGACGCCAACGCGAAGTTCCGTCCGTATGTCGGCGTCGGCGCGACATATACGTGGTTCACCGGCGCAAAGATCACGAACAGCAGCTTCGAGAACGGCGTGCTCGGCGGCCCGACCAGCGCGACGACCAGCAACCAGTGGGCGCCCGTGTTCAACGCCGGCTTCACGTACAACTTCACGAAACACTGGTTCGGCGGCCTGTCGATCTCGTACATCCCGATCAGCGTCACCGCGACCTTCACGACGGCCCGCCGGACGCCGGTCGGCACCCTGACCGAAACGTCGAAAGCGAAGATCTCGCTCAATCCGATCGTCACGTACCTGAACATCGGCTACCGCTTCTAAGCGTAGTCGAATATTTGGGGAATGGTTAATCCTGCTGCAATTTGTAGCCGATTTTTCGTGACGTAACGTCTCCACGATGGAAAACGCCCCGGCGGAAACCCGCCGGGGCGTCGTTTTTTTGCCTCAGGGTTTTCCCGCCACCAGCATCGCGCGGGACCGGTCGCTACGCGATGTCGTCCAGCGCATCGGCGGCGATCAGGTCGATCCGGTCCGTGCAGACCGCATCGACGCCCCAGCGCGCGAGTTCGCGCGCCCGGGCGAGGTCGTTGACCGTGTACACCAGGATCCGCAGGCCGGCCGCCTTGATCGCGCGCACGAGCGGTTCATCGAGCTCCTTGTGGCTTGCGTGCAACGATACGCAGCCGAGCGCACCGACGACCTGCGCGTGCCAGTCGTCCGGTACCGCCTCGTACAGCATCCCGCGCGGCAGCGCCGGTGCGCTCGCGCGCGCCTGTTGCAGCGCCTCGAACGAGAACGACGACAAGAGCGGCGGCACCGCCGCGCCATGCCAGTACGCGGCCGCATCGGCCGCGACCCGCTGCCCCGTGTCGCGCTCGCGGCCCGGGCACGGCTTGATCTCGACGTTCGCCGCCAGCCCGTGCGCGACGCAGCGCGCCGCCGCCGCCTCGAGCGTCGGCATCCGCTCGCCCGTGAAACGCGCGTCGAACCAGGCACCGGCGTCGAGCGCGGCCAGCGCCGCATAACGCATGCCCGCCGCCGGGCCGCGGCCGTTCGACGTGCGGTCGACCGTGTCGTCGTGCAGGAGGAACGTCACGTCGTCGGCGGATAGCTTCGCGTCGAACTCGACCATCCGGTGACCGCGCCGCGCGCCCTCGTCGAACGCGGCGAGCGTGTTCTCCGGTGCGAGCGTGCCGCCGCCGCGATGGGCGACGACGCGCGGATAGGGCCAGTCGGTTCGGGAAGTCATCATGCGCCTCGCAACGGGTTCGTCAGGATCAGCCGGCCCGCTTGCCGGTCTCGGGATCGAAGAAATGCAGCCGGTGCGCGGGCAGCGCGGCACCCAGCGCCGTGCCGCGCGCGGGACGATCCGCGTGCGGCAGCCGCACCGCGACGTCGTGGTTGCCCCAGCGGCCGTGCGCGAGGTTGTCCGCGCCGAGCAGCTCGCACGAGTCGACCGGCAGCGTCGCCTGCGCGACGCCCGGCTGCGGCGTCATGTGCTCCGGCCGCACGCCGAGCACCCAGTCGCGCCCGGTGGCGATCGCGGTGCCGATGCCGGGCGCGCCGGCGACCGGCAGCGCCGGGCCGCCGCCCGCGACCGTAAACGTCGCGCCATCCTCCGACAGCCGGCCGTGCATAAGGTTCATCGCCGGCGAGCCGATGAAGCCCGCGACGAACACCGTCGCCGGCTTCTCGTACACGTCGACCGGCGCGCCGATCTGCTCCGCATAGCCGCGGTTCATCACGATCACGCGCTGCGCGAGCGTCATCGCCTCGATCTGGTCGTGCGTCACGTACACGCTCGTGGTCGCGAGCCGCGCATGCAGCCGCTGGATCTCGAGCCGCATCTGCACGCGCAACTTCGCGTCGAGGTTCGACAGCGGCTCGTCGAACAGGAATACCGACGGCTCGCGCACGATCGCGCGCCCCATCGCGACGCGCTGCCGCTGGCCGCCCGACAGTTCGCGCGGCCGCCGCGCGAGCAGCGGCTCGAGCTCGAGGATCTTCGCGGCGGCAGCGACCCGCGCGTCGATCGTCGCGCGCTCGATGCCGCGGATCTTCAGCCCGTAGCCCATGTTCTGCGCGACCGTCATGTGCGGATACAGCGCGTAGTTCTGGAACACCATCGCGATGTCGCGATCCTTCGGCTCCAGCGCGTTGACCACGCGCTCGCCGATCGCGATCTCGCCGTCCGTCACCGTCTCGAGCCCCGCGATCATCCGCAGCAGCGTCGACTTGCCGCAGCCCGACGGGCCGACCAGCACGATGAATTCGCCGTCGGCGATCTCCACGTCGATGCCATGCAGCACGTGCTGCTTGCCGTCGTAGGATTTCCTGACGCCCTTCAAGCTCAGCGCAGCCATACTTGGTCCTTCTCCCGGTTGCCGTCCGTGGTTATTTCTCGGAATCGACGAGGCCGCGCACGAACCAGCGCTGCATCGCCAGCACGACGACGAGCGGCGGAATCATCGCCAGCAGCGTCGCCGCCATTACGTATTGCCATTCGGTCGCGGCGTCGCCGCTCGCGATCATCGTCTTGATGCCCACCACCGCCGTCGACAGCGACGCCTCCGTCGTGATCAGGATCGGCCACAGATATTGGTTCCAGCCGTAGATGAACGTGATCACGAACAGCGCCGCGATGCTCGTCTTCGACAGCGGCAGCACGACGTCCCGGAAGAAGCGCAGCGGCCCCGCGCCGTCGATGCGCGCGGCGTCCATCAGCTCGTCGGGCAGCGTCATGAAGAACTGGCGGAACAGGAACGTCGCGGTCGCCGATGCGATCAGCGGCAGCGAGAGCCCCGCGTAGGTGTTCGTCATGTGGAGCGTCGACACGACCTGCACGGTCGGGAAGATCCGCACCTCGACCGGCAGCATCAGCGTGATGAAGATCAGCCAGAACGCCGTGTTGCGGAACGGGAAGCGGAAGTAGACGATCGCGTACGCGGACAGGATCGACACCGCGATCTTGCCGACCGCGATCGCGAGCGCCATCACGAAGCTGTTGACGAGCAGCCGGCCGAACGGCGCCGTCGTGCCGCCGCTGCCGTGCCCCCAGATATAGGCGACGTTCTCCAGCAGGTGCGTGCTCGGCACCAGCGACAGCGGGATCGTGAACACTTCCTGCGCGTTCATGGTCGCCGCGCAGAACGCGACGTACACGGGGAACACGATCAGCACGACGCCCGCGATCAGCACTGCGTGGCAGAACAGGTCGAAGCCCTTGCGATTTTCGATCATGCGTATTGCACCCTGCGTTCGACGAAGCGGAACTGGATCACCGTCAGGCCGACGACGATGATCATCAGCACGACCGACTGCGCGCCCGAGCTGCCGATGTCGAGCCCCTGGAAGCCTTCCGTGAAGATCTTGTAGATCAGCGTCTTCGTGCTCTGCGCGGGGCCGCCGGCGGTGGCCGCGTCGATCACCGGGAAGGTGTCGAAGAACGCGTAGACGAGGTTCACGACCAGCAGGAAGAAGCTCGTCGGCGACAGCAGCGGCAGCACGATGTGGAAGAAGCGCCGCACCGGCCCGGCACCGTCGATCGCCGCCGCCTCGATCAGCGAGCGCGGAATCGCCTGCAGTCCTGCGTAGAAGAACAGGAAGTTGTAGCTCACCTGCTTCCATACCGACGCGAGCACGACGAGGAACATCGCCTGGCCGCCGTTCAGCGCGTGATTCCACACGATGCCGCCCTTCGCGAGCGCATAGGTGACGAGGCCGATGCTCGGGTTGAACAGGAACGCCCACAGCACGGCCGCGATCGTCGGCGCGACCGCATACGGCCAGATCAGCAGCGTGCGGTATACGCGCGCGCCGCGGATCACGCGATCGGCGCAGGCGGCGAGCAGCAGCGACACGACGAGCCCGCTGACCGTGACGAGCGAGCTGAACACCAGCGTCGTGCGGAACGAGTCGAGGTACAGCGGGTCGGCGAACAGGTGCGTGAAGTTCGCGAAGCCGACGAATTCACTCGACGTGCCGAACGCGTCCTGCATCTGCGTCGACTGCCACAGCGCGACGCCGGCCGGCCACAGGAAGAACACGGCGGTGATCGCGAGCTGCGGCGCGATCAGCAGGTACGGCAGCAGGCTCGCGCCGAAACGGGAACGGGATTGCATCGCGGGTGTCCGGAGGCGAAACGGGAAGGGAACCGTGCCGCCGGCCCGCACGCGCGCATACGCGATGCAGCGGCCGGCGGCACGAACGCGATGCAGGCTCAGCCGCCCGACTTCTCGAAGCGGCGCAGCAGCTCGTCGCCGCGCGACGCCGCCGAGTCGAGCGCCTCCTTCGGCGACTTCTTCTCCGCCCAGACCTGCTCCAGCTCTTCGTCGACGACCGTGCGGATCTGCGGCATGTTGCCGAGGCGCAGCCCCTTCGTATACGGCAGCGGCGGCTTGTTCATCATCTGCTTGATCGCGGTTTCCGCGCTCGGGTTCTTCGCATAGAAGCCCTGCTGGCGCGTGAGTTCGTACGCAGCCGTCGTGACCGGCAGGTAGCCGGTTTCCTGGTGCCACTTCGCGGCGATCGGCGGCGAGGCCAGGAACGCGAGGAATTTCGCGACGCCCTTGTAGGTCGCCGGATCTTTGCCGGCCAGCACCCACAGGCTCGCGCCGCCGATGATCGCGTTCTGCGGCGCGCCCTTCACGTTCGCGTCGTACGGCATCATGCCGGTGCCATAGCTGAACTTCGCGAACTTCTGCACGTTCGCGAGCGCGCCCGACGACGTCGTCAGGATCCCGCAGTCGCCGCTGTAGAACTTCGCCGATGCCTCGTCCTTGCGGCCCGCGTACGTGAACGTGCCGTCCTTCTGCATCTGTTGCAGGAACGCGATGTGCGCGACCTGCTGCGGCTTGTTGAATTCGAGCGCCGCGTCGGCGCCGTCGAAGCCGTTGTTGCGGCTTGCGAACGGCAGCGCATGCCACGCGCTGTAGTTCTCGAGCTGGATCCAGCCCTGCCAGCCGGTCGTGAAGCCGCACGTCATCCCGGATTTGCGCAGCTTCTCCGCGGCGGCCTGCACGTCGGCCCACGTCTTCGGCGGCTGGTTCGGGTCGAGCCCGGCCTTCTTGAACGCGTCCTTGTTGTAGTACAGCACCGGCGTCGAGCTGTTGAACGGCATCGACACGAGATGGCCCGTCTTCGCGTCGCTGTAGTAGCTCGCGATGGTCGGTACGAACGCCTTTTCGTCGAGCGGCACGCCGGCCTGCTTGAACACGTCGTAGACCGGCACGACGGCCTTCTTCGCCTGCATCATCGTCGCGGTGCCGACTTCATAGACCTGGAGGATCGCCGGCGCGTTGCCGCTGCGATAGGCGGCGATGCCCGCCGCGAGTGCCTGGTCGTACGTGCCCTTGAAGACCGGCACGATCTTGTAGTCGCTCTGCGATGCGTTGAACTGCGTGGCGAGCTCGTTGACGCGCTCACCGAGCGCCGACTCCATCGCATGCCAGAACTGGATCTCCGTCGCGGCGAACGCCGCATGCTGCGCACCGAACATGAGCGCGCCGCCCAGCGCGATCGAGCGAACCATTGTCCCCGCGGGCTTCTTCTTCATCGATCTCTCTCCTGTGAAAACGTTACCAACAGCGTGTGCAACATTCCCGTCGCCATTGAACCGGCGAAGTCTAGTGATCGTTTGTGACAGTCAGTTGTCGTTGATGACGAACAGGCGCTGGTATTCCTTCAGCGCGAAGCGGTCGGTCATGCCGGCGATGTAGTGCGCGACGAGGCGCGGCTGCTGCGCTTCGTCGTCCGACTGGTACGGCGGCGGCAGCAGGCGCGGATCGTCGATGAACGCGTCGAACAGCCCGGTGACGACGCGCTGCGCCTTGTTCGCCATGCGCATCACCTTGTAGTGGCGATACAGGTTCTTGAACAGGAAACGCTTGAGGGCCGCCGCCTGCGCGGCGATCGGCTCGCTGTGCGCGACGAGCGGCGGCGCGGCGCGCACGTCGTCGAGCGACGCGGGCGCGACACGGGCGAGATTGCGCGTGGTCTCGTCGATCAGGTCGACGATCAGCGTGTTGATGATGCGGCGCACCGTCTCGTGCACGAGGCGGCGGCCTTCGAGATGCGGGAATTCGGCGAGCGCCGCGTCGTAGTGGCGCTGCCACAGCTCGACTTCGGCGAGCTGCTCGATCGTGATCAGGCCGGAGCGCAGGCCGTCGTCGACGTCGTGGTTGTTGTACGCGATTTCGTCCGCAATGTTCGCGAGCTGCGCTTCCAGCGACGGCTGGCGGCCTTGCAGGAAACGCTCGCCGAGTGCGCCGAGCTTGCGGGCGTTCTCGCGCGAACAGTGCTTGAGGATGCCTTCGCGCGTCTCGAAGCACAGGTTCAGGCCATTGAACGCGCCGTAGTGCTCCTCGAGTTCGTCGACCACCGCCAGGCTCTGCAGGTTGTGCTCGAAGCCGCCGTGCTCGCGCATGCACGCATTCAGCGCGTCCTGCCCGGCATGGCCGAACGGCGTATGACCGAGATCGTGCGCGAGCGAGATCGCTTCGACGAGATCCTCGTTCAGGCGCAGGTTGCGCGCGACCGAACGCGCGATCTGCGCGACTTCGAGGCTGTGCGTGAGGCGGGTGCGAAACAGGTCGCCTTCGTGATTGACGAAGACCTGCGTCTTGTATTCGAGCCGGCGGAACGCGGTCGAATGAACGATGCGGTCGCGGTCGCGCTGGAATTCGGTGCGCGCCGCCGGCGGGGTTTCCTGATGGCGGCGGCCGCGCGACTGCGACGCGTGGGCGGCATACGGAGCGAGATGGGCTTCCAGCGCCGCCAGCGTCGGCGGCTCGGCCAGCGCCGCGGCAGATGCGCGGCCGGCTCGGGTCGGTTTGCTGCTGGATGTCTCGCTCACGTCTCCTCCATGTCAGGGGCGCCGGGGCATCCGGGGCGCCGTTACCGGGTCGTCTGCGCCAGCGTAGCGAACACGGCTTCGTCGGGCGCCTGGGTGATCAGCGTATCGCCGAATCGCTTCAGCAGGATGAACTTGATCGCTCCGGCTTCAGCCTTCTTGTCGACGCGCATCAGGTCCATGTAGCGCGCATCGCCGAGTGCCGGCCCGCGCACCGGCAGATGTGCGGCGGCGATCACCGCGTCGAGCCGCTGCCGCGACGCTTCGTCGAGCAGGCCGAGCCGCACCGACAAGTCGCCCGCCATCACCATCCCGCAGCCGACCGCTTCGCCGTGCAGCCACTCGCCATAACCGAGCCCGGCCTCGATCGCATGGCCGAACGTATGGCCGAAATTCAGGATCGCACGCAGCCCGCCTTCGCGTTCGTCGGCTGCGACCACGCTCGCCTTGATCTCGCACGAGCGCTTCACCGCATGCGCGAGCGCGGCCGGCTCGCGGCGGTTCAGCGCCTCGACGTTCGCCTCGATCCAGTCGAAGAATGCCGCATCGGCGATCGCGCCCGTCTTGATGACCTCGGCCACGCCGGCCGCCAGCTCGCGATCGGGCAACGTGGTCAGCGCGCCGATATCGGCGATCACGGCCTGCGGCTGGTAGAACGCACCGATCATGTTCTTGCCGAGCGGGTGGTTGATGCCCGTCTTGCCGCCGACCGACGAATCGACTTGCGACAGCAGCGTCGTCGGCACCTGGATGAACGGCACGCCGCGCATGTAGCACGCGGCGGCGAAGCCGGTCATGTCGCCGATCACGCCGCCGCCGAGTGCGACGAGCGTCGTCTTGCGGTCGGCGCGCTCGGTCAGCAGGCCGTCGAAGATCAGGTTCAGCGTTTCCCAGTTCTTGTAGGCCTCGCCGTCCGGCAGCACGACCGTCGACACGCGCTTGCCGAGCGGCGCGAGCGCCGCGCGCAGCACGTCGCCGTAGAGCGGATCGACCGTCGTGTTCGTGACGATCGTGACCGACGAACCGGTGATGTGAGGGGCGAACAGCTCGGTGCGGCCGATCAGGCCGGCACCAATGTGAATCGGGTAGGCGCGCTCGCCCAGATCGACGTTGACGGTAATCATGCTTGTAGCGGCTTGGCGATGACGCCTGCCAGTTCGAGTTGCATCAGCACCATGTTGACGAGGCCGTTGACCGACGGGCGGCCGGTCTCGATGATGAAGTCCGCGCATTCGCGGTACAGCGGGTCGCGCACTTCGTAGAGCGCTTCGAGACGCGCCTTCGGATCGTCGGTTTGCAACAGCGGGCGGTTCTTGTCCTTGCGGGTGCGCAGCCACAGATCGTGCGGATTGGCGCGCAGATAGATGACGATTCCGCTGCTTTTCAGGCAGTCGCGATTCTCGGGCCGCAGCACCGCGCCGCCGCCCGTCGCGAGCACGATGTTCTCGCGCTGGGTGAGATCGGCGATCACCTGCGATTCGCGGTCGCGAAACCCGGCCTCGCCCTCCATCTCGAAGATCACCGGAATGCGCGCACCCGTGCGGGCCTCGATTTCGTGGTCGGAGTCGAAGAACGTCCTGTCGAGCCGGCGCGCGACCGCCCGGCCCACGGTGGTCTTACCCGCTCCCATAAGGCCGACGAAAAATACGTTTGCATGTGGGTCCCGCGCTTGCAACGGCTTCCTCTGCTTGAATCTTGCTGGTGTGTGGCGCAGCTTACTGGCAAAGCGGCTGCCTTGTCGAGCCTGCGCCGCCGGCTTCCGGCCCCGTTTTTCCCGCATCCGCGTCGCCCGCGCCGGCCGTTTCGCAACGCGCGCCGACGACCGTCGGCGTGATGAAGACGACCAGTTCGCTGCGCTGGTCGCGCCGTGCGCGGTGCCGGAAAAGCGCGCCCAGTACCGGTATTTTGCCCAAGAGCGGCACCCGCGTCACATCGTCCCGGTTCAACTGCTCGTAAATCCCGCCGATCGCGACCGTTCCGCCGTCCTCGACCTCGACGCGTGTCTGGACGTGCTTCGTATGAATCGCCGGGCCGGCCGCCGTCGGCTCGCCGATGCTGTCCTTCGTCACGTCCAGGTCCAGCACGACGCGCCCGTCGGGCGTGATCTGCGGCTCGACCTCGAGCTTCAGCGTCGCGCGGCGGAACTGCACGCCGCTCACGCCGTTGCCGACCTTCGCCTGGTACGGCAGCTCCGAGCCCTGTTCGACGATCGCCTTCACGCGGTCGGCCGTCACCACGCGGGGGCTGGAAACGATCTGGCCCCGCCCCTGCGCCTCGAGCGCGCTCAATTCAACGTCGAGCACGCGGCTGAGCGGCGCGGCGAACAACGTGAAGCCGGCCGTCGCCGCCTCGAAGCCGCCGAGCGGTCGTGCGGCTAGGTCGAGCGCGTTGCGCGTGTCCGTCGCGAATGCCGCGCCTTCGGCCGCGGGCGCCCGTCCCTGCGCGCGCAGCGCGACGCGTGCGCCGAGGTTGCGCGAGAAGCCCTGCTCGCCTTCTACGATCCGCGCCTCGATCCGGACCTGCCGCGATGGCCGGTCGATCGCGTCGATCAAGCCCGCGATCTGCGCGATGCGCGGCGCCAGATCGGTGACGAACAACAGGTTCGTGCGCGGGTCGGCCGCCGCGGCGCCGCGTTTCGACAGCAGACGCTGGCCGGTCGCTCCGGCCAGCAGCCGCTGCACGTCCTGCGCGCGCGGGTAATGCAGCGCGAAGGTCCGGCTCGCGAGCGGCTCCAACTCGGCCGCGCGTGCATGCGTTTCGAAGCGCTCGCGCTCGCGCGCGGCGAGTTCGGCCGCCGGCGTGACCCAGATCACGTTGCCGCGCCGGGACATCGCCAGCCCGTGCGTGTCGAGCAACGTGTCGAACGCATCGCGCCAGCGGACATTGTTCAGACGTAACGTCACGGTGCCGCGCACCTGCTCGCCGACGATGATGTTCAGCCCGGTGAATCGCGCGAGCGCGTCGAACGCGGCAGCGAGCCCGGCGCCTTGCAGATTCAGCGAGATCCGCCGCGCGTCATCCGCATCGCCGGGGTGCCGCGCCGCGGCGTCGCTCATGCGCGTCGGCGGCGGCAATGGAATCGGCGGCCCTTCCAGCCGGAGCACCGGTGCGGTTGTGTCCGCTTGAAGCGCCGCGCGCACTGCCCGCTCGAACGGCGGCGGGCCGTCATGCGCGGGCGCTGCGCCGTCCGCACCGTCGGGCGCGCCCTGCGGCAGCGGTGTGTCCTGGGCATGCGCCTGCATCGATGCGATCGGCCAGCCGGCCGGCGGCAAAGGCGGCAACAGGGGCAACGGCGGCAGCGCCGCGTGTGCCGCGGCCACGCCCGATCCGACCCAGAATGCGATCGCCCGCCATCCGTACTTCGTCATGGGCGACCTCCGTCATCCATGACGAACCGGCGCGCGCCGTCGGCTGTCACAAGCGTCACCGCACCGGCATCGACGCTCACCACGCGTGACATCCCGAACGCTTCGCCCGGCGCAACGGTCGCGAATGCGCCATCGCCCGCGTCGAACAGCGCGAGCCCGGCGCGTACGTCGCGAATCGTGCCGGCCAGGCGCGGCGTCACATCGTCGGCCCGCGTGGGCAAGCCATCGCCGCCGAATGGATCGTCGCTCGGCACGCCGGCAAGCAGCCGCACCGTGCCATCGGGAACACGAGCCCCCGACAGCGCCGGAAACACGTCGATCGTCATGTCCACCCGCAACGCGGGCGGTTTGCGCTCGATATGCAGCCTCGAGGGCACCACCAGCGCGGGAAAACTCGCCAGCCCGCCGATCAGCCGCAGCAGCTCCGGAAAGCCGCCGTCCGCGACGATCCGCACCGTGCGTCGGCCATCCGGCGCCGCTTCGTCAGTGCGCCGCGGCTCGATCGACACGATCCGCAGTCCGCTCGCGCCGGCCAGGTCCGCCAGCTCAAGCATCAGTGCGGGCCACCCCGATGCACTCGGCACGCTGGAGGCGTGCCCGGCAGCCGGGTCCGGGTCGCGCCGTGGCGCGGTCGCGAGCAGCCGCTGTGCGTCGGCGGCACGCACTTGTGCCGTTGCCAGCAACGCGCGACTGCGTGCGAGTCCGCTCGCGTCGACAGCATCCATCAGATGAATGCCGCCCATCGTCACGCACGCGAATGCCGCCACGCAGCCGATGGCATGCGCCGCGGCCGGTGACATCCGCGCCACGCGGCCGCGCCGACCGGCACCGGCTGGCATGGACCGATACGTGATCGCCGTCATGCGTCGCCTCCCGCTGCGTTCTGCCGCGGCGGCGCGTCGTGCCAACGCACCTGCACGGAAAACCGGAACGGCACGGCCGAACCCGTGACCGGCGTGGCCGAAGCAGGTGTCAGCGCACCGACATCGAATCGCCAGTCACGCTGCTCGACCGCAATCCGTGCGAGCCACCGCGCGGCCGCCCGGTAACTCGTCGTGCGCGCGTCGAGCACGGCGCCGGACGCAGTCGTGCGCAATGCGTCGAGCCGGACGGTGTCGTCGCGCACCTGCGCCAGCGTCGCGAGCAGCCCGGCGACACGCCGGTAAGGCGCGGCAAGCACGACCGCCCGTGCATCGCGTCGCGCGAGGTCGGCAGCCACGCCGGCGGCGCGCCGTGCGGCATCGATCCGTGGCTGCAATTGCCGCAGCCGCGCCTCCACACGCGTACGCTCCGCATCCATGCGCCATCGCCACGCCGTCGCCGCACCCGTCCAAACGCAGGCCCCGAGCACGCCGAGCACGACCGCCGCCCCGCACTGCGCGGCACGGCGCCGCCGCAACGCCTGCGCCAGCCGCTCACGGTACGGCAGCAGATTGAAGCCGCCGAGCACGGCGTGGCCGGCGGCAGTTCGCCCGAACCCCACATCGGCCATCATTCCCACACCCCGCGCAGCGCCAGCCCGATCGCGAGGGCAAACGCCGGACCGCCCTGCGTTCCGGCGGGCACGCCCGGCAGTCCGTCCCATCCGGTGCAGTCGAACGGCACCGCGGCCACGCCGAGCGCATCGCCGATATCGGCGGCCGACGTACCGCAGCGGGCGATGCTGCGCGCGTCGCCGGCCACGAGCACGCAGCGCACCGGCTCGAACACGCACTGGCGCAATGCGTCGGGGAACGCCGCCTGCACGTCGCCGGACACCGCGAGCACCGGTACGGCGATCGAACCGTCGATCCGCCAACCGCGTACGCCCGTGTCGCAGAACCAGAATGCGGCGTACGGGCCGTGGGCGTCGGGTTCGAACTGCGCGGCATAGCGCAACGCGCGCAGCGCGGCGGCCGACTCGCCGTCGACGGCCGTCAGGTCGACGCCGGCCTGCGCGGCCACGTCGATCCGCCGTTCGAGCAATGCCTGCGGCGCCACGGCGACCTCGATCTCGCCCGGGCACGCGCCGTCGTCCTGCCGCCAGTCGAACGCGAGGCTGTGGGGCGGCAGCCCCGAGATCCGTTCAGCGGCCTGCCGGGCGGCGTCCGCGACGTCGTCGCGCCCGGCTAGGTCGAGCGTCGCGGTCCGCATTTCGTCGTCGCGCAGCGCCATCACGCCGCGCGTATCGCAGCGCACGCCCGCCGCCGACAATCGCGACACGGCCGCCGCCAACGCGCGTGCGACCGCGGCCCAGCGCGCCTCCTCCGGCCCGTCCTGCAATCCGACCGGCTCCCGCTCGAGTCCTTCGACCCGCACCTCCAGGGCCCGCCCGCGCCGGCTCAGCACGGCCACCCTCACCTCGTCCGCCCCGACGTCGATGCCCGTCGAACGGTGCCTGCCCGGCGCGAACCGCGCCGCCCATCGTCCTGCCATCCCAGCCTCCCGCGATCGTTGCGGCCCACGCCGCGTTTCCGAGGCCTGATTCTGCAAAGCGGCGCGTGTGCCCGACAGTCGGCCGGACGGCCAGTTGTGGCACGGGGCGACCTCGCGGACACTATGCCGGCGGCACCGCGATCAGCCGGTTTCCGGCCGCCGCCCCCCGCGTCAGGACCGGTCTTACCGGGCAGCTATAATCGCGGGACTGTTTTCCGGTATGCCTATGCAATCCACGTCTCCTACGTCCCCGCCTCCCGCGCCCGAGCCGAAGAAGCGGTCCTGGTGGCTGAAAGTCCTGATCGGCCTCGCCGCGATGTGCGTGGCCCTCGTCGTGGCCGGCGGCCTCGTGCTCGGCTACGCGCTTGTCGTCGCGTGGCCGAACATGCCGTCGCTCGACGCGCTGACCGACTATCGTCCGAAGGTACCGCTGCGCATCTATACGTCCGATCACGTGCTGATCGGCGAATTCGGCGAGGAACGCCGCGACATCGTCCATTTCAAGGACGTGCCCGACTCGCTCAAGAAGGCGATCCTCGCGATCGAGGACGCACGCTTCTACGATCACGGCGGCGTCGACCTCACCGGCATCGCCCGCGCCGGCTTCGTCGCACTGACGAATGGCCATGCGTCGCAGGGCGCGAGCACGATCACGATGCAGGTCGCGCGCAACTTCTTCCTGTCGAGCGAAAAGACCTACACGCGCAAGATCTACGAAATGCTGCTGGCCTACCGGATCGAGCGCGCGCTGACGAAGGATCAGATTCTCGAGGTCTACATGAATCAGATCTATCTCGGCCAGCGTGCGTACGGCTTCGCGAGCGCCGCGCGGGTCTATTTCGGCAAGGACCTGAAGGACATCACGCTCGCCGAAGCGGGGATGCTCGCGGGGCTGCCGAAAGCGCCATCCGCGTACAACCCGGTCGTCAATCCGAAGCGCGCGAAGGTGCGCCAGGAATACATCCTGCAGCGGATGCTCGAGCTGAACTTCATCACGCGCGAGCAGTACGACCAAGCCGTCGCGCAGCCGCTCGCCGTCAAGGGTGCGGGCCGCGAGTTCAGCGTGCACGCCGAGTACGTCGCGGAAATGGTCCGACAAATGATGTACGCACAGTACCGCGAGGAAACCTACACGCGCGGCTTCAACGTCGTCACGACGATCGATTCCGCCGACCAGCAGGTTGCCTACACCTCGCTGCGCAAGGGCATCATGGATTACGAGCGCCGCCACGGCTATCGCGGGCCGGAAGGCTTCATCGAATTGCCGGCCGGCGCCGACGATCGCGAGCAGGCGATCGACGATGCGCTGCTCGAACACCCCGACAACGGCGAGCTGATCGCGGCGGTCGTCACCGCGGCCACCCCGCGCCAGATCACCATCGCCTTCATCGACGGCAGCAGCGCGACGATCGAAGGCGACAACCTGCGCTTCGCGTCGGGCGCGCTGTCGGCCGGCGCGCAGCCGAACCGGCGCATCCGCCCGGGCGCGATCGTCCGGGTCGTGAAGAACGACGCCGGGAAGTGGTCGATCACGCAGTTGCCGCAGGTCGAAGGCGCGTTCATCTCGATCGTTCCGCAGGACGGCGCGATCCGCTCGCTGGTCGGCGGCTTCGACTACAACAAGAACAAGTTCAACCACGTCACGCAGGCGTGGCGGCAACCGGGTTCGTCGTTCAAGCCGTTCATCTACTCGGCGTCGCTCGACAAGGGCCTCGGTCCGGCCACGGTGATCAACGACGGCCCGCTGTATTTCAGCGCAGCGGAAACCGGCGGCCAGCCGTGGGAACCGAAGAACTACGGCGGCGGCTTCGAAGGCCCGATGTCGATGCGCACCGCGCTGCAGCGCTCGCGCAACCTCGTGTCGATCCGGATCCTGAACCACATCGGCACGAAGTACGCGCAGCAGTACATCACGCGCTTCGGCTTCGACGCCGACCGTCATCCGGCCTACCTGCCGATGGCGCTCGGCGCGGGCCAGGTCACGCCGCTGCAGATGGCCGGCGCGTACTCGGTGTTCGCGAACGGCGGCTTCCGCGTGAATCCGTACCTGATCGCCGAAGTGACCGATCCGAACGGCGCTGTCGTCGCCCGCGCGCAGCCGCTCATCGCCGAGCAAAACGCGCCGCGCGCGATCGACGCGCGCAACGCATACGTGATGAACAGCCTGCTGCAGAGCGTCGCGCAGCGCGGCACGGGCGCGCGCACCAACGTGCTGAAGCGCACCGACCTCGCAGGCAAGACCGGCACGACGAACGACTCGCACGACGCGTGGTTCGCCGGCTACCAGCACACGCTCGCGGCGATCGCGTGGATCGGTTACGACAACCCGCGCAGCCTCGGCGATCGCGAAACCGGCGGCGGCCTGTCGTTGCCGGTCTGGATCGACTATATGGGCGCGGCGCTGAAGGGCGTGCCGGAGTTCAAGCCGACGATGCCGGACGACGTCCAGGCGCTCGGCAGCGAGTTGTACTTCACCGACTTCACGCCGGGGCACGGCTTCGTGTCGACGGTCGGCGTGCCGCAGGCGCCGGCGGTGCAGAGCACCGACGAAGCGGTGCCGCATGTCGACGAACAGGAGAAGCAGGACATCATGAACCTGTTCCGCGGCCACTGACACGAACGGCCCGAGCATGAAAAAAGCGCCCCGCGGGGCGCTTTTTCGTTGTGCTTCGATCCGGCGTATCGGCCGCCCGGCCAGGCAAGCGCCGGACGCGTTACGCGCCGAACGTGATCGGCAGGCCGGCCTGCTGCGTCGCGTACTCGGTGAGCGCCGCGAAGAACTCGGTGCCGGTGCGCGTATCGCGCCATTCGCCGTCCACGAAACGGTAATGGAACCCGCCCGCCTTCGCGGCGATCCACAGCTCCTTCATCGGCGGCTGGAGGTTGACGATGATCTTCGAGCCGTTCTCGAACGTCAGCGTCAGCACGCTGCCGTTGCGCTCCAGATCGATGTCGTGATCGCCGTCGTTCGCGGCATCCACGGTACGCTCGACGGCCGCCAGCACGGCCTCGGCACGGGCCAGGTATTCAGTATCGGACATGCTAAACTCTATCGGTTAAATTGTTCAGGGACGATCATGCGAGTCGTTTTCCGGATGAGCGCGATTGTAGCGGCTTTGGCGATTCTTGCCGGCTGCGGTCAACGCGGTCCGCTCTATCTGCCCACCGTGCCCCCGTTGCCGGCGAAGCCCATCCAGCAGCAGGACACGGCGCCGTCCGACGTCACGCCGACCGATGAAAACGCGTCGTCCGACAGCATTCCCGATTCTTCCGGCACGCCGCTCACGCTGTCACCGGAGCTGTCGAGCGATGCATCGAAGGCCGCGACGCCGGCATCCGGCCCGGCCGCCACGCAGTAAGCGCGCGCCGCCGCTCGCGCGGCTTCCTTCGCGACCAAGGCGATGACTGCCCGTCATCGCCTTTTGTTTTTCCGGGCCCTCCTCGTCACGCGCGGATGCGCCGCCAGCCCCATTCGAGCAGGCGCCAGCCGAGCAGCACCGCAACGATCACCGCGTAGAGCTTCGGCTGCGCGAGATTGTGCTTGCCGGCCCTCATCCACCAGAAATGCAGCACGCCGAACAGCGCGATCGCATAGATCGCGCGATGCAGCGTCGCCCAGTGACGGCCGAGCCGGCGCACCATCGCGCGCGGCGAGGTCGCGGCCAGCGGAATCAGCAGCACGAACGCGGCGAAGCCGACCGTGATGAACGGACGCTTGCCGACGTCCTTCAGGATCGCGAGCACGTCGAACCACTTGTCGAACCACAGATACGTCGTGAAATGCAGCGTCGCGTAAAAGAACGCGAACAGGCCGATCATCCGGCGAAAGCGCAGCAACGCGGGAACGCCCGTCACGCGCCGAAGCGGTGTGACGCCGAGCGTGAGGCAGAGCATCACCAGCGTCCAGAGGCCCGTCGAGCGCGTGATGAATTCGATCGGGTTCGCGCCGAGCCGGTCGGTCAGCCCGAACAGCACGAGACGGGCGAGCGGATAGAGTCCGGCCGCGAAAACCAGTACCTTGGCGGGGGCAAGCCAGCGCGGCGCGGCAGCACGCACTGAGCCGCCCCGGGAACTGCCGGCGGCAGCCGTGCGCGTGCCGGACGCGCGCGCGGGCGTCAGCGTCGAAGGAGGCATGTCGTTTCTCACCGGCGCGCTCAGAAGTTCTTCTTCAGGTCCATGCCCTGATACATCGACGCGACGAGATCGCCGTAGCCGTTGAACATCAGCGTCTTGCGCTTCGGCGTGAAGAAGCCGTCCTCGCCGATCCGGCGCTCGGTCGCCTGGCTCCAGCGCGGGTGATCGACGTTCGGGTTCACGTTCGAATAGAAGCCGTATTCGTTCGACGCGTACGTGTTCCAGCTCGTTTTCGGCTGCTTGTCGACGAAGCGGATCTTCACGAGCGACTTCGCACTCTTGAAGCCGTACTTCCACGGCACGACGATCCGCACCGGCGCGCCGTTCTGGTTCGGCAACACCTGGCCGTACACGCCCATCGTCAGCAGCGTCAGCGGATTCATCGCCTCGTCCATCCGCAGCCCTTCCGAGTACGGCCAGTCGAGCACCGGCGTCGACAGCCCCGGCATCTGCGACGAATCGGCCAGCGTGACGAACTGCACGTACTTCGCGTTGCCGGTCGGCTGCACGCGCTTGATCAGCTCGGACAGCGGCACGCCGATCCACGGGACCACCATCGACCAGCCTTCGACGCAACGCAGCCGGTACACGCGCTCTTCGAGCGGCGCGAGCTTCAGCAGTTCGTCGAGATCGAACACCTTCGGGTGCAGCACCTCGCCTTCGACGCTCACGCGCCACGGGCGCGACCGCAGCGTGCCGGCGTTCTGCGCCGGGTCGCCCTTGTCGGTGCCGAATTCGTAGAAGTTGTCGTAGGACGTGATGTCCTTGAACGGCGTGACCCGGTCGGCCGCAACGAACTTCGGGTTGGTTTTCGCCACGAGCTTCGCGGCCCGCGCGTCGGGCGACGCATAGGCGGCGAACGCCGCGCCGCTGCCGCCGAGCAATCCGCCCGCCGCCGCCAGGCCGGCGGCCTGCAAGACGCGCCGCCGGTTCTCGAACACCGCGCGCGGCGTAATCTGGCTCTGCGCGATGTCACCGCCGGTCAGTACGGTGCGCAAAGGGTGTTTGATCCACATCGTGCTGCTCCTCCTGCATGCGCGGCGCGCACGCTTCATGAGCGTTCGACCCGACCCATCCTGCGCCGTTCGACGCCCGGACCGCCCGCCCGTTACAAAAGAAAACCGCCGGGCACGCAGTGCGCCGGCGGTCTTTTGTCGGACCCGCGTCGGAAATCTTACAGCTTGCCGTAGCTGTGCAGCCCGGACAGGAACATGTTGACGCCGAGGAACGCGAACGTCGTCACGAGCAGGCCGGTGAGCGCCCACCAGGCGGCAACGGCGCCGCGCAGGCCCTTCATCAGGCGCATGTGCAGCCAGGCCGCGTAGTTGAGCCACACGATCAGCGCCCAGGTTTC
>NZ_QTQM01000042.1:0-72415 GCF_003854225.1 Burkholderia sp. Bp8986 | reverse complement strand
CACGATCCGTCGGGCCACGCGATCATGTACGTGCTCGGCACGACGTACAACCTGTCGAAGCGCACGTTCCTGTACGGGACGGTCGCGTACGTGCGCAACGGCGGGAATTCGAACTTCTCGCTGCTCGCGTCGCCGCGCGACGCGACCTCGGGCACGAGCCCGATGACGGGCGAGTCGCAGACGGGCGCGTATGTGGGGATGATGCATACGTTCTGAGCGGCGGATCTGCCGGTGCATCGGCTTCAGGGTTCGCGCGTCGTCGCGCGCTGTCGTCACGGGCGCGCATGTTTCATCGGCGCGTGTGGTGGTTTCATGCAGTGGTCCTATGTTTTGCGCTTCGCAACCGAACTTTGGGTATTGGTATTCACGCTGCGTCAAATGATTCATCCCGGCCATGTCGATCTTTTCCCCGCTTTTGAAAGCACGCGCAGGTCGGGTATCGCCAGCGTCCCGGTCGCTTCCAGTCGCCCCGGCGCGCCAGTTTTTTTCACCGCGGCCGTTTCGGTTCGGCCGGTCATCAGTCACTCTTCTCTCGGTAAGGTGATGTCATGAAAACATCCAACAAGCAGCATGCCGGACTTGCCTCGTGGCGTCGGCGTACGCCGGCCATGATCGGAACGCTTGCCCTGTTCGGCATGCTCGCAAGCGGCCCGGGTGCGGCGGCGGACTGGGTCTTTGCCGGGCAGGGTGTCGACAACACGCGTACCGCGCCGGACGAGCGCGTCATCGGCGTCGACAACGTCTCGCAGCTTGCGCCGCGCTGGACGCTGGATACCGACGGCAACGTGTCGGCCACGCCGACCGTCGCCAACGGCACCGTGTATGTGCCGGACTTCGGCGGCTCGCTGTGGGCGGTCGATGCCGCCAGCGGCAAGGTGAAGTGGAAGAAGAAGATCACCGAATACAGCGGCATCGACAACGATGCGTCGCGCACCAGCCCGGCCTACTGGGAAGGCACGCTGATCTTCGGGCAGGGCACCCAGGTTGCGAACAACCCGACCGGCGCGTTCGTGCTGGCAGCGAAGGCAGAGGATGGCGCGCCGCTGTGGCGGACCAAGGTGGATTCGGATCCGACCGCGATCATTACCCAGTCGCCGGTCGTCGATCGCGGTGTGGTGTACGTCGGCCTCTCGTCGCGTGCCGAGGCGCTCAAGGACAAGCCGACCTATCGCGGCGCGGTGGTCGCCCTCGACGCCAGGACCGGCAAGATGCTGTGGAAGACCTATATGGTGCCGAAGGGATATACCGGCGGCTCGGTGTGGGGCAACACGGCGGCGGTCGATCATGAAACCGGCCTGCTCTACGTGACCACGGGCAACAACTTCTCGGTTCCGCCGGGTCACTGCCGTTACCCGACCCAGAAGAACTGCAAACCCGATACGCCTGCCAACATGATCGACAGCTTTGTCGCGCTCGACCTCAAGACCGGCAGGATCGTCTGGCATACCCGTACGTTGGCGGCCGACATGTCGACCAACTACGACCACGACGACGGCCCGGACTACGATTTCGGCTCGGGGCCCAACCTGTTCAAGGCGACCATCAACGGGAAGGAGAGGACGTTGGTGGGCGCGGGCGCGAAGAGCGGCGTGTACTGGGCGCTCGATCCCAAGACCGGCAAGGTGGTCTGGCAGACGCAGGTCGGCCCGGGCAGCCTGCTGGGCGGCATGCTGTGGGGGACGGCCGCCGACGGCAAGCGCATCTACGTTTCGATCGGCAACCTGGACGGAAAATCGATCGACGTCGACAACGGTCCGAACGGCCAGAAGACGACCAAGGGCGGCATCTGGGCGGCGGTCGACGCCGCCACCGGCAAGGTGCTGTGGCGCACGGCCGACCCGCAGGGCAAGATGGACACGGTGGCGATGTCGGCCGCAAACGGTGTCGTCTATGCCGGCTCGTTGGCCGGGACGGGCGCGAGCATGTATGCGCTCGATGCGGCGACGGGCGAGATCAAGTGGAGCTACGAGAACAACGGCGCGGTGGTGTCGGGCGCTGCCATCGTCGACGGGTCGGTGTACTGGGGGGCGGGCTACCACACCAAGGTACTCGGTCTGCCGTACGACGGCACGAGTCACAAGCTCTATGCGTTCGGTCTTGCCGCCAGGCAATAAGCGTAACGTAGGCACCGGCGTACGCGGATGACGGGTTGCTCGTGCGCCGGCGCAAGCCCGGCCAGGCGGATGAAGAGGCGCAACGCCGGACACCGGGGCGCGCGCTGCGCTCCGGACCCTGTTCCAATCTTGCGGGAGAGACGATTTGATTCTTCGACAAAATATCGGTCGTTGGCGGGAGGTGGCCTTCGAGGTCGCCGCATGGGATGGCGTAGGCGCGCAGGTCGACCTTTCCTGTGGCTGCATGTTTGCCCGCGAGGCGACGGGCGATGGCCCGACCGGCGGGTTACGCCATCTTGACCTCGCACTGTCGGGGGCACTCACCGGCTTGCGGCGCGAGGGTCGTTTTCGGGCCGCGCCGATGGAAACGCTGTGGATCAGCCATCCGCCCGCGGGCATCGCGGCGCGTGCCTTGTTGCTGGTCGGGCTCGGCGATCCTGCCAGCTGGACGATCGAAAGAACCGCGGATGCCGTCGCCACGGCCGCGCGGACGGCGATCCAGCAGGAAGTCGAGAGCGCGGCCTTTGCGCCGAGCATACTCGACGGCGGGCTGACGACCACCGCCACCGAAGGCATGCCGCAGGCCATGGTGAAGGCCGTGCTGGCCGCGATCGACACCGGGTATCGGGTCGCGGAGCTGGGTCTTGCCGCGCCCCCCGCGCTGCGCCGCTGGGTGTTCGACGTCGGCGCGGCGCGCTTCGACGGCGCCGTCGAGCATTTCGGCAACGCGCTTGCAGCCGCACGGACCTGACCGACCCTGTCTGGTTGTCGCGCATGGCATCTCATGACGCCGCATCCGGACAAACCCCTCCTCATCGAAATTCGCCCCAAACCCCCGCCATACAAGACGCTCCCCGCGCGTAGTGGTTTCCACCCATAGTCGCAAATAGTCAAGAACAGGTCGCCGGCGGTCGTCTTGCGGTGAATATGGCTCGTTACTTTTACTCCCACGATGCAGGCCGGGACGCACTCCGCGAATCCGCAGGACATCGGTCCAACCGAAGGGGAGAAACCATGAAGTCGACAAAGATCGCCGCGTTCGTCGCGGCCGTGCTGGCGACCGGCGCGTTCGCGACCGCGGCGCAGGCCGAAACGGATGCCGCGACTTGCCGCAACGTACGCTTCGCGGATATCGGCTGGACCGACATCACGTCCACCACGGCGCTCGCGTCGACGGTGTTCGAAGGGCTCGGCTACAAGCCGACGACGACGATCGCATCGGTGCCGATCTCGTTCGCCGGCCTGAAGAGCAAGCAGCTGGACATCTCGCTCGGCTACTGGTGGCCGGTGCAGCAGAAGCAGCTCCAGCCGTTCCTCGACAGCAAGTCGATCAACGTGGTCGAACCGCCGAACCTGTCGGGCGCGAAGGCGACGCTCGCGGTGCCGAGCTACGAATACCAGGCCGGCCTGAAGACCTTCGAGGACATCGCGAAGCACCGCGCGGAGCTCGACGGCAAGATCTACGGGATCGAGCCGGGCAGCAGCGCGAACGCGACGATCCAGAAGATGATCGACACGAACCAGTACGGCCTCGGCGGCTTCAAGCTGGTCGAATCGAGCGAGGCGGGGATGCTCGTCACGGTCGAGCGCGCGATCCGCGACAAGAAGTGGGTCGTGTTTCTCGGCTGGGAACCGCATCCGATGAACATCCAGATCAGCATGAACTACCTGTCCGGCGGCGATGCGGCGTTCGGCCCGAACTACGGCGAAGCGCGCGTGTACACGCTGACGGCGCCCGATTTCATCTCGCGCTGCCCGAACGCGGGCAAGCTCGTCGAGAACCTGCGCTTCACGACGCAGCTGGAGAACCAGCTGATGCAGTCGGTGATGAACAAGACGAAGCCGGCCGACGCCGCGAAGGCGTACCTGAAGAAGAATCCGCAGGTGCTCGATGCGTGGCTCGCCGGCGTCAAGACGTTCGACGGCAAGGACGGCCTGCCTGCCGTGAAGGCCTATCTCGGCCTGTAACGGCCCGCACGCGCCGCGAGCGTGCGGCGCGCAGCGAAAAATCATCTGCAGTACGACGGAAATCGAGCGACACGAACCGAAGCAAACGAGGGCACTCAGCATGAACCACGAAGTCATCATCACCTGCGCGGTCACCGGCGCGGGCGATACGGTCGGCAAACATCCGGCGATTCCGGTCACGCCGAAGGAAATCGCGGCCGCCGCGATCGAGGCCGCGAAGGCCGGCGCGACGGTGGCGCACTGCCACGTGCGCGATCCGCAGACGGGCCGCGGCAGCCGCGACCCGAACCTGTACCGCGAAGTGGTCGACCGGATTCGCTCGGCGGACGTCGACGTGATCATCAACCTGACGGCCGGCATGGGCGGCGATCTGGAGATCGGTCCGGGCGAAGACCCGATGCGCTTCGGCAAGGGCACGGATCTCGTCGGCGGCCTCACGCGTCTCGCGCACGTCGAGGAACTGCTGCCGGAAATCTGCACGCTCGACTGCGGCACGCTGAATTTCGGCGACGGCGACTACATCTACGTGTCGACGCCCGCGCAACTGCGCGCCGGCGCCAAGCGTATCCAGGAACTCGGCGTGAAACCGGAGCTGGAAATCTTCGATACGGGCCATCTGTGGTTCGCGAAGCAATTGCTGAAGGAAGGGCTCCTTGACGATCCGCCGCTGTTCCAGCTGTGCCTCGGCATTCCGTGGGGCGCGCCGGCCGACACCGGCACGATGAAGGCGATGGTCGACAACCTGCCGCCGGGCGCGCACTGGGCCGGCTTCGGGATCGGCCGCATGCAGATGCCGATGGTCGCGCAGGCGATGCTGCTCGGCGGCCACGTGCGCGTGGGCCTCGAAGACAACATCTGGCTCGATCGCGGCGTGCACGCGACCAACGGCACGCTCGTCGAGCGTGCGCGGGAAATCGTCGAACGGCTCGGCGGCCGCGTGCTGACGCCGGCCGAAGGGCGTCGCAAGCTCGGCCTGCCGGCGCGTGGCGAGCGCCTGCTCGAACGCCGCGCGGTGGCCGAGTTCGCGTGAGTTTCAACGCTGATTCCGCTTCAATGCGGCGGCGCGCACGGGTGCGCCGCCGTCCGATTCTCCTCGATTTGAAGGATGTGTTGACATGGCAGTGAAGACCGACATCAAGACGTTCGCCGCGATCGGCACCGGCGTGATCGGCAGCGGATGGATTTGCCGTGCGCTCGCGCATGGTCTGGACGTGGTCGTGTGGGACCCCGCGCCGGACGCGGAAGCGCGCTTGCGCGCGAGCGTCGCGAATGCATGGCCTGCGCTCGAGCGCGTCGGCCTCGCGCCGGGCGCCGATCCCGCGCGGCTGCGCTTCGAGTCGACGATCGAGGCCTGCGTCGCCGACGCGGACTTCATCCAGGAAAGCGCACCCGAGCGCGAGGCGCTGAAGCTCGAGCTGCACGAACAGATCAGCCGCGCGGCGAAGCCGGACGCGATCATCGCATCGTCGACGTCGGGGCTGCTGCCGACCGACTTCTATGCGCGGGCGACGCATCCGGAGCGCTGCGTGGTCGGTCATCCGTTCAATCCGGTCTATCTGCTGCCGCTCGTCGAGGTGCTCGGCGGCGCGCGCACCTCGCCGGAAGCGGTCGAGGCGGCGATGGCGATCTATCGCAAGCTCGGCATGCGGCCGCTGCACGTGCGCAAGGAAGTGCCGGGCTTCATCGCGGACCGGCTGCTCGAAGCGCTGTGGCGCGAGGCGCTGCATCTCGTCAACGAGGGCGTCGCGACGACCGGCGAGATCGACGATGCGATCCGCTTCGGCGCGGGCATCCGCTGGTCGTTCATGGGCACGTTCCTGACGTACACGCTGGCCGGCGGCGACGCGGGCATGCGACACTTCATGCAGCAGTTCGGCCCCGCGCTCGAACTGCCATGGACGAAGCTGGTCGCGCCGAAGCTGACCGATGCACTGATCGACAGCGTCGTCGAAGGCACGAGCGAGCAGCAGGGCACGCGCAGCATCAAGGAACTCGAGCGCTATCGCGACGAGTGCATCACCGAGGTGCTGAAGGCGATCGCCGCGGTGAAGGCGCGGCACGGAATGCGATTCGAGGACTGAACGAACATGACAGGCGATACCCCGCTGACGATCTACCGCGACGTCGTGCGGCCCGAATGGGTCGACTACAACGGCCATCTGCGCGACGCGTTCTATCTGCTGATCTTCAGCTTCGCGACCGATGCGCTGCTGGACCGCATCGGTCTCGACGACGCCGCGCGTCGCGAGCGGGGCCGCTCGGTCTACACGCTCGAAGCGCACGTGAACTATCTGCAGGAGATCAAGGAAGGCACGCGCGTGCGCGTCGATGCGCGCGTGCTCGCGCACGACGCGAAGCGGCTGCACCTGTATCTCGAACTGTTCGCCGACGGGCACGACGGCGCGGTGTCGGCGAGCGAGCAGATGCTGCTGCACGTCGACACGCGCGACGGCGCGAAATCGGCGCCGTTCGACGACGACGTCGCCGCGCGCGTGGCCGAACTGCATGCGGTGCAGCGCGATTGCGCGGCCCCTGCGTATGCGGGCCGCGTGATCGGACTGCCGCCGCGCCGCTAGCGTCGACGTTCAACCCTGGACCGCGGAGCGCACACGATGCTCGAACCGGAAATCGCAGCGTTCGTCGCGGCCGTCGACGCGTGGTATCCGGCCGACGCAGCGGCGCGCTCGCCCGACGAGCAACGCCGCGTCTACGATCGCTTCGCGGCCGCATGGACGCCCGCCGAACTGCCGGCCGGCATCGTCCGGCACGATGCGGTGTGGCATGCGCCGGACGGACGCGCGATCGCGCTGCGGCGCTATGCGCCCGCGCACGGCGAGCCGCGCGGCACCGTGCTGTTCTTTCATGGCGGCGGCTTCGTCGTCGGCTCGCTCGACAGTCATGCGTTGATCACCGCGCAACTGGCGGCCGACACGGGGCTGGCCGTGATCGCGGTCGACTACCGGCTCGCGCCCGAGCATTGCGCGCCGGCCGCGCTCGACGATTGCCTGGCCGTCACGCGCGCCGCGCGCGACGCAGCGCACTGGCCGTTCGACGCGTGCGCGCGACCGCTGACGCTCGCCGGCGACAGTGCCGGCGGCAACCTCGCGGCCGCCGTCGCGACCGCGCTGCGCGATGCGGGCGAAGGCGGCATCGACGGGATCGCGCTCGTCTATCCGATGCTCGGCTTCGAACCGCAATCGCCGGCGCGCGAAACCGAGGCACACGCGCCGATGCTGACGCTCGACGACGTCCATCGCTATCGCGCGTTGTACTGGGGCAGTGAACGCGACGATGCGCCGGGCGATGACGATCCGCTGCTGCGCGCCTCGGTGCCGCTCGCGGCGGCGCGTTTCGACGGCCTGCCGCCCGTGCTCGCGATCGGCGCGGAACACGATCCGCTGCGCGACGATGCGCGCGTCTATGTCGAACACATTCTCGCGGCCGGCGGCGCCGCGCGTTACTGGATGGGAGAGGGGCTGGTGCACGGCTGCTGGCGCGCGCTCGGAACGAGCCCGCAGGCCGCGCGGATGCACCGGATGATCGGCGGGTTTCTGCTCGCACCACACGCGTAGCGGGCGTTTTCCGGGAGGCAACGATGCAGGCAGCGCAACACCGTATCGAGGACTGGCGGACCTTTTCCGCCGACGCGGCCATTGCGGCGGCGACGATCGGCGAGGGTGCGGTGAACGTCGAGTGGAGCGATACGCGACGATCGCCGTTTCACTTCGACTGGTTGCGCGACAACTGCGCGTGCTCCGCGTGCGTGCATGCGCTCACGCGCGAACAGGTGTTCGAGATCGCCGATGCGCGCGAGGATCTGTCGGCGATCGTCGTGCATGTCGAAACCGACGGCGCCCTGCACGTCGAGTGGAACGACGGGCATCGCAGCGCCTGGTCGCCGGGATGGTTGCGCGCGCATGCTTACGACGATGCGTCCCGTGCGGAACGCCAGGCCGCGCACGGGCGGCACGTGTGGACCGGCGACGATGCGACGGCGATCGGCGTGTTCGCGTGGCGTGACGTGATGGAGGACGACGGCGCGTTGCTCGCCTGGCTCGCCGCGTTGCAGCGCACGGGGCTGACGCTCGTCGAGGGCGTGCCGGCCGAACCCGGCCGGGTCGACCAGATCGCGCGGCGTGTCGGCCTGATCCGCGAAAGCAATTTCGGCGTGCTGTTCGATGTCGAATCGAAGCCGCGGCCGGACAGCAATGCCTATACGTCGCTGAACCTGCCGCCGCACACCGACCTGCCGACGCGTGAATTGCAGCCGGGCGTGCAGTTCCTGCACTGCCTCGCGAACGACGCAACGGGCGGAGACAGCGTGTTCCTCGACGGCTTCGCGCTCGCGGATGCGCTGCGGCGCGAATATCCGGACGATTTCACGCAGCTTGCGTCGACACCGTTCGAGTTCTGGAACAAGAGTGCGAACAGCGACTACCGCTGTTCGGCGCCGGTGATCGGGCTCGATGCGCGCGGCAACGTGACCGAGGTGCGCGTCGCGAACTTCCTGCGCGGGCCGCTCGATGCGCCGGCCGGCGCCGTCGCGGCCGTCTACCGCGCGTACCGGCGGTTTCTCGCGCTCGCGCGCGAGCCGCGTTTCCGCGTGCAGCGCCGGCTGCGGGCGGGCGACATGTGGGCGTTCGACAACCGGCGCGTGCTGCATGCGCGCACCGAGTTCGATCCGTCGACGGGCCGCCGGCATCTGCAGGGCTGCTACGTCGATCGCGACGAACTGCTGTCGCGCTGGCGTGTGCTGTCGCGTGCGCTGCCCGCGGCTGCCGCCGGGCGCTGATCGGCGCATTCGACTTCCGCAGTCGACTTCGTTACGCATACCTCGCCGGAGAAAAAGCGCCCGGACGCAAGGCGCCCGGGCGAAGCCACCCGCTGCCGGGCGGCGGAGGTATGCGTTTTCACAAAAAAAGACGAGCCCGCATGAGGGGCTCGTCCGGATCCAGCTTCTTCATCGCGCGATGCGCGGTGCGCCCGCCGGGGGCGCGTCGGCTTACTGGCCGAAGAAGACCGAGTCGCGTGCGTTCGACGACGCTGCGGCAGCCGGGGCGCCCGAGTGGACGACCGGAGCCGGTTGCGCGCCGTAGCCGCTGGCGTCGGCACCATGAACGCGCGCTTCCGCCGACTGGATGTCGTTCGGGTAGTACGGGCTCGACACGCCCGGCTTGTAGCCGGCTTGTTCGAGCTGAACCAGTTCGTTGCGGACTTGAGCGCGGGTCACGGTGCTTTGTGCGAAAGCGCCGAACGAAGCGGACAGGGCGACAGCGGCAACAACTGCGGAAACGAGCGATTTCATGATGACCTCCGGTGTTTTATTGGGTTCGCTTGCGACACCATGTCTGCAGCGATTGACTAAATCTTAGTCACCGGGGCGTTGAGGGTAAACGCTGATTTTGACGATAGATTGTTTCCAGGGCGGTAACAGTGGGACGCCAGATCAGGCTTTCATCCTGCTTTCGTTTCTGTAAGTGTAATAAGTATGAGGAATGTTGAGGCGGCACGCGCGGGATTCAGCGCGCCTCGGCGGCCGCATCGAACGGCTTGGCGGGCGGCCCGCCGGCGGGCGCGCCCGAACTCAGGAAACGTACGCCCGTCGCGGCTTCGGAAGCCTCCCACAGCAGTGCCGCGAGGGCCACGTCGCGTGCCGCGCGCGGCACGCTCGCCGGTGCCGGCAGGCCGCGCGACTCGAGCCAGCCGGACGGCCCGATGTACGAGCCCCCGGCGAGGTCGGGCGACGTCGCCGCATGAATCGCGGGCAACGCACCCTGCTCGGCCGGTTGCGCGAGATAACGGTTCGCCGCGCGCATCAGCGCGGCGCGCGTGGGCGAACTGTCCATCGCGGGGCCCGCGAACTGCAGGTTGGTTGCCGCGTAGCCGGGATGCGCGGCGACGCTGATTCCCGCGAACCCCGCGCGCTGGAAGCGGCGCTGCAACTCGAGCGCGAACACCAGGTTCGCGAGTTTGCTGTCGCAGTAGGCGAGATAACGGTTGTAACGGTGCTCGGCGCGCAGGTCGTCGACCCGGATCCGGCCGCCGCGGTTGAAGCCGCTCGACATCGTCACGACACGCGCGCGCCGGGCGGCGCGCAGCGCGGGCAGCAGATGGCCGGTCAGCGCGAAATGGCCGAGGTGGTTGGTGCCGAACTGCATCTCGAAGCCGTCGTGCGTGTGCCGCAGCGGCAGGAACATCACGCCGGCGTTGTTGCAGAGGATGTCGACGCGGCCGTGGCGGTCGGCGACGTCGGCGGCGAAGCGCCGGATCGACGCGAGATCGGCGAGGTCGAGCGGATCGACTTCGACCCGTGCGGCGGGATGGAGCCGGCGAATCGCAGCGGCGGCCTGCGCGGCGCGCGCGGCATCGCGGCAGCCCATCACGACCGTCGCGCCCTTGGCGGCCAGCGTTTCCGCGATATGCCAGCCGAGGCCGCTGTTGGCGCCGGTCACGACCGCGACCTTGCCGCCTTGCGCCGGGACGTGGCGCGCGCTCCATGCATGCATGTCTGCCTCCATCGGCGTGGCAGTGCGCCACGACGCGTAATCGTTACATTGGGTGGTGTAACGATAGTCCGCGCAGGCGGGACAGACAAGCGGGGGAATTAGACCGGCGGTTCTAGGGCGCGCCAGCGCATCAGGCCGCGGGCCCCGGCACGGGTGGCCGGCGGGCGTTACCGGCTCCCGGCCAGCGCGAGCACTTCGGCCGCGGAGATCATCGCCGCCGCGTTCGCGGGTGCCGGGCGCTCGGCCGGGCGGAATACTTCGTCGCCGCGCTGGATGACCTGGCGCGACAGCGCGCAGGTGCCGGTGCGCTGCGCGAAGCGGCGGCGCCAGCGCTGTTCGCCGTAGTGACAGCGGCCGGGTTCGACCCAGCGGACGACGAGCAGCGTATCGGAGCGTTCCAGAATTTCGACGTGGACGTCGGCGGGATCGAGCACAGGCAGGGATTTGGAGGCCTTCATTTGCCGTTTCCTAAAGCTCGTGCGGTTTCGGCCGTGGCAGTGGATGTCACTACCCGAGGGCGAATCCGTAGCGGTTTCCATGAGTGGTGCGCTAAATGTAAGCGTCTGTGACCGGAAAAAACATCCTGTCTGGCTCAAATTACCTTTTGTCGAATCAGAAACAATCGACGCGCATTTTCGTGAAAAAGCCAACGACAAAAGCGCCCCGGACGCGCACGCCCGGGGCGGAAAATCGGCCCGCGCCCCCGTGTCTGCTCGCTCAGTCACGTGGACACCGCGGGGGACGGAGACGCCCGTCAGGGATCGGCGACGGGCGGGGGCGGTGTCCGGGGAAGCGCGGTCCGGCAACACCATGATTGCGCGCGCCTGCCGTTGACACCCTGACGGGAACATGACTTTTTTGTCAGTTTCGCGGTGCCGACGGAGCGACTCCGATGCCCCGGGGTCGCGGAAACGCCCACCGGTATTGGCTTTGCGCGATACGCGGCCGATCGGCGGAACCTGAAAAATACGGTAATCGAAGCCCGCCGCAGCGCCTTCCGCCCGATTCTCCCGCTCGGGAAAATACTGAATCACACGAACGTGACAAATCCGGAATCTGTTCCTATGATTGGTTGGACCTTTAGTCCTTTGTGCCAATCAGCCGGCCCGGCCGGCTTCTTCGGGAGAGGTGCTCATGAGATTGCAGGGCAAGCGCGCACTGGTGACGGCGGCCGGGCAGGGTATCGGCCGCGCGACCGCGCTGCGGTTCGCAAGCGAGGGTGCCGACGTGCTGGCGACCGACATCAACGAAGCCGCGCTCGCGCAACTCGCGGCCGACGCCGAACGCGCGGGCGGCCGGCTGGCCACGCGGCGGCTCGACGTGACCGACGCGGGCGACATTGCCGCACTCGCCGCGCAGGAGCGCGCGTTCGACGTGCTGTTCAACTGTGCGGGCTTCGTGCACCACGGCTCGATCCTCGACTGCGACGACGCCGCGTGGGCGTTCTCGCTGAACCTGAACGTCACGTCGATGTACCGGCTGATCCGCGCGCTGCTGCCGGCGATGCTGGCTGCGGGCGGCGCGTCGATCGTCAACATGGCGTCGGCCGCGTCGAGCGTGAAGGGCGTGCCGAACCGCTTCGTCTACGGCACGACCAAGGCGGCCGTGATCGGCCTGACCAAGTCGGTCGCCGCCGATTTCGTCGAGCAGCGCATCCGCTGCAACGCGATCTGCCCGGGCACGATCGAGTCGCCGTCGCTGGAGCAGCGGATCGCCGAGCAGGCGCGCACGCGCCAGGTGTCGACCGATACCGTGCGCCAGGCGTTCGTCGCGCGTCAGCCGATGGGCCGTATCGGCACCGCGGACGAAGTGGCCGCGCTCGCGCTGTATCTCGCGTCCGACGAAGCGTCGTTCACGACCGGCGCGATTCACCTGATCGATGGCGGCTGGTCGAACTGACCGCGTCTAGCCGACCGCGCCCTTCCACTCACTTTCCATTTCCGCTCACACCACATGAAACTGCTGAGATTTGGCGACAAACACCATGAAAAGCCGGGCCTGCTCGATGCGCAGGGCAGGATCCGCGACCTGTCGGGCGTGATCGACGACGTCGCCGGCGACGCGCTCGCACCCGCGTCGCTCGCGCGGCTGCGCGACCTCGACCCGGCGTCGCTGCCGCTCGTCGAAGGCGCGCCGCGGCTCGGCGCGTGCGTCGGCCGCGTCGGCAAGTTCATCTGCATCGGGCTCAACTATTCCGACCACGCGGCCGAATCGGGGATGGACGTCCCGAAGGAGCCGGTCGTGTTCGGCAAGTGGACGAGCGCGATCTCGGGGCCGAACGACGACGTCGAGATCCCGCGCGGCTCGGAGAAGACCGACTGGGAAGTCGAACTGGGCGTCGTGATCGGCCGGGGCGGCCGCTATATCGACGAAGCCGACGCGCTGTCGCACGTCGCCGGCTACTGCGTGGTGAACGACGTGTCGGAGCGCGAGTACCAGCTCGAACGCGGCGGCACGTGGGACAAGGGCAAGGGCAACGATACGTTCGGCCCGCTCGGCCCGTGGCTCGTGACGGCCGACGAAGTGCCCGATCCGCACGCGCTGCGGCTGTGGCTGGAAGTGGACGGCCACCGCTACCAGAACGGCACGACCGCGACGATGGTGTTCCGCGTGCCGCACCTGATCAGCTACCTGAGCCGCTTCATGAGCCTGCAGCCGGGCGACGTGATCTCGACCGGCACGCCGCCGGGCGTGGGCCTCGGGCAGAAGCCGCCCGTCTATCTGCGCGCCGGGCAGGTGATCACGCTCGGCATCGACGGGCTCGGCGAGCAGCGCCAGCGCACCGTGCAGGCCTGAAACCCTTTCCCGGACGGTTCGCCATGCCTATCATTCGATCGATGCGCGTCCTCGACGTGCGCTTCCCGACCTCGCGCCAGCTCGACGGTTCCGATGCGATGAATCCGGACCCCGATTATTCGGCCGCGTACGTCGTGCTCGAAACCGACCGCGACGGGCTCGAAGGCCACGGGCTCACGTTCACCATCGGGCGCGGCAACGAAATCTGCTGCGCGGCGATCGACGCGATGCGTCACCTCGTCGTCGGCCTCGACCTCGACTGGATCCGCGAGGACATGGGCCGCTTCTGGCGGCACGTGACCTCGGACAGCCAGTTGCGCTGGATCGGCCCCGACAAGGGCGCGATCCACCTGGCGACGGGCGCCGTCGTGAACGCGGTGTGGGACCTGTGGGCGAAGGCCGTCGGCAAACCGCTGTGGCGGCTCGTCGCCGACATGAGCCCCGAGGACATCGTGCGCGCGATCGATTTTCGCTACCTGACCGACTGCCTGACTCCGGACGAGGCGCTCGACCTGCTGCGCCGGCAGGCGTCGGGCAAGGCGGCGCGGATCGCGACGCTCGAGCGCGAAGGCTACCCGTGCTACACGACGTCGGCCGGCTGGCTCGGCTACAGCGACGACAAGCTGCGCCGGTTGTGTCACGAAGCGGTGGACGCCGGGTTCGATTACGTGAAGCTGAAGGTCGGCGCGAACCTGGAGGACGACATCCGCCGCGTGACGATCGCACGCGAGGTGATCGGCCCGGACCGCAAGCTGATGATCGACGCGAACCAGGTGTGGGAAGTCGACGAGGCGATCGACTGGGTGCGCGAGCTGGCGTTCGCGAAACCGTGGTTCATCGAGGAGCCGACGAGCCCCGACGACGTCGAAGGGCATCGCAAGATCCGCGAGGCGATCGCGCCCGTGCAGGTCGCGACCGGCGAGATGTGCCAGAACCGCGTGATGTTCAAGCAGTTCATCGCGCGCGGCGCGATCGACGTCGTGCAGATCGATGCGTGCCGGCTCGGCGGCGTGAACGAGATTCTCGCGGTGATGCTGCTGGCCGCGAAGTACGGGTTGCCGGTGTGTCCGCATGCGGGCGGCGTCGGGCTGTGCGAATACGTGCAGCATCTGTCGATGATCGACTACGTGTGTATTTCGGGCACGAAGGAAGGGCGCGTGACCGAATACGTCGATCACCTGCACGAGCATTTCGTCGAGCCCTGTGTCGTGCGCGGCGCGGCGTACATGCCGCCGACGGCACCCGGCTTCTCGATCGAGATGAAGCCGGCATCGCTCGAGCAGTACCGGTTCCGCGGCTGAAGCGCGCAGCGCGCAGCACGACGGCGCACGATGACCCGCGCATGACCTGCGCGCGGCGACAACATGAACGACGGAGACGCGAAGTGGATTTGAATCTGCAAGACAAGGTCGTGATCGTGACCGGCGGCGCGTCGGGCATCGGCGCCGCGATCTCGATGCGGCTTGCCGACGAAGGCGCGATTCCGGTGGTGTTCGCGCGCCACGCGCCGGACGACGGCTTCTGGCGCGCGCTCGCGCAGAAGCAGCCGCGCGCCGCGTGCATGTCCGTCGAGCTGCAGGACGACGCGCAATGCCGCGACGCAGTCGCGCAGACCGTCGCGCGCTTCGGCCGCATCGACGGCCTCGTCAACAACGCGGGCATCAACGACGGCGTCGGGCTCGATGCCGGGCGCGACGCGTTCGTCGCGTCGCTCGAACGCAACCTGATCCACTACTACGTGATGGCGCATTACTGCGTGCCGCACCTGAAGGCGACGCGCGGCGCGATCGTCAACATCTCGTCGAAGACGGCCGTCACCGGCCAGGGCAACACGAGCGGCTATTGCGCATCGAAGGGCGCGCAGCTCGCGCTGACGCGCGAATGGGCGGTCGCACTGCGCGACGACGGCGTGCGCGTGAACGCGGTGATCCCGGCCGAGGTGATGACGCCGCTTTACCGGAACTGGATCGCCGGTTTCGGCGACCCGGAAGCGAAGCTCGCGGAAATCGCCGGCAAGGTGCCGCTCGGCAAGCGCTTCACGACCGCCGACGAGATTGCCGACACGGCCGTGTTCCTGCTGTCGGCGCGCGCATCGCACACGACGGGCCAGTGGCTGTTCGTCGATGGCGGCTATACGCATCTCGATCGCGCGATCGGCTGAGGGCGGCGAGCCATGCAACCCGATCCGAACCCGACGACCCCCGCGCCCGCGGCGCTGATCGAGCTGACCGGCGTCAGCAAGCGCTTTCCGGGCGTGCTGGCGCTCGACGATTGCCGCTTCGACCTGCGCGCCGGCGAAGTGCATGCGCTGATGGGCGAGAACGGCGCGGGCAAGTCGACGCTGATGAAGATTCTCGCCGGCGTTTATCAGAAGGACGAAGGCGAGATCCGGATCGACGGCCGCGCGGTGGACATCGACGATCCGCGCGCCGCGCAGGCACTCGGGATCGGCATCATCCATCAGGAACTGAACCTGATGAACCACCTGAGCGTCGCGCAGAACATCTTCATCGGCCGCGAGCCGCGCGGCCGCTTCGGCATGTTCGTCGACGAGGACAGGCTGAACCGCGACGCCGCCGCGATCTTCGCGCGGATGCGGCTCGATCTCGATCCGCGCACGCCGGTCGGCCGGCTGACGGTCGCGAAGCAGCAGATGGTCGAGATCGCGAAGGCGCTGTCGTTCGACTCGCGCGTGCTGATCATGGATGAACCGACCGCCGCGCTGAACAACGCGGAAATCGCCGAGCTGTTCCGCATCATCGGCGACCTGCGCGCGCACGGCGTCGGCATCGTCTACATCTCGCACAAGATGGACGAGCTGCGCCAGATCGCCGATCGCGTGACGGTGATGCGCGACGGCAAGTACGTCGCGACCGTGCCGATGGCGGATACGTCGATGGAAGCGATCATCGCGATGATGGTCGGCCGCCAGCTCGATGCGACGTTCCGCCCGCCGCCCGATACGTCGGCCAACGCGGTCGCGCTCGAGGTGCGCGGGCTGTCGCGCGGCCGCGCGATCCGCGACGTCGGCTTCACGCTGCGGCGCGGCGAGATCCTCGGCTTTGCGGGGCTGATGGGCGCGGGCCGTACCGAGGTCGCGCGCGCGGTGTTCGGCGCGGACCCGGTCGACGCGGGCGAGATCCGCGTGCACGGCAAGACCGTGACGATCCGCACGCCGGCCGACGCGGTCAGGCACGGGATCGGTTATCTCTCGGAGGACCGCAAGCACTTCGGGCTGGCGGTCGGGATGGACGTGCAGAACAACATCGCGCTGTCGAGCATGCGGCGCTTCGTGCGCCGCGGCATGTTCCTCGATGCGCGCGGGATGCGCGACACCGCGCAGTCGTACGTGCGGCAGCTCGCGATCCGCACGCCGTCCGTCGCGCAGCCGGCGCGGCTCCTGTCGGGCGGCAACCAGCAGAAGATCGTGATCGCGAAGTGGCTGCTGCGCGACTGCGACATCCTGTTCTTCGACGAGCCGACCCGCGGCATCGACGTCGGCGCGAAAAGCGAGATCTACAAGCTGCTCGACGCGCTCGCCGCCGACGGCAAGGCGATCGTGATGATCTCGTCGGAGTTGCCCGAGGTGCTGCGCATGAGCCACCGGATCATCGTGATGTGCGAAGGGCGCGTGACCGGCGAATTGCGCGCGGCCGACGCCACGCAGGAAAAGATCATGCAGCTCGCGACGCAGCGCGAGTCGACCGTATTGTCCTGATTCCGACGCTTACCCGATCATGTCCAACGATACGCATCCCGTTCCGCCTCTGGCCACCGGCGACACGCCGGCCGGCGCAGCGGGCCTCCGTGCCCGCTTCTTCAACCCGGCCGCGCGGCAGAAGCTGCTCGCGTTCGCGAGCCTCGTGCTGCTGATCGTGTTCTTCAGCTTCGCGTCGCCGAACTTCCTCGAAGTCGACAACCTCGTGACGATCCTGCAGGCCACCGCCGTGAACGGTGTGCTGGCCGTCGCGTGCACCTACGTGATCATCACGTCGGGCATCGACCTGTCGGTCGGCACGCTGATGACCTTCTGCGCGGTGATGGCCGGCGTCGTGCTGACGAAGTGGGGTATGCCGCTGCCGCTCGGGATCCTGGCCGCGCTATCGTTCGGCGCGCTGTCGGGCAGCGTGTCGGGCTTCGTGATCGCGAAGATGAAGGTGCCGCCGTTCATCGCGACGCTCGGCATGATGATGCTGCTCAAGGGGCTGTCGCTCGTGATCTCGGGCACGCGGCCGATCTACTTCAACGACACGCCGGGCTTCACGTCGATCGCGCAGGATTCGCTGATCGGCAGCCTCGTTCCCGCGCTGCCGATCCCGAACGCGGTGCTGATCCTGTTCCTCGTCGCGGTCGGCGCGTCGATCGTGCTGAACCGGACGATCTTCGGCCGCTACACGTTCGCGCTCGGCAGCAACGAGGAAGCGCTTAGGCTGTCCGGCGTGAATGTCGATGCGTGGAAGATCGCCGTCTACACGTTCAGCGGCGCGGTGTGCGGGATCGCAGGACTCCTGATCGCGTCTCGGCTGAATTCCGCGCAGCCCGCGCTCGGGCAGGGCTACGAGCTCGACGCGATCGCGGCCGTCGTGATCGGCGGCACGTCGCTGTCGGGCGGCGCGGGCAGCATCGTCGGCACCATCATCGGCGCGTTCATCATGAGCGTGCTGACCAACGGCCTGCGCATCATGTCGGTCGCGCAGGAATGGCAGACGGTCGTGACGGGCGTGATCATCATCCTCGCCGTCTACGTGGACATCCTGCGCCGGCGCCGCCGCTGACGCATGCGCGCACGAACCCGAACACGAACACGAACACACATGCGCTTCACCGCCGGCCGGGCCGGCATTTCAGTCGATACCAACCAAGGAGACGCGAAGTGATCAGGAGCAAGGTGTTGAACGCGATCGTCGGGCTGACGTTCGCCGTCGGCGTGACGGCCGGCGCGCAGGCGCAGGAATCCTACATCCCGCTGATCTCGAAGGGCTTCCAGCATCAGTTCTGGCAGGCCGTGAAGGCGGGCGCGATGCAGGCCGCGAAGGACTACAAGGTGAAGGTGACGTTCGAAGGCCCCGAAACCGAGGCGATGGTCGACAAGCAGATCGACATGCTGTCCGCCGCGATCGCGAAGAAGCCGGCCGCGCTCGGCTTCGCGGCGCTCGACAGCAAGGCCGCGCTGCCGCTCCTGAAGAAGGCGCAGGCCGAGAAGATTCCGGTGATCGCGTTCGACTCGGGCGTCGACAGCGACATCCCGGTGACGACCGCCGCGACCAACAACAAGGCCGCCGCCGCGCTCGCCGCCGACAAGCTCGCCGCGCTGATCGGCGACGAAGGCGAGGTGGCCGTGGTCGCGCACGACCAGACGAGCCGCACGGGTATCGACCGCCGCGACGGCTTTCTCGAACGGATGAAGTCCGCGCACCCGAAGGTGCAGGTCGTGACCGTGCAGTATGGCGAGGGCGATCAGCTGAAGTCCACCGAAGTGACGAAGTCGATCCTGCAGGCGTATCCGAAGCTCAAGGGCTTGTTCGGCACCAACGAAGGCTCGGCGATCGGCGTGGTGAACGGCGTGCGCGAGATGAAGCGCAAGGTCGTGATCATCGGCTACGATTCGGGCAAGCAGCAGAAGGACGCGATCCGCAGCGGGCTGATGGCCGGCGCGATCACGCAGAACCCGGTCGGGATCGGCTACAAGACGGTCGAGGCGGCCGTGAAGTCGGTCAAGGGCGAGAAGCTGCCGAAGGTCATCGATACCGGTTTCTACTGGTACGACAAGACCAATATCGACGACCCGAAAATCACGGCGGTGCTGTACGACTGAGCGCGACGTGACGCGGCGGGCAACGGTGAATCACGAGGACACCATGGGCGCAGTGCGTATCGATTCCCACCAGCACTTCTGGCGTTACCGCGCGGCCGACTATCCGTGGATCGGTCCCGGCATGGGCGTGCTCGCCCGCGACTACCTGCCCGACGCGCTGTGGCCGCAGATGCATGCACAGGCGCTCGGCGCGTCGATCGCGGTGCAGGCGCGCGCCGGGCGCGACGAGACGGCGTTCCTGCTCGATCTCGCCCGCGACGACGCGCACATCGCGGCGGTGGTCGGCTGGGAGGATCTCGGTGCGCCGGAACTCGCCGAGCGCATCGCCGAATGGCGCAGCCCGAAGCTGCGCGGCTTTCGTCACCAGGTGCAGGACGAAGCCGACGTCGGCGCGTTCGTCGCGGATCCCGCGTTCAATCGCGGTGTCGCGTGGCTGCAGGCGAACGGCTATGTGTACGACGTGCTCGTGTTCGAGCGCCAGTTGCCCGAGGTGCGCGCGTTCTGCGCGCGGCACGATGCGCACTGGCTCGTGCTCGATCATGCCGGCAAGCCGCCGCTCGCCGAATTCCACCGCGATGGCGCTGCGCTTGCCCGCTGGCGTGCCGGGTTGCGCGAGCTGGGCGCGCTGCCGCACGTCGTGTGCAAGCTGTCCGGGTTCGTGACCGAGACGGACTGGCGGCGCGGCCTGCGCGGGCAGGACATCCGGCACATCGAGCAATGCCTCGACGCGGCGCTCGACGCGTTCGGCCCGCAGCGGCTGATGTTCGGGTCGGACTGGCCCGTGTGCCTGCTTGCGGCGTCGTATGACGAAGTGGCGTCGCTGGTCGAGCGCTGGGCCGAAGCGCGGTTGTCGGCGGCCGAGCGCAACGCGCTGTGGGGCGGCACGGCCGCGCGTTGCTATGCGCTGCCCGGCGATTCGAAGCCCCGCATATAAAATAGGCGCGAACGGCCCGACGCGCGCGCTCCATTCGTCAGACCGTCCGCAATGCAATCGCTTACCTGTATCAACGTATGTCCATCCAGCCGATTCAGAACCGCCGCCTCTACCAGCAGATCGCCGACAAGCTCAGCACGATGATCGAGTCCGGCGACTTCCCGCCGGGCAGCTATTTGCCGCCCGAGCGCGAACTGGCCGAGCAGTTCGGCGTGTCGCGCACGTCGGTGCGCGAGGCGCTGATCGCGCTCGAAGTCAGCGGGCTCGTCAGCGTGCGTGTCGGCGACGGCGTGAAGGTGCGCCAACCCGAGGCGGCGGCCGCGCCGGAGCCGCGGCCCGATACGAAGGTTGCGCCGTTCCCGGTCGTCGAGATCGATCCCGAGCTCGGCATCGCGCTCGACCTCGATACCGAAATCCCGCCGTTCGCGTTGCTGCAGGCGCGCCGGCTGATCGAGCCGGAAGCCGCGTCGCTCGCCGCGAAGCACGGCTCGGACGCGCAGATCGAAGGGATTCACGCGGCGTTCCTGCGCAACCAGGAAGACAACCGCAGCGGCTCGCTCACGCATCCGGGCGACCGGTTGTTCCATATCCGTATCGCGGAAGCGAGCGACAACCCCGCGTATGCGCTGATGATCAAGCAGCTGCTCGCGCACAAGTACGACCTGATGTTCCAGCGGCTGCAGTCGCTGTACATGCCCAACGACATGCCGCACCGCTCGGAGCTCGAACACCGCGCGATCCTCGACGCGATCCGTGCGCGCGACCCGGAGGCCGCGCGCCGTGCGATGGCCGAGCATCTCGACGAGGTGATCCGGATCTTCGGCCGCGCGCTCGACTGAGCGCGGGCGAGCGCAATCAGAAGCGGTCGGCGCGGTAGGGCGTCGGGTCGGTAAACGGCGCTTCGCCGGTCATCATCTCGGCCAGCAGGCGGCCGGAGACGGGGCCGAGCGTGAGCCCGTGATGGTTGTGTCCGAACGAGAACCACAGCCCGCGATGCGCGGGCGCGGGGCCGATCACCGGCCGCATGTCGGGCGTGCACGGCCGGAAGCCGAGCCACGGCTGCGGGTCGAGCCGTTCGCCGAAGCCGAACACCGGGCGCGCGACGCGTTCCGCGCGCTCGAGCTGTACGCCGGTCGGCGGCAGGCCGCGCCGGGCGATCTCGACGCCGGTGGTCAGCCGCAAGCCGCGCCGCATCGGCGCGATCACGTAGCCGTATTCGCGATCGACGATCGGCGCCGATGGCGCGCCGCGTTCGGACGGCGCGTAGTGCATGTGATAGCCGCGCTTCTCGCGCAGCGGAATCTTGTAGCCGAACTTGCCGAACACCGTGTCGGACCACGGGCCGAGCGCGACGACCACGGCCGGCGCGGCGATCTTGCCGTCGTCCGTCGTGACCTGCCAGCCGGGCGACAGCGCGTCGAGGCTCGCCGCATCGCCGGTGAGCAGCGTGCCGCCGCCTTGCACGAAGAGTTGCGCGTAGGTTTTGACGAGCGCGGACGGATCGACGACGCTTTTCGGATCGAGCCAGTGCAGCGCGCCGCAGAAGCCGGGCGCGAGGCTCGGTTCCTGCGCGCGCAGTGTCGCGGCATCGAGAGGCGTGATGCCGAGCCCGTGACGGCGCGCGGTGAGTCCCGCATCGGTGACGGCGCGTTCGAACGCGGCCGGCGTGCGGAACGCTTCCATCCAGCCGCTCGCGCGGATCAGTTCGGTGGCGCCGGCGCGTGCGATCAGCGCGTCGTGCTCGACGATGCAGCGCTCGATCAGCGGCAGCATGTCGCGCGAGGCCGCCGCGTGACGCAGCGGCGCCGATTCCCACCAGAACCGCGCGAGCCACGGCGCGAACGCGGGCAGCGACGTGCTGTGCCAGTAGAGATCGGTGGAGCGGTTCAGCGCGTAGCGCATCAGCGTGAACGGGCTGCGCGGGAACGGATACGGCTCGACCGACGAGCGCTCGATCAGCCCCGCGTTGCCGAAGCTCGTGCCTTCGCCGGGCGCGCCGCGGTCGACGAGGGCGACCTTGCGGCCGCGATCCTGCAGGTGCAGCGCGGCGGAGACGCCGACGATGCCCGCGCCCAGAACGATTACGTCGAAGTCCATGAGGGAAGGCGAAATAGACGGTTAGTGATCAACACTCGAAGTCGGCGACGGCGCTTCGGTCGGGTGCTCGGAATTGCAATCGAATGATCAGCTAGGATACTCGCGAACGCGACGATGCGCGAATCGGGCGCTTGGCCGTGAGGTTGTCGCAACAACCATTCCGGTTGTACGCTAGGCGGCCGTCCGTACGCAGCCGGATACGAAGGCGTCGCGCAAATTGCACTTCTCACTTCCGGAGCGATTCGAGTACCTGGAGAGCGGGCGACTTCGTCGAATTTGCCAACTGGTCACGAGAGCGCTCCATGCCCGAAAACAATATTCCCGAGGCCCGACAACCTGCCGCAATTCCGTGGCATCGATCGCCGCTCGTTCGCAGCGCAGGCGTTTTGGCGGGACTGTTCGTCATCCTGCAGCTCCTCAGGTTTCAGCTGGTGATCAGACTTGTGGTCGGTGCGATTTCAGCAACGATGCTGTATGGGATCTTGCGTGAATGGATCCCCATGCTGCGGCCATTTCGAACATGGCTGATCCGCCGCACGGTCAGAGTCATGCGGAAACTGCGCCCGATCGCGAAACTTCCTCCGGATGTCACCGTGGCTTATGGTCTGGTCGCAATGATGTTGCTGCTTTCCGGAATCCTGTGGGATTGGGCTGGATATGCCGCGGATCGGCCGTTTCTCCATACCCGTGTTTCTTCTCCTTGCATACGCGGCTGCTCGACACATCTACCATGTGTTGAGCCAGGTCGCGCGCCGGACGTGGAGCAAGGTATTGGGAAAGGGCGCCTATCTGGCGGTGGCGTCGATCGCGCTTTGGCTCGCGCACTCGGACGCGGAGCGACTGGTCCTGACGCTGACGCATGAAACCGCCGACCACTTTTCCAGCTTCACCGGCCTGTCGGCTTCCGTATTTTTCGCGCTGCGTCTGGTTCAGGCAGCGGGACTTATGCTCGTTGCGTTCTTCGTATTTCAGTTGGTTTTCCTGGTCGGCAGCATGATCATTCAGCATGCTGCAAATCAAGTCAGGATATTCAGCACGCACGGAGCTGAACGGATGACCGTGACCTGGAGAAGGCTCAGGTTCGGGCTAAAGAAAACGGAGCCTGACGGCCGGAAGCGGCTTCGCCAGGTGATTGCCATGCTGGCGCCGTGTGGCATGGTGTTCTGGGCAATAGCGTTGCTGATGGGGCCCACCTATCTCATAGGCAGTATCGAGACTCGGACGCTGTTTTCTCACGTGCTGGTACGGACGACGTATTCGGCGGCAAGCGCGTGCCGTGGAGACAGTCGTGCGGGGTTGTTCGCACGCATCGGTGACGACAGTGTGTCGGAGGCCGTGAAGGACGGGTACGGGTATGTATTCCGGACCGTGCCGTGTAAATCGAAGTAGGTACCGTTTTCCGCGGGCGCATGAACCCTTGTCGTGTCGCGCATCGTATGACGGATCCGTTTCGTCAGGCGCGGAATCGTGCAGCAACTTTTACTGGCTGTGCATCGATGCGTATTGGAAACCGGCCCGGTGCGCCTCTGCGAAACTGCATGTGCTTGATGCGCACGGTCGTCCTATCCGCTGATCAATCTGCAGAAGCCGAATTCAGATAGGCGTTGCGCTTCGCTTTCACCGCCATCACCAGGCTCTACGCTGATTCAACATACTTTCCGACGGTTATTTGGCGGGAGTATCCCACTGGTTCGGGTTGCGAATTTTTACCTAAGATGGAAGCAATCATGTGCGTGACACGGTACCTGCGCGCGCACACGGCAGGCAGGAGGCAGGGCCGGGAACGACTGCAACCGATGTTTCCATCATGGATGCGAGTGTGTGCGCGACGGCCGCGAAGCATGCGGCCGCATCGACGCCAGCGGGCGCGGCGGCAATCGCCGCGCGGACGGCGTCCGGCCGGTCGGGCCGAGTCGCGTCGTTGCGTCACGCATTCATCGCAATCGTTTGCGTTCTGAGCGTTGTCCCTTCCGTCCTCGCCGGATCGCTTGCCGACAGGGACGACCCGGTCGATACGATGCACGTCGCAGCCACCGCGACGCCCGCCGGCCCGACGGGTCCCGCCTTTTCGTCACACGACTCCAACGTACGGCAGGTCGTGCTCGGCATCGTCAGTTTCACGCGCTGGCCGACGACGCCCGTGCGCCTGCATCTGTGCGTGACGGGCAGGCCCGACTACGCGGGCGACCTCACCGACACGATGCAGGCCGGCTCGACCGTGCTCGACGTGCAGCGCGTCCGCTTCGACGATCCCTCGCTCGGCATCGCCTGCGACGTCGTGTATCTCGGCGCGCTCGGCAACGACGAGCGAATGCGGGTGAGAACCGCGCTCGCCGGCCATCCGGTGCTGACCATCGCCGAACACGATCCGTCGTGCACCGCGGGCAGCATGTTCTGTCTGACGGTCGAAGGCGAGCACGTGACGTTCGACATCAATCTCGACGCCGTCGCGCGCAGTGGCGTGCGCGTGCATCCGAACGTGCTCAACCTCGCGCGGCGGACGCTGACGCCATGACACGTTCCGCGCCCCCCATCGCATCCTCACGCGTGCCCCGCCCGACGCTGCAAAGCGTGTTGCGCCGCGCGCACCTGCGCCTGGCGTTCGTCGCGGTGACGATGGCCGCCGTGTCGCTGATCGTCGTCGCCGTGATCGCGTTGCGTGCGTACGCCGGCAACAACCTGAACCTGCTCGCCCGCTCGCTCGGTTACACGGTCGAGGCGGCGCTCGTGTTCGGCGACCGTGCCGCGGCGAGCGAAGCGATCGCGACGATCGCCAGCGATGAGGACGTCGCGCAGGTGGTGGTCACGGACAACAAGGGGCAGTTGTTCGCGACCTGGAAGCTGCCTGCCGGCGGCCGGATCGCCGGGCTCGAGCGCGTCGTCGCCGGTCTCGCGTTGCCGGGGGCCGTGACCGTTCCGGTGATGCACGACGGCATCGTCGTCGGTCAGGTGATCGTGCGTGGCCGTGGGCATCAGTTCTTCGGATTCCTGCTCGGTGGCATCGGCGGCATTCTCGGCTGTCTCGTCGTCAGCGTGTTCGGCGCTTACATCAGCTCGAAGCGTCTGCTGCGCAACATCGTCGCGCCGCTGCGCGCGCTTGCCGCCGTCGCGCACGCCGTGCGGCGCGAGCGTGCGTTCGCGCGGCGCGTCGAGCCCGTGGCGATCGCCGAACTGAACCAGCTCGGCGACGACTTCAATGCGCTGCTCGATGAACTCGAGGAATGGCAGAACACGCTGCGCGACGAGAACGCGTCGCTCGAATACAAGGCGACGCACGATGCGCTCACGGGTTTGCCCAACCGCGTGCAGTTCGAGTCGCGTCTGTCGCTTGCACTCTGCGACGCCGTGTTGACGGGGCAGCGGGTCGCCATCCTGTATCTCGACTGCGACCGCTTCAAGGAAATCAACGACTGCCTTGGCCACGATGCCGGCGATGCGGTGCTGGTCGGTGTCGCGGCACGGTTGCGCGCGCAGGTGCGCGAAACCGATCTCGTCGCTCGCCTGGGCGGCGATGAATTCGCGGTGATGCTGACGGGTGTGCGCGACACGGACAGCGTGTGCCTGATCGCCGACCAGATTTTGTCCGGCATGGTGTCGTCGATCGAGTTGCCCGACGGACGCATGGTGGCCACCATGATGAGTGCCGGCGTTGCGCTGTATCCCGACCATGCGTCCGACGCGAGCGGCTTGCTGCGCGCGGCGGATGCCGCGATGTACCGCGCCAAGCGTGCGCGGCCGGGGTCGTGGCAGTTGTCGGAAGGCGTAGCCGGGCCGGTTTGACGTCGATCGTTTCGCGCTGCGGGCGAGGCCGCGGCGGCGGGATAAGAAGCGCACGCGATGCGGGCGCATGCGAAGCAAGGGGACTGTGATGAAAAACGCGTTATCTGTGAGCATGGGGAGGATGTGCGTCGCGAGCGCGGTGCTGCTGTGCCTGCTGCTCGGCGGGTGCAAGACGCCGCCGCTTCATCGTGGGCTCACGCAGACGCAAGTCACGGCGCTGAAGTCGGCCGGGTTTCAGGAGACCGAGCAGGGGTTCGAGTTCGGGTCGACGGGGCCGATTTTGTTTGACTTTGATCGGTATAACCTCAAGCCGGTCGTCAGGCGGATCGTCGAGCGGATCGGGAGGACGTTGAGGTCGGCCGGGATCAACGGTGTGCGGGTTTATGGGTACTCGGACGAGGAAGGGGAGACGGCTTACGATCTCGAGTTGTCCCGGCGGCGGGCGGAGGTGGTGGCGATCGAGCTGGTGGATGTGGGGCTGGACGGCAAGCAGATCGCGGTGGTCGGGAAGGGGAAGAGCGATCCGGTGGGGGATAACCGGACACCCGCCGGGCGGGCGCAGAACCGGAGGGCGGCGATTGTGGTGTCGCCGCGGTGAGGGGGGGCGAAGGAGAGCGGTGGAAAAATTCGACGTTTGTGTACAGCGACTGATTGATGGTGCTTGGCCGTCAGCTAATAATCAAGTCGATATATATGCTCTGGCCCGCAAAAGCCGGCATGCCCAAACATTGTCGCAACGTGTCACCTGCTCATTGCGTTCTTTGACCGGTTAAAGTTCCTATTCTGTACAGAAAGCAGTTGTTCGATCGGAATGGGGACGTTCTATCGGGAACGAGAATCATTCTCGCGATTTTGACTCTACTCTCCCAAAATAATATTTTCGTGCAGACATCTGCGAGTTAACCTCTGCAGAATCGCGATCTTGCGGTTCTTGGAGTATGATTTCCTGGCGTCTGCGTGACTATTTGCGGTGTAAAAAATAAAAAGGAAACGAAAATGGGGTATCGCTTGGAGTTCGATGGGTTTAAAAGCTTGACGCTTGAAGATTTGGTTGTAGCTTATCGGAAGGCGAAGGCGGATTGCTTTTTTGAAAACACATTTCCCGCAGCGATTAAATTCGCTATGTATGAGCAGGATTTGATGGAAAATCTGAGAAAGCTTTTAAAAATACTTCATAGTAAAAATGGATTTTCCAGTAGGGAGCATCTTCTTGGCGATTTTAGATTGCTTCCGAAAAAATTGTCCACGACTCCAAAGATGGGGGCTGCTAGTAACGGGCATGTTCATTTTTCGAATCCTGATCGTGCAATAGAGCATTTGCTTAATCAATTTGATATCACGCCTGAGTTTAGGGTTGTTGGTGACTTTCCCGTCGATAGTCATATTATATCTGCCCTGTGGGTGAATTTTATTGGCCGAAAATTTGATGCTGGTTTGGATGAGAGCTGCTATGGGGCAAGATTAAAGAGAATTCGAGATGATGAATTATTGTCGGGTGATTCGAGTGAGAGGGAGTTTCATATAAGCGCAATCGGATCTTTTGTTCCATATTTTCAGCCATATCAGAGGTGGCGGGGTGATGGTCTAAGTGCGATCCGAGGCGAACTCGAAAAAGATCGTGACGTTATAGCGGTGTCTTTGGATTTAAAGAGTTATTACCACTTCATCGATCCGGCGGCGCTAGTTTTGCCAGAATTGCAAGCGTTATTGGGCTTGAGTTTGACTGATGAAGAGAAAAAATTCACGGCGGATCTGGTCGATTTCTTGGTGCGCTGGGCGAAGGGGGCGAAGGAGTTTGCGGGTAGTGTTACTTCGAGGAAGGTGGCGGTTTCTGGTGGCCTGGTGATTGGGTTGACCGCGAGTCGAATAATTTCAAACGTTTTGTTGCATCGATGGGATACTTTAATTAAAGAGGAGGTTGCGCCTATTCATTATGGTCGCTACGTTGATGATATGTTTCTTGTGCTTCGGGATACGGGCACAATTAGTAGCAGCCAGGATTTAATGAAATTTCTGGAGGCGCGTCTCGGGTCGAAAGTTATATCTCAAACCGGAAAGCCTGAGGATAAGACTTGGTTAATTCAACAAGGGAAAGCTGTTCAAGGGAACAGTGATATTAAGCTTCAATCGAGTAAGCAAAAACTTTTCCTGTTGCAGGGGCGAGCTGGTCTGGATTTGCTTGATAGCATTGAGAAGGAAATCTACGAACTCTCTAGCGAACATCGACTAATGCCGTCTCCGGACCAGTTGGACGACTCCACCGCTGCGCGGGTACTGTCAGCCGCTGGAGCTGTCGGCGAAAATGCCGACACCCTTCGTCGTGCCGATGGTCTCACGATTCGTCGATTGGGTTGGTCGCTGCAATTGCGGCACGTTGAAACTATTGCTAGGGATTTGCCGCCTCAAGAGTGGATAGAGCAACGCGAAGAATTTTATCAGTTTGGTCACAATCATATATTGCGTCCCGATAATCTTTTTGCTCATTTCTCGTATCTGCCTCGCCTTTTGGGTTTTGCAATTAGTATGAGTGAGTGGCCGCAGGCCGAGCAAATTGTACTGCGATCTTACGAATCGCTAGGTCGATTGGCGGATGCGGCCCCGGAAGGTGCTTCTATTGCGATAAATGGAGTCGAGGTTAAAGCGGGGAAGGACCTCTGGCGTTTGGTGAAGGGTACATTGGCTTGGTTGTTTATCGACTCTGCAACTCGGTACTATGATCCAAATCGGCTTTTGCTTGATTGGCAATCGAGAAATGAAAAAAGATTGGCTGATTTATTCTTGGGGGGAGTTTTTGAAAGTTTAACTGAAGTGAGTAGTTTGCTTAAATTCAATTTCGGATCAGAGGATTTTTATAAAAACGCGCCGCTAGTTGCTATGGCTGATTTGGCCAAAGAGCCTTATAAGTATATTCTGAGAAATGGTTCGGCGGGAAAATTGGTTGAAATTCGCGATGCAAAAAAGGAGAGTGAGATTTTGAGGTGTCTCTCATCTGCAGATTTAATAAATGTTGGAATGGTGAGGGAGTTTTTGAAGTCGACGCGTAATAGTCGATTGTCTAGGGTGGCGCGCCAAAATAGAAAAAATGAAAGCTGCTTGCCTTATGTTTTTCCGACGAGACCGCTTACTCCGGCCGAGATATCCGAACTTGCGCCCGAGTGTGTGGGCTTGAGAAAATCTGATGGAACTATTTGTCAGCGGCGGCCATCTGTTATTTGGGCGCTATATACCCAGGCGCTTCGTGGAGTGTGGATAAAGCCGACATTGCTTGCCACAGAGCAAGACAAAAAAGAAAAAATAGAATCTGATGTTTCGCCAAAATATATTAAGATTGGTACTGGCAAAAAACGGAAAATTACCGTAGCGTTGACGAATCTAAAGACAGACGATCGAGACTGGTCGGCAATGGCCTGCAACAAGTCGAATTTGTCTCGGGAACGCTACCAGAGGATCTCGGGTCTGGTTAATCAAACTATTAAGCTTAGTCCTCGCCCTGATTATGTTATTTTTCCTGAGCTTTCTGTGCCATTGAGATGGTTGGATAGTATTGCAACCCGATTGACTGCTGCTGGAATTGGTTTGATTGCCGGGACGGAATATCGTCATTTTGAAAAAAATAAGATTCTGAGCGAGGCATGTTTGGTATTGTCGGATAATAGGCTTGGGTTTCCCGCGACCGTAAAAATATGGCAGCCAAAGCTTGAGCCGGCGGTTGGTGAGGACAAGGAGTTGACGTCGAGGTTCGGAAAGAATTGGGCATATGAAAAATTGCGGTTGAAAAGAAAGAAGCCTATTTATTCTCATAATCAAGTTAGATTTGGGGTAATGGTGTGTTCCGAGCTTCAAAATAGTAAGGCTAGGATAAAATTCCAGGGAGAGATTGACGTTCTGATGGTTCTCAGTTGGAATCAGGATTTGGAGACGTTTTCTTCGCTTGTTGAGTCGGCGGCGTTGGATATACATGCTTATACTATTCTTGTTAACAATAGAAAATACGGGGATAGTCGAGTTCGAGCGCCAGCGAAGGAGTCGTTTTTACGCGATATCGCTCGCGTTCGTGGTGGGGATAACGATTTTGTAGTGGCTGCAACTTTAGATGTTGATGCATTGCGAGCATTTCAAAGTAGGGCAAAGCGTTGGCCGCAAGAGGGTGATAGGTTTAAGCCCGTGCCAGAAGGTTTCAGGCTTGCGAGTGACCGACGAAAATTGCCGCCTGAATGATGCGAATTCCATGGGATAGATTGCTTTTCGATCTCATGATGATCTGCACTGGATGGGTGGAGTTGACTCTATATTCCCGGATACAGCATCACACTAAAGCTGCTGAGCCCATTGAGGGCCGGAATTCGCGAGGCGAACGTTACTTCGGTGTGTCACAAATTGCGTTCAGCTGTGGCTAAGTTTGGCTTCGGCATGACGACGAGGCAGTCGCGTTTTATCGCCTGCACGAGGCTCTCCGCCATTCCGTTACTTTGCAGATCTTGCATCGGCGTGGCCAACGGCTTCGGATTGAGGGCCGCTGCGAACCGGCACGTGTCATGGGGTATGTATCCAGCCCCATTCTCCATCAGCCACTCGATTTCGACGGGGTATGCAACTCCGTTTCGAGCTTCAACGTTGCAGGTGTCCGCTGGCACTGCCAGCGGATGCGGTTATCAATTTGACATCGTTATTTGTTCATTTATTGAGGAATTGCACGATGACGAGTTAATGTCGGCTGCATTAATAAGAAATGATGCCATCGACGCGAGCGCGCTTAGTATTTGCCTGTCACCCACAGCGCAAAACGATTTTGTATTGGTATCGTTTATGCGTTTATCCATTGTAGGAAGCGATTTTCGAGTCGCCAAGGAGGTAGCTTTTCTATCGCTTGTAGCGACGGATGGTCATCAAAAAGCTGTTCTAATGCATCTTCGATTGAGTTTGCCCGTCTCGGGACAAGGCCTTTCCAAATTTCGTATGCCGCCCGAAAGAATACTCCTGCTTCCTCGAGCCGACCTTTGTCTTTCAGAGCTTCCCCGACCCAATGTCGGATATATCCCCGGTTAGTGACCGAGCCGCTACCGTCCTCCAAGAGAATTGCTGATTTCTTATAGCAGATGAGCGCTTCATCAAGCTTGCCGCTCAGATGATAGCAGCGGCCAATATTTCCGTAAAAGCTTCCGTTTCGGTGCTTATCAATATGATCAGAATTTAGTAACATATCCTCGCTCATATCCTCAAGAAAGTATTGCATCGCCTCGTCGATGCGGCCATGGTCCCGTCTTGCCAGGGCAAGGTTGTGCTGGCAATCGTAGACGATATCAGCTTCTGTACTCGCTTTTAGAGTTACACCCATTTCACCCCAATACATCGCTTCTTCAAACTGTCCTTCAAACCACAGTTTGTAGCAGCGAGTATTGCAGAGGTTAACGTACTGTCCACCTCGTCCTTGTATGCTGGACTCGTATCGCTCAAGTAACGCTGCTGCTCGATCGCTCATTCCGAGCTCCGCCATCAGTTTTACTGCCACTGACCAAAGCTTGGAAAATTTTGGTGAGGCGGCGCATTGGTGTTGCCAGTCAGCCATCTCAAACACGCGATGACTGAGCCTGATGAGTTCTTCGCCCATACCGGTTTCGATCATCGGATCTTCAATCTCGACCAATGATTCGATAGCTGCATTGACATCCCCACGATTTAGACTTAAATCGATCTTGTGGGTCCAAACCTCCAAAGCGTTCGTGGGTAACGAATTAGGGAATAGCTTGCGAAAAGAGGTCAGCTGCCTGTCTAGAACAATAATGATCTTTCCAATGAATTTCTCGCGCTCCGTTCGAGGGAAGTTCTTTCGGACGTATTGCCGGATCAAAGGGTGTAGATCGAGTACTGGTTTTCCGGAGTCAGTCTCCTTGAGTTCGACCAACGCCAGAGCTTTCAACGCTTTTAGCGCTTTCGTAAACTGGTTGTAGTTGATGTCGAAGTCGATTTGGCTTACGTCCTCTTCCGGCAAAGGACGCTCCAGTTCTGCCAGCGTGCGAAGTACCGTCTTTTGCTTATCATTGAGCGCACGCCAGTTTGATGATAAAGCGCGATCGGGCAGGTCGCCACGCCCACTCTCGATATCGCGTAAGATATCGCCTATCGACAATAGGCCTTGTCGGCAACGCGCCGCAATCAATGAAATCCAAAGGGGATGTCCTTCCGTAAGCGTATGAAGATCCCCAAGTTCCATGGCGGAAGGTTGACGCTCACTCTTCTGCTCGAAGAGCAGTTTCGTTGTCTCCTTGCTCAGGCCACGTAATGCAATCGAAAAAACAGTCGGGCTTGATGATAGCGCTAGGACAGGACGAGCAGTGATTATAATTTTTCCGGAGAGTGTTCGGTCATTTGCAGTATCTATGAGAATTTTTAATGGACCGAGAGCATCGCCGGATTCGAGATCGATATATTGATCAACATTGTCAAGGACAAGAATGCCATTGTGCTGCTCTAGAGTCTTTACGATTGCGTCCACTAACTGCTCGATGGATAGATCTCGGAGTAGTTCTAGACCAACTGTCTTGTGGAGCCGCGCGTGCGCAATTCGGATAAAAATCGTTTGGAGTGTGTCACCCTGTTCCCGGCAGTCGCGCCAATCTACGAAATCGTAGCGGCCTTGCTTCTTACACTCCAGAGCGTACGCCGCAGCTAAGCTCGTTTTACCTTGGCCGCCGATCCCGCTGATGCTGACAATATGTGTCTGATCGTCTGCGATAATTCTCAGTTCATCGCTGCGGCCGACAAGTTCGAAACTACTGGGAATGGCATCTGACTGAACAACTTCTCCCCCGGTTGATTCTCTGCCTACATATGTAATGCTGTCATATACAGTCGAGATGCTCTCGCTGACTGCATCGGCAATTCGTTGATGCATCGTCATGCCAGCGGTATCTACTGCGCCGATTTCATCGGCAAGCCGATCTAAGAAGGTATGACAGTCAATTCCTTTGAATAGTTGGATGCGTCCGCGGTCGAGACCTGGTCCCAGGAGTTCCAATGTTTGGGAGTGGCGTGAAAGAAGGTCTGCATCATGCTGCCCGTAGAAGGTCCAGAGGATTTCTGGCCGGGACTCATCGTCTTGCACCACTTCAACGAGCGTTTGAGTAAACACGTCGTCCCATCCACCATAGGCGATAGGTACCACGATGCATCCCCTTAGAAGTTGAGCCAGAGATGATTTGAGTCGAGGTCTTGACTGCGACAATTGACGTGGCGTGTGCAAAGTGTCCACGCCGTGCCAAAAGCCATGCAAATGTACTATGTGTGCACCGCCGGCCTGAACCTGTGTCAAGCTTCCATCCCGAGCGAGGACTGATCGGAAGGTCGTCACGCCTTGCTTTTCCGCCGCAATTGAGAGAAGTGGATCGAAGTTTGTTGTCAGATGTAAGTTGCCGAGGGTTACAGGGCTAAACTTCATTAATCTTGCGAGAGCGTCGAGGGCCGGAGGAATGTTCCATTGCTCCACGTCTCGCTCAAGGGATCGAAGGGCCGCGTCTACACTACTTGCAGCATTGAGCGTGCGTACTACTTCCGCCCGGTCTTTTCGAGCTTCGATCACGGCGCTGCGAATGACATCGTTGACGGCATCCTGTCCGCGGCGACCAAGGAGAAATGTCATTGCCGCTTGGTAAGCATTTGTCGACGCTTGCGTGAGATCACGTTCCAACGCGGATAAAGAGCTTGGGCTGTCGCTGAAATGTGCACGAACGAGTTCGACGACACCGTCGACGTCAGGAACGCCGGATACATCACCAACGCTTCCTGAAGCGGGAGCCCCGAGAAGGAAGACGATCGGCTTTTGCTTTGTTGTAATGTTGTAAGCCAACCGATCTCGTAGTGTATCAGCATCGTGGAAAGTTATCTGTTCAAGAGTCATTTTAGTGTTTAGCTGTTGTGTGTCATCTTGGTGGCGTGCGGTGCGACAGATCTACGCAAAAGACTCCGTCGCTCTTGCTATCTTACCGATATTTGAATAGTTGGCGATTGCCTCTATACCCGCATCGCGCACAAGCCTTTCGGGTCCGCTTCTTAGTTGTTATTTGATGGTGACGGGTTTTCGCGGCTTGACAAATCTCCATGGGTGCGATATTGGAGGAATCATCTGAAATTTTTGCTCATATCTCATTAATTTCTCGGAGATGTAGAGGGGATGATACATTGATCATCTTAGTTGTATCAGAGTTTAATTTTGAATTTATTTTGACTGTTGCGAATTGTTATGATTTTTCACCGTCAGCTGGAGGGGTAGTGCTCGTTTCCATTTGTTATCTGTTGTCCTGTAGTCGATCTACATGCCAAATCGAGATTGAGTGAATCCAAAACATCTAACCAATGGCTAATGTTTTGCCAAACAAAAAACATTGGGAGGTAATGATGGTCTAATGGGCAATGTCCAATGGGTAATGATCACCTATGCGTTGTGCGCGTAAATGGACACCGCGTAGCTAGTAAGCCGGGGTGAAGCCCGGTTTTCACCGAAACAGAAAAAAGGGAGGGATTCGAAAAAATATTCCGCAGTAAACGAGCGCGGGCCGCAAGTGCTACCAACACTCACGACCCGCTAACCAAAGCCAACTATCGAGGAGTTGCCCATGGCTAAGCCGAATCATAAAGCACGACCACCGAAGACGGAACGTTTCGTCACGATCCAGGAAATGTGGGGTACCCCGAAAACCGACATCAAGCCGGAGAAGTTCTACCCGTACATGAAGATTGGTGGAATGTGGCTGATTGAAGATGCGTGTTTCGTACCCGGCCAGAAGGCGCGGATTGATATTGAGCCTGGCAGGCTGATCATCACGAAACTGTAAAAGGCAACGCCGCAAGACGCGGCCGCGCTGCGCGCCGTCGCGCAGCGCGCCAGGCAGGGTAGCCGCTATCGGCCGCCCCAACGCATCACCAAGCGATATTGCACGACGACCGCGACGTTCCGGCGCCACCTGTAGCCGTGCAATGCGTACCGGCGCCGTTGTCGTAGAACGTCCGTGTCTCCGGTTGCGGCACTGACGGATTAAACGGATTCGGCGTACCGTGCGGCCCGCGCGCGGCATCGTAAGCCCGCGTTGGCGCATACGAGCCGCCGCTGCCGACAGGTCGCGAGCCATTTGCCCGCAGGTATTCGTTCCAGTTCTGCTCACGCTGTTCATATCCGGGCAAAGCGCGCCCGAGGCTGTCGCTCCCACCTGCGCCGAGCGCAACGCGATTCGCGGGCAATACGAAATCGGATTCGGGTACGGCCGGAGTGTGCGATTCGAGCGTATCGCCTGACACACGCACCGGCCGCGTATCAGGCGTATCGAACGGGCTGCGTTCAGCCGGCGCAGCGTACTTTCCGCGCCGGGTTGCGCGTGCCGAGCGCCCATCCTCGCGAGCCACGGCCTGACGTTCCGAACGAAACACGTTGGCACCGCCCGAACGATCGACGAGCGAATCGCGGCCCGAGGCGTCGACGGTAGAAACAGAAAGCGCACAAGCAAGCGCGGCGGCGGAAGAAAGACGGAAGGGATGATTCATATGCGATCCGACGCAGGTGATGTGCATTGAAAAAACGGCAGATCACTGGCTGGCGAGACTGAACGACGGACGGGCGTTGAAGCGGCCCTGAAGCGACGGCGAAGCGCGGCGGGTGCGGTTCGCGGGGGCTGGCTGGATTGCAGAGGCGAGTTCGCATTATTTCATAAAAATAACAACCAGCTTTCGTTGGCGCCTTAAACGTCAGCATATGGAAGGATTAACCGATCCAACCGGCCGCCCCGCGTTGGTGCGCGCCCACGCAATCCTCAGTCGATTGATTTAAAACACACCGACCCCTAAAAACGAAAAATCTCGCGATCCACAATCACAAATCGCCGCAAAGCCCCACCCATCAAGCCACCACCCCAAAACCCCACCCAAAATCGCAACCCAATTGCACCCACCGCAAACGTTCTCCACCAGCCCGAGTTGCTCCCAAATCGCCACCCCACACCACTCAAGTTTCTCCGTGTTTTCCCTCATAGAAGCGGCATTTTTGACAGACGATTTAAAAACCCCCATATAATTTCGACTGCCTTGCCAACGGCTGTCGGACCATCCCTCCGAACAAGCAGTTGGCAAGCGGGGCAGGCGAAACGCTTGCGCAATGCAAGACGCATCACGATGTCTTTCCGAACCAGACGTCCCCCTTGGGGGACTGCAAGAGCCGGGCCCCGCTACGCAACATTCATCCGCAGGTCCGTCTTCATGTGTCTCGGGCGTGTCCCATGTCCTCGCCCCGGGTGCTGTTCGATTGCGCAAGTCATGCCGCCTTTGCCCGTATGACTAAACAACATCGAGGAGCTCCCAGATGACGCTGTCCCGTCTTACGTCCATTTCCGTCGCCGCCGTGCTGTTCGCCGCCGGCGCCGCCGCCGCGCAAGCGGAAACCGTGAAGATCGCCATCGCTGGTCCGATGAGCGGCTCGGTCGCCCAATACGGCGACATGGTGAAGGCCGGCGCGCTGACCGCGATCGAACAGATCAACGCGGCAGGCGGCGCGGGCGGCAACAAGTTCGAAGTCGTGCAGATGGACGACGCATGCGAACCGAAGCAGGCCGTCGCCGTCGCCAACAAGATCGTCAGCCAGAAGATCAAGTACGTGATCGGCCACGTGTGCTCGGGGTCGACGATTCCCGCGTCCGACATCTACGAGAACGAAGGCATCGTGATGGTCACGCCGTCGGCCACCGCGCCGCAGCTGACGGAAGGCAAGAAGCGCCACTTCATCTTCCGCACGATCGGCCGTGACGACCAGCAAGGCCCGGCCGCCGCGCACTACATCATCAACAACGTGAAGCCGAAGAAGGTCGCGATCCTGCACGACAAGCAGTCGTACGGCCAGGGCATCGCGTCGTCGGTGAAGAAGGACCTCGAAGGCGCGAAGATCCCGGTCGTGCTGTTCGAAGGCATCAACGCCGGCGATTCGGACTACTCGGCGATCATCACGAAGCTGAAGTCGCAAGGCGTCGACTTCGTCTACTTCGGCGGCTACCACCCGGAAATGGGCCTGCTGATGCGCCAGGCGCGCGAGCAGGGCGTGAAGGCGACGTTCATGGGCCCTGAAGGCGTGGGCAACAAGGACGTGACGGCGATCGCCGGCCCGGCTTCGGAAGGCATGCTCGTCACGCTGCCGGCCGACTTCTCGGCCGATCCGGCCAACGCGGCGCTCGTGAAGGCGTTCGCGGACAAGAAGCGCGACCCGAACGGCCCGTTCCAGATGCCGTCGTACGCAGCGGTGAAGATCATCGCCGACGCGATCGCCGGCGCGAAGACGACCGACCCGACCAAGGTCGCCGCGTACATGCACAAGACGACGTTCGACACGCCGATCGGCAAGGTCGCGTATGACGCCCAGGGCGACCTGAAGGCGTTCAAGTTCGTCGTCTACACGTGGCACAAGGACGCGACGAAGACCGCCGCCAAGTAATCCGGCGTACCCGCCCGCGCGCCCGCCCTGTCCGAGACCCGGACGGGGCGGGCGTGCATTCGCGCCGCGCATGACCGCATTGCGCGGCCGACGGGCGGCCCGAGACGACACCGTGCGTTGCACGCGGCCGACCGCCGTGATCCGGCGACGGCCTGCGACCCAGCGCCAACGGGAGCTTCCCGCACATGACTGACTTCTTTCCTCAATTCGCCCAGCAGCTGGTCAACGGCCTGACGCTGGGTGCGATCTATGCGTTGATCGCCATCGGCTACTCGATGGTCTACGGCATCATCGGCATGATCAACTTCGCCCACGGCGAGATCTACATGATCGGCGCATACGTGGGCCTCGTGACCCTCACCGCCATCGGCATCTCCGCCGGCTATCCGCTGCCGCTCGTGCTCGGCGCCGCGCTGATCGTGTCGGTGCTCGTCACCGGCCTGTACGGCTTCGCGGTCGAGCGCGTTGCCTATCGCCCGCTGCGCGGCGGCCCGCGCCTCGTGCCGCTGATCTCCGCGATCGGCATGTCGATCTTCCTGCAGAACTACGTGCAGATCGGCCAGGGCGCGCGCGACGTGTCCGTGCCGGTGCTGATCTCCGGCGCATTCGACATCCATCTCGGCGGCGATTACGACGTGACGATTCCGTATGCGCGTCTGCTGATCGTCTGCGTGACGGTCGTGCTGATGATCGCGCTCACGCTGTTCATCTCGCATTCGCGGATGGGCCGCGCGTGCCGCGCGTGCGCCGAAGACATGAAGATGGCGAACCTGCTCGGCATCGACACGAACCGCGTGATCTCGTTCACGTTCGTGCTCGGCGCGATGCTGGCGGCCGTCGGCGGCGTGCTGATCGGGCTGACGATCGGCAAGCTGAACCCGTACATCGGCTTCGTCGCGGGCATCAAGGCGTTCACCGCCGCGGTGCTGGGCGGGATCGGCAGCATCCCGGGCGCGATGCTCGGCGGCGTGCTGCTGGGCCTCGCCGAAACCTTCGCCGCAGGCTACATGCCGGCCGAGTACAAGGACGTGGTCGCGTTCGGCCTGCTCGTGCTGATCCTGCTCTTCCGCCCGACCGGCCTGCTCGGCAAGTCGGACATCGAAAAGGTCTGAGGGAGACGCAGATGAGTCAAGTCATTTCCGTTCGCCGCCCGGCCGCCGACGCGTCGGTCGGCCAGGCGCTGAAGAACGCCGCGGCCGCCGCGCTGCTGACGGCGATCCTCACGATTCCGGTGCTCGGCCTGCAGCTGAAGCTCGACGGCTATCAGGTGGTGCTCACGCCGCACTGGCGTCCGGTGTGGATCGCGGTCGCGGCCGTGTTCCTGTTCCAGCTGTTCAAGCCATGGCTCGTGCGCGCGAAATCGGCGGTGAAGCTGCCGGCGATGCCCGCGATGGGCGCGCAGCAGCAGCGCGCGATCATCTGGGGGCTGCTCGCGGTCGGCCTCGTGTGGCCGTTCTTCGGTTCGCGCGGTGTCGTGGACGTCGCGACGCTCGCGCTGATCTACGTGATCCTCGGCCTCGGGCTGAACATCGTGGTCGGTTTCGCGGGGCTGCTGGATCTCGGCTATGTCGGGTTCTACGCGGTCGGCGGCTATACGTACGCGATGCTGAACCAGTATTTCGGGCTGTCGTTCTGGGAGTGCCTGCCGATCGCGGCGATCGCCGCGGCGACGTTCGGCTTCCTGCTCGGCTTCCCGGTGCTGCGCCTGCGCGGCGACTACCTCGCGATCGTCACGCTCGGCTTCGGCGAAATCATCCGCCTGCTCGCGAACAACCTGACGAGCCTCACGGGCGGCCCGGACGGCATCTCGAGCATTCCGAAGCCGACGGTGTTCGGCTTCGAGATGGCGCGCTCGGCGAGCGTCGAAGGCGCGAAGACCTTCCATGAACTGATCGGGCTGGAATACAGCGGCGAACACATGGTGATCTTCCTGTACCTGATCGCGCTGGTGCTGGTCGGCTTCACGCTGTTCGTGACGAGCCGCCTGATCCGCATGCCGATGGGCCGCGCGTGGGAAGCGCTGCGCGACGACGAGATCGCCTGCCGTTCGCTGGGTCTCAACCCGACGCGCATCAAGCTGTCGGCGTTCACGCTCGGCGCGGCGTTCGCGGGCATCGGCGGCGCGTTCTTCGCGGCGCGTCAGGGCCTCGTGAATCCTGAATCGTTCACCTTCATCGAGTCGGCGCTGATCCTCGCGATCGTCGTGCTTGGCGGGATGGGCTCGCAGCTCGGCGTGATTCTCGCGGCGATCCTGCTGACCGTGCTGCCGGAAGTCGCGCGCGGCTTCGCCGAGTACCGGATGCTGATCTTCGGTCTCGTGATGGTGTTGATGATGATGTGGCGTCCGCAGGGCCTGCTGCCCGCGAGCCGTCCCCACGTGGAGCTGCCGCAATGAGCGCGAATACGGAACTGTTGAAGGTCGCCGGGCTGCAGATGCGCTTCGGCGGGTTGCTCGCGGTGGACGGCATCGATTTCGACGTGCGCCGCAACGAGGTGTTCGCGATCATCGGGCCGAACGGCGCGGGCAAGACCACGGTGTTCAACTGCGTCGGCGGCTTCTACAAGCCGACCGGCGGCGACGTCGTGCTCGACGGCCACGCGATCGCCGGGCTGCCGAGCCACCAGATCGCGTTGAAGGGCCTCGTGCGCACGTTCCAGAACATCCGCCTGTTCAAGTCGCTGACGGTGGTCGAGAACCTGCTCGTCGCGCAGCACCGCAAGGTGAAGTCGGGGCTGTTGCCGGGCCTGTTCTCGACGCCCGCGTATCGTCGCGCCGAGAAGGAAGCGCTCGAACGCGCGGCCGTGTGGCTCGACCGGATGGGGCTGAAGTCGGTCGCCAACCGGCAGGCGGGCACGCTGTCGTACGGGCACCAGCGGCGTCTGGAGATCGCGCGCTGCATGATCACCGAGCCGCGCCTGTTGATGCTGGACGAACCGGCGGCCGGTCTCAACCCGCAGGAGAAGATCGAGCTGCAGCACCTGATCGACAAGCTGCGCCACGAGTTCGGCGTGTCGGTGCTGCTGATCGAACACGACATGAGCCTCGTGATGGGCGTGTCGGACCGCATCCTCGTGATGGAGCACGGCCGGCCGATCGTGATCGGCACGCCGGAAGCGGTCCGCAACGACCCGCGCGTGATCAAGGCGTATCTGGGGGAAGAGTGATGCTGAAGCTGGAACAGGTCCATACGCACTATGGCGCGGTCGAGGCGCTCGCGGGCGTGTCGATCGAGGTGAAGAAGGGCGAGATCGTCACGCTGATCGGCAGCAACGGCGCCGGCAAGACGACGCTGATGATGACCGTGTGCGGCACGCCGCGCGCGTCGTCGGGCCGCGTGCTGTTCGAGGGCAACGACATCACCGCGATGTCGACGCACCAGATCATGCGGCAGGGGATGGCAATCTCGCCGGAAGGACGGCGCGTGTTCCCGAGCCTGACGGTGCTCGAGAACCTGAAGATGGGCGGATTCTTCGCGAGCCGTCATGAAATCGACGACGGCATCGAGCACGTGTTCAAGCTGTTTCCGCGCCTGAAGGAACGCGCGGCGCAGCGGGCCGGCACGATGTCGGGCGGCGAGCAGCAGATGCTGGCGATCGGCCGCGCGCTGATGAGCAAGCCGCGCCTGCTGCTGCTCGACGAGCCGACGCTCGGCCTCGCACCGCTCGTGATCGCGCAGATCTTCGACATCATCCGGACGATTCGCGACGAGGGTGTCACGGTGTTCCTGGTCGAGCAGAACGCGAACAAGGCGCTGGGTGTGGCCGATCGCGGCTACGTGCTCGAAACGGGGCGCGTGGTGCTCGCCGACACGGGCGCGAACCTGCTGGCGAACGACCGGATCAAGCAGGCGTATCTCGGCGGTTGACGAGAGAAAGCCGCCGGCCTGCAATGGGCCGGCGGTTTACGGGAATTGTGTAGCCGATTCGGCTTCGATCGTAGCAATTTCGACTACACCTGGCGAAGCACTCGGATCGACGCAAAATCACTACGGCGACGCGAAACACCTCTATCAGCAGCGGTTCGGCCTCGACCTGCTGATGACTCTTCTACCCTAGCTGATCCTGAACGTGCTTTTCAGCACGTCGCGCAAATGCAGCGCGGCGCGATTGCTGTCGTCCGTGAGGATCGTGATCAGGTGCGGCGGCAGATCGGGCAACGCGATCCCCGCGACGTTGCTCGTCAGGTTGCCGGACACGCGGTCGTGCTCGATGATGCCGACCGCGAGGCCATTCGCGATGCACGCTTCGACCGCCGGCGAGCTCGCGCTCTCGAGCAGCATCCGGTGCGCGATCTTCGCCTTCTTCAGCGCGTTCAGCGCGGTGTCGCGGTACGGACATCCCTGCAGCTGCACGGCGATCGGCAGCGGCGCGTCGGGATTGAACTTGAACGTGCGCGCGGCAACCCACACCGGATGAGTCTTGCTGAGCAGTTCCGCGTGCGGCAGCGCTTTCGGCACGACGGCAATCGTGATGTCGAGCTGGCCGCGGGAAAACAGCTGCTGCAGTTCCTCGCTGGAGCGCGCTTCGACGGTCAGTTCGAGCAACGGCCGGTCGGCGGCGAAGCGCGGCAGGAATTCCGCCATGAAATGCGCGGCATACGAATCGGGGATGCCGAGCCGCAACTTGCCGGTCAGGATCTGCGGCGACAGCGATTCGACCAGCCGGTCGTGGCTCGACAGAAACTCGGTGGTGTCGCCGAGCAGCTTGTGGCCGAACTGCGTGAGCTCGACGGCCTGGTTGTTTCGCGTGAACAGCCGCTGCGCGACCATCTCCTCGAGCTTCTGGATCTGTGCCGTGACCGACGACGGGCTGCGATTCACATACGCGGCCGCATCCTTGAAGCGGCCGAGCTTCGCGACGGCGTGGAAGGTACGCAGCAGGTCGACGTCCAGGGTGCGCGGCATGATTTTGATTTTCCGAATCAGTGATTCAGGTAATGTCGATTGACGGAATTATTGCGCCTCCCTATCCTCGGGTCAACAGGCGGACGACGGCAGGCATTCGATCGAGCGTGACACGTATCCCGGGGAACGATTCATGTCTATCAATGATTTTGTAGTGGATGCATTGGTGCGGGACAGGAAGCTGAAGGCGGAGTCGGTATGGACGGTCGAGAATCACGAGAAGTATTCGACGTTGCAGCGCACGGACGATGCCGCGCGGCAACGCGAGGCGGGGCGTGAAGTCTTCTCCTTGATGCGGAACCTGAACGAATTGGGGGTTCGGAGTCCTGCATTATGTGCGGATCGCAACGGAAAAGGATCGTTGCGGGAAGCGATCGGTGCGTTGAGCGAGCGTCTCGCCACGTTGTCGCGCGGCCGCCATGTTCACTACATCGAACTCGGGCCCGAGCCGGTCAAGACGACCGAACTGATGAAGGGCGTCAGCGGCGGCGGGCCGGACCATCTGCGCTACACGGCGGTCGACATCAACGAGTCGTCGGAACACGCGATGCGCGACGCGATCATGCCGTTCCTGAAGACGCCCGGCTGTTTCAACTACATCGCCGACGACTACCGGAACGTGCAATGGAACCACATCGATCTGGGCCAGGACATGACCTTCATCACGATGCTCGGGTTCCAGGAAGGCAACGAGTTGCCGGTGACGATCGGCCGGCTGATCCGCAATCTCGGCGGCAAGTCGACCTACGTGGTGTCGGAGATGCAGCTGTTCGTGGAAGGCCGCGAAGCGCACATCTACGACTTCTACCGCAACGAGAACATGGTGCGGTTCTCCGAAGTCGTCAGCCGGCAGCAGGGCTTCGAGCCGCACGGCGAGCATGACGTGTCGATCGTCCGGCTGAACCTGCTGGGCGATCAGTTCCACGTCGCGGTTACGCTGCAGCCGGTGTCGAAGGCCGGCGTCCACGGGCATCTGATCACCAACGTCTGCCTGAAATACACGCCCGAGCAATTCCGCCACGTGCGCAGCAGCCACGGCAACTGCCGGGTGATCGACGAGCTGCGCAGCGGGGACGGCAGCGTCGTGTACCAGATTGCGCAGTTCAAGGGCTAGCGCCCGGGGCCGCAACGACGAGAGCGAGGCACGCGATGAACAAGGGAAATGCACTGCCGGTGTTTGCGCGCGGGTTCGATCGGGTGAGGCTTGCGCTGCGGACCTCGCTGGCCGGCGACGCGAATGTCGTGGACGACACGGTTACCGTTGCGGAACGGATGCGCTGGACGAGCGGCTTCCTGCGCGACGGCTATCAGGTGCGGTATCGCCGCAACCTCGACGATCTCGGCTATCGCGACGTGCCGATGCGCGGCACGCAGTCGAACGCGCTCAACGCGGTGTGCAGCCTGCGCGGGTTGTTCTCCGACGAAGCGGTTCACGCGTTGCGCGAGATCGGCCGCACGCTGGAACGCAGCGCGTCGAACAGCAACTGGATCATCTCGAAGCGGGTGCGTGCGGTGACGAACCGCTCGCGCTTCATCGACGCGATGATGCACGACCGCGCGTTCCTGCTGCGGCTGTCGCGTCTGGCCGGCGCGCCGTTGATCCCGTATCCGATGATCAATGCGCGCTCGCAGTTCAACTATTACTACCCGACGCGCGAGCGCGACGACAAGGAGCAGGTCGGCATGTGGCACACCGACGGCACCAGTTTCGTGCTGAACATCGTGCTGTCGGATCGATCCGAATACGAGGGCGGAAACTTTCTCTTCTACGAATCGACTGCCGAGACGTTCGATCGGCACGATCGCGAACGCGCGCATGTGAAGACGGCGGATTTGAGCCAGGCGGGCGACGCGCTGCTGATCTACGGCAGCAAGCTGTTTCATGGCGTCGAACCAGTCGAGGCAGGGCGGCGCATGTCGCTGGTGCTGTCGTTTCATTGCCCGTATACACGCGAAGACGACAACGGCTTCTGGCATCTCGCGTCGGACGACGGCATCCCGCGCACGGTCGTCAACTGGCTGGCACTGCAACGCAGCCTTCGCGACGACGCGGCGATGCAGTACCTTCGCCTCGGTCTCGAACCGATCCGGTTCGAAGAGCTGGGCGACGGGCACACATCCACGGTCACGTTCTGAGGGGCGCCGTTCCGATGCAGCTTTTCCTGATCCAGCTCGTGTTCGTGTTGTCGTGGAGTTCCGGCTTCATCGGCGCCAAGCTCGGCGCGGAGACGGCCGGTGCGTTCAACCTGCTGTTCTGGCGCTTTCTGCTCGTCACGCTCTGTCTGGCGATCGTCCTCAACAGGCGGCTCGGGCGCCTGACGCTGGAAAAGATCCGCTATCACGCGGTGATCGGCTTTCTGTCGCAGTTCCTCTACCTGGCCTGCGTCTACGTCGCGATCCAGCATGGGCTGCCGCCGGGCATCGCGGCGATCGTCGCGGCGTTGCAGCCGCTCATCACGGCGGCGATGACGACGTTCGAAGGCAGCGAGCGCAGCGGCGCGCGCCAGTGGGCCGGGCTCGTGCTCGGATTCATCGGCGTCGGCATCGTGATCGGCGGGCAATACGCGCTGCCGACCGAATCGGTCGGCATCGTCATGTACCTGCTGCCGCTGGTGTCCGCGCTGGGGCTGTCGATCGCGACGATCTATCAGCGGCGGCGCGCGCTCACGACGGTGCGCAGCAACGAGGACGGGTTGTTTCTGCCGCTGTTCGTGCAGGGGTGCGTGAGCCTCGTGCTGTTCGCGGCATGCGGGCTCGTCACCGGCGATCTGCATGTGCCGACGCAGCCGAACGTCTGGTTGTCCGTCGTGTGGCTGACGGTGTTCTCGACGTTCATGGCTTACCTGACGTTATGGGCGCTGCTCAAGCGCATGCCCGCGACGCGCGTGGCGACGCTCGTCTATCTCGAACCGCCCGTGACGCTGACCTGGGCCGCGTGGATGTTCGGCGACCGGATTCCGGTGACGACCTATCTCGGCATCGTCGTCGTCGCGCTCGGCGTGTGGCTCGCCAGCAAGCACGGCGAACGGTTCGGCCGGACGCGTCGGCCAGGCATGGAAGCGGCCCGCGGCAGCGAGCCGGACGCCGGGTTCACGCGTGCAACGCCAGACCCTTCACGGCTTTATCCACGGCCTTCTTCGGCCCGTGCAATGCAAGGCCGACCAGATCGAGATTCGTCGCGTCCCCGGCGCGAAACACTTCGCGATTGGCCGCGTCGTGCCCGGTCGAGAACATCGCGCGCACGTACGGCACGATCCTGACTTCGCGCGACAGCGCGTGCCGATGCGCGGCCTGCAGGCCGTCGAGATCGGCCGCGAACACCAGCATCGGCTGGCCGAACATGCGGCCGTAGCGATTCCCGGCCGCATCCTCGTAAGGCTCGCCGAGCGCTTCGGGCGCGCCGGCCGCGACGCCCGTCGCGAGAAATGCGACCACGTTGAGTTTCTGCCACGCCGCGAGATCGTCGCGCACGATCAATGCCACTTTCGTATCGAACATGAGTGCTCCTCGTTGAAGCGCTCATGATCGGATAGCCGGCGCGATCAGTCTGGAACGTTTGTGCACATCCGCCGATAGGCGGCCGGCGTCATCCTATACGCACGCCGGAACCAGCGGCCGAGGTGACTCTGGTCGGCGAAGCCGACGTCCGCGGCGGCCTGCGCCGGCGTGCGGCCCGCCGCGAGCAGCCGGCGCGCCGCGCGCAGGCGCAGGCGAACCAGATACGCGTGCGGCGACGTGCCGTATGCGCGCTGGAACTGCCGCGTGAGCCGGAAGCGGTCGATGCCGGCCAGTTCGGCGAGTTCGTCGAGGCCGAGGTTGCCGTCCATATGCGCGTGCAGCAGGTCGCGCACGCGCACGATCGCCGGCGGCACGGTGCCCGTGCTCGTGTCGGCGCTTGCCGCGACCGACTCGCGCAATTGGCTGCCGAGGCGCGTGAGGAGACGGTCGAGCGTCTGGTCGCGCGCGAGCTTGCCTTCGTTGCCGTGGATCGCGAGAAACGCGTGGCGGATCGCGTCGACGAGGCGGCGATCGTCGACGAGCGTATGGCCGAACGCGGCTTCGACGCCGCTCAGGCCGGGAAGATCGATTCGGCGTGCCGCACGTTCGACCCACGCCTGCGGCAGGTACAGCATCGAGTAGGTGAAGCCGCCGGCTTCCGGCGCATGGCCGTCGTGCAGCGCGCCCGGTTCGATCAGGATCGCGCGGCCCGGCACGCTCGTGTGCAGCGACCGATGACACTGGAAACGCTGCACGCCTTGTTCCGTGAAGCCGATCAGCATGTCGTCGTGATCGTGCGGATCGTACGCATGCCCGCTGAAATGCGCGCGCAGGCTTTCGATCCCCGTTTCCGGATCGCGGTGCGCGACGAGCCAGTGTTCGTTCGTGCCGTTGTCGTTTGCCGCGCTTGCCATCGCTCGCCTCGCTGCCCGTCGTCGTTGCCTGCCGGATAGTGTACGCAGATCGTACGCGCTTCGTGCGGCAGCGACGGGCGGCGGGGTTACAGCACGCGTGCGATCGCCTGTTCCAGCAGCGACAGCCCGAGATCGATTTCCGCTTCGCTGACCGTCAGCGGCGGCGCGATCCGGAACACGCCGCCCATGCCGGGCAACTGCACGATGTTCATGCTGAGCCCGAGGTTCATGCATTCGCGCGTGATCTTCGCGCCAAGGCCGTCCGCCGGCTCCTTCGTCCGCCGGTCCTTGACGATCTCGACGCCGAGCAGCAGGCCGCGTCCGCGCACGTCGCCGATGCAGTCGAAGCGCTCCATCAGGTCGAGCAGCCCGCGCCGCAGCCGGTCGCCCATCACGTTCGCCCGCTGGACGAGGCCGTCGCGCTGCACCACGTCGAGCACGCGCAGGCCGACCGCGGCCGGCAGCGGGTCCGACACGTGCGTCGTGTAGAACAGGTAGCCGAGTTCGTGCGCGCGTTCCTCGATCCGCGCGGACGTGACGACGGCCGCGAGCGGCAGCCCCGCGCCGAGGGTTTTCGACAGCGTGAGGAGGTCGGGCGTCACGCCGTCGCGCTGGCACGCGAACATCGTGCCGGTGCGCCCGACGCCGGTTTGCGCTTCGTCGAGGATCAGCAGCATCCCGCGCTCCTCGCATTTGCGCTTGAGCGCCGCCATGTAGCCTTCGGGCAATTCGATGATGCCGCCCGAACTGAGGATCGGCTCCGCGATGAACGCGGCGAGGTTGCCGCTCGACTGGCGATCGATCAGGTCGAATGCGTAGTCGAGTTCGGCGAGATAGTCATAAGTGCCGTTGCGCTCGAAGCGCGGCCGGTACGCGAACGGCGCCGGAATCGCGAACGAGCCGACGGCGGCCGGGCCGACGCCCTTGCGGCCGGCGCTGTACGTGGCGGATGCCGCCGCGCCCGTCATCCCGTGCCACGACTGCGCGAAGCCGACGATCTCGTACTTGCCGGTGACGAGCTTCGCCATCCGGATCGCCGCTTCGTTCGATTCCGCGCCGGTGCTCAGCAGCAGCGCGCGATCGAGCCCGGGCGGCGTGAGGTCGGCGAGGCGCGTCGCGAGGTCGACGACGGGGCGCGACAGCATCCCGCTGAACAGGTGATCGAGCTTGCCCGCGTATTCGTTGATGACGGAGACGATCTCCGGATGGCTGTGCCCGAGCACCGCGCTCATCTGGCCCGACGTGAAATCGAGGATCGCGCGGCCGTCCGCGTCGTAGACGAAGCTGCCTTGCGCGCGCTCGATGATCATCGGTTCGAACGTACCGCCGTAGCGGATCAGGTGCTGCCTGGCGTTGTGCCAGAAGGTTGCGTCGTCGTTCAGGGACATCGGGCTTCTCCGGACAAGGGCCAAGGATCGCTTGCAGTCTAGGCGCCGGTCTGGTTTTATGGAAACGAATAGTTCTTATGCAAGGTAGAAAAGGAGCTAATACCTTGGCACGTTCGCTCGAAATCGACCTGCTGCGCTCGTTCGTCGTGATCGCCGAAGTGCGCTCGCTCAGCCGCGCGGCGGCGCGGGTCGGCCGCACGCAGTCCGCGCTCAGCCAGCAGATGCGGCGGCTCGAGGAAAGCGTCGACCAGCCGCTGTTCCAGCGCACCGGGCGCGGCGTGCTGCTCACGCATCCCGGCGAGCGGCTGCTCGTACATGCGCAGCGCATCCTGCGGCAGCACGACGAGGCGATGGCCGATCTGTGCGGCACCGGGTTGTCGGGCACGATCCGGTTCGGCTGCCCGGACGATTACGCGGGCGTGTTCCTGCCGTCGCTGCTGCGGCAGTTCTCGAGCCAGCATCCGCAGGCGATCGTCGAAGTCGTGTGCGGGCCGACGCCGCGGCTGCTCGAACAGCTCGACAAGCGCGCGGTCGATCTGGCAATGGTGTCCGTGCCGGACGATGGTTCGGACGGCGACTTCATTCGCCGCGAGCAACTGGTGTGGATCGGCTATCCGGGGCTCGATGCCGCGCGGTTCGATCCGTTGCCGCTCGCGCTGTCCGATCCCGATACGCTCGATCACATCGCGGCCTGTGAGGCACTGCATCGCGCGGGCCGCGATTATCGCGTCGCGTATGCGAGCAGCAGCCTCGCGGGGCTGACCGCGCTGGTGCGTTCGGGGCAGGCGTTCGCGGTGATGACGCAGACGGCGGTGCCGGCGGATCTGGCCATCCTCGCCGGCGATCGCGGACTGCCGCCGCTGCCGGCGGTCGGCATTACGCTGCGGTTCGACCGGAAGCGGCCGTCGCATCTGACGGCGGCGTTTGCGGAGCATATTCGGGCGGTGTTGCCGGTGCTGTGAGGACGGGGCAGGGCGTGTAGGTGTTTGATCGAGCGATGCGCCGTTTTCTGATGGAGAGGGGGAATGCTGATGCAGCAGTACCTGCGCCTTGTCTGACAGGGATCGGCACACGAAGCTACGCCACGACCTACGCTCGATCTTTTTAGGACTGGCCGATGCCGACGGTGGATTCAACCGGTCGATGCAACAGCTTGATGGAATCGTTCAGCCGGTGTATCGAAGTTTAGTGTCTTGCGGGGACGTTCGTTGAGCCGTCGGGCAATGGCGTTAAGCTTGGCCTGCGAGTAGGTAGAGAGGTCCGTTCCTTTTGGGAGGTACTGTCTCAGAAGCCCGTTCGTGTTTTCGTTCGTGCCGCGTTGCCAGGGATGCTGGGGATCGCAGAAGTAGACCTTGATGTCCGTCGCGACAGTGAAGCGCTTGTGGCCAGCCATCTCCGTACCCCGATCCCACGTCAGCGATTTATACAATTCCTGCGGAAGCTTGCCGGCGTGTCTTATCAGAGCATTGACGACAGCGTCAGAGTCCTTGCTGGCAATCTTCACCAACATCACGAACCGGGTCTGGCGTTCGACGAGTGTTGCAATCTGACTGTTGGCGTTGCCGAACAGAAGATCGCCTTCCCAGTGCCCGGGTATTGCTCGATCCTCGGCCGTGCCCGGGCGTTCACTGATCGATATGGCATCGCGGATGTTCGTGCGGTCCTCGGTCTTTAGTGTGTGTTGACGCGATCGACGCATCGCCCGAGAACGGCGCAGGTGTTCCAGCAGTTCTCTTTTCAGCGCACCACGGGCCTGGATATAGAGGCTCCGATAGATAGTCTCGTGCGACACCTGATAGTCCTTGTTGACTGCATACACGTGCTTGAGCCAACCCGCAATCTGCTCCGGCGACCACTGCAATCGGAGCTTGCTTGCCACAACCTGGGCGAGTGTCCGATTCCTGACCAGCTTACATGTCTTTGGGCGCCGTGCGCGGTCCCAGGCGAGCGCGTCGGCCTGGGTCGCCCGATAGTACTGCCTTCCGCCATTTCGCTGCACTTCGCGGCTGATCGTAGATGGCGCACGTCCTAACCGCGCCGCTATCGATCGAATCGACTGGCCGGCGACGACTGCGCGCGAGATTTCCTCGCGTTCGGCAAGCGTCAAGGCCAGCTTTGAACGGTGTCGAGGCGCTGGCTGTATTCCGCCAGTCCTGACGAGAATCCCCTGAATAGAGGAATGGTGGCGATCGAACAGTTGGGCAATCTGATGAAGCGTGTCACCCTTGCGCCACCGCTCCCACATCAGGGCCTTTTGAGTCTCGGTGTAGTAGATCCTGCGCCGCTGTTTCATTTGCAACACCTCCACTGCATACGCAGCGTCTAGTGTGTTGCATCGACCGGTTGAATCCACCACCCTAACGAGACGTTCCGCCTTCTCGTCAGCGGACGCTCAAAGACAACGATCCGGATTGATTGTTCGGGATCCGCCGACCTTCCGGCTCAAATTTCCACTAGGGCACTTTGTTTGATGGTCGCGCTTCCGCCGGCCATCAACCGCGCAACCTTTCCGTCCTCGATGTCGAGAATGATCTTGATGATGCTCGGAGACGCAGGTTGCATCATCCATCCCTGTTCGATAATCATTTCGGGATCTCTGGCGCCCATGCGCTCATAAATGAAGCATGCCAGCGGGCCGGCGGCCGTTCCAGTCGCGGATTCTTCCGGAATGCCGAATCTTGGTGCGAACATGCGTGTCCCGGCATGCCGGCCGGGGATGACCGTCTCGCGAGAAAACAGGTAATAGCCGATCAGGTCGAGTTCCTCGCTAATCAACGCAATCGCTTGATGGTCGGGCTTAACCTCGGCAACCGAGCAACCATCGGGCAATGCGATCATCAGAAAGCTGTTTCCCGTGTTGACCACCGTCGGGCTTGTAGTGCGATAGATATCTGCCGTTCTCAATCCTATCGACTCCGCAATTTTTTTCGCCAGGTCAGACCGTGCTTCGATCGATGTATATGCCGGAGCGCCTTGTTCCATCAGAACCGATTGGTCGTCTACCAGAATATTCCTGTATCCGTCAACCGTTTCCTTCGTTACCTTCCCGTCACTGACCCGGCCAAGCTGCCTGAGAAGTGAAAAGGTAGCAATCGTCGCATGTCCGCAATGTGCTATCTGCCGAGTCGGCGTGAAAAATTCCAGCTTGATTGTCGCGACACTGGATTTCGACACGAACGCCGTTTCAGACAAACCGACCTTTCGCGCGACCGCCAACCTTTGTTTCGTGTCGAGCGCATCCGCGTCAATCACTACGCCAGCCGGATTGCCCCCGGCTTCGCCATCCGTCAGCGAATTCACGATGTGCACCTGTACCTTCATGGCCGCTCCCGCTCCAGATACCATAGTTGCGTAAACCTATTGAAATTCCTGCTTGATGAACGGCAATATACATCGAGGCAAGCCGTTCAACCTCTTTTCAATTCTACCGGGCCCTTCAAATCAACCATGAAAACTATCACACGGGAATTCGCGCAAGCGTTTAGTCAAGAATGGATCGAAGCATGGAATTCGCACGACCTCGATCGCATTCTCTCGCATTACTCGGACGGGTTCGAGATGTCGTCTCCGCTGATTGCACAGATCATGGGCGAGCCCGATGGGATGCTTCAGGGTAAGGACAACGTTAGAGTCTATTGGGAAAAGGCGCTGAAAATGGTTCCCGACCTTCGCTTTGAAAGCATAGCGACGCTAGCCGGAGTAGGAAGCATCGTCATTCACTATCGAGGTGCCAACGGACGGCTCGCTGCGGAAGTATTTTTCTTTGGGCCTGACGGTCTGGTCCAAAAGGCGTTCGCCAATTACGCTTCTTGAGCCCGCTGCTGCTCCACTCACTCGGCGGGCGATCTCTTGGACACGATGGCTTGCGGTGATTGTCGACCAACTGGCCGCCTACCTCGAAAGTCCGCTCCTGGCGACTGCCGCCCGACGCGGTCGGCCGTAGCCGACGGCGGATTCAGCCAGTCGCTTTCCTCTACAGCGGACGTTCAAGCTTTACGTTGCACATGCCCAGATCGACCACTGGCCCGGAATCCTTAGCCAGTAAATCCACGATCTGCTCGCTGACGAGCTCAGCCCAACAGCGATATTGCCCAGCCCCGGGGTGAAATCGATCACGGGCCATCTCGAGCGGCTTTGCTGCCCAATCAAGTGATATATAGCGCGCGGCAGCATCCTGGCTAATCCACCGCCGCAGCGTGCGGTCCAGAGACGCGGCATATCGGCCCAGGTACCAGCGCAGCGGGTGCTGCGCCGCTGGCAGAATTCGCAATGGCGGTAGCCCTGTTGCTACCAGACCGAATGCGCCGGTGCGACGGCGGACTTCTTCAACCAGTCGCCGATAGTCTTGCAGGAATTGGCGTGGCGAACGTTGCGACGTTACATCGTTAGTACCCAATGCGGTCACGAGAAAGTCCGCCGGCTGTAATTCGCTCTGCCTTAATAACGCTAGAGACTCTTCAGTGTTGACCCCCGACTTTGCCACCAGTTGCCATGTAACGGGCCTGCCCAGTTTGATAGCCAGCATTTTGGCAACCGGTTGCGCTAATGCCTGTACCTGATCGTCGACCCCCACTCCTGCCGCCGACGAGTCACCGACAACCAGAATTCGCAAGTCCGGTTGCAGGGCCTCTCGCGAGCCTTCCCTCCCGCAACGAGGCCCTGCTGCCTCCGGTAGGCGTAGCGCCGTTCGCCTTAGCCTGCGTGCCTGTATCACCAGAATTGGGCCGAGGACAAACTTGTAGAGTGGCAACATTTTCAGTTCAGATCAGAAGAGGAACAACGGTAGCCCCATGCACGTTTTGACACGGTCTGGGCCGAACCCGGCCCGACGATTAGCCAGCAATGCGCTCTGCCGATGATGCTTCCGAATCCGACAGTACCCGGCCCATCGCGGTCAGACGGTCAACACGGAATCATCGGCTTTTGGAAATCACGTCACTCATGTAGTTATTCAGATCGCGAAAATCCTGAACGGTCCAGGAGTGCGGCGCAAGCTTTACGCCGTTCTCCCTCAAAGTTCTCGGAATCAGGTCCCCGTTCGGACGAAGTATTACCGATGAAACAATGACGCCTGGATAATCATGGAGTCGCCTTTTGAACGCAGCAGTTGTGAGGTCAGGCGTGGCAGGATTGCTTTTCTTGGCCAATGGCCCGGTGCCCTTGATATCTGCGCCATGGCAAATCGCGCATCTTTGTATATAGAGATTTTTCCCGTTAATGTTTTGCGAGAAGGATAGTGAAGGTTGAGTCAACACCAACGCTCCTAGCGAAGCGATCAACAATTCTCTTGTTTTCATTTGGCCTTGTCGTGTCACGCAGATTGCTGTGCCCGGGAGTATAAACGCGTGATCGTGGAATGGTCGCTCTTGGCCGTACATGGAAATTGGCCGATCAGCCTGATTGGAGGTTGGCTATGCAATCGTTGATTGCCTGTTCGAACTGCGGATTGGATAAATCGACACCGACACGCGCAAGCGAAAGCAGCAATTGCTCGACGCCTTCAACAACCCCTACGATGCATCCGTTTTTGACGGGATCATTGAAGCTGGGGAGCGCTTCCGGCAAGTCGGATTCAATACTTGCGATTCCGTCTTCAACCCTGAGGTCGATTCCGAACGGTAGCAAGAATTTTCGAGTCTTGTTCATATCTGCGATCTCCACGTCCTCCGCAGCCGACAGCCGCCGGCCGTTACCGCCGCCAATCGGCGTTGCAGGCGGTCGACGCGCCTGCGTGATGCCCCCGCGGCCTGCCGGTCAGGCCGTCTCGCGTTGTTCGGCGAAGCGCGGCGCGCCGCGCTGCGCCTGCGCGTCCAGTTCGGCGTCGCGCTCGATGCCGAAATGTTCACGCAGCGCATCCCAGCCGGCCGGCGTCACGGCGACGACGCGGGTCTCATGACCGCGGGTCATCCATCCCCACGTACAGAATGCATTCATCAAATGGGCGCCGAGTGCGCCGGCAATATGAAATTGCCGCTCGGTCCAGTCGAGGCACCGGTGCGCGTATCCTGCCTGATTGGCGAAGGGACTGCCGACGTCGAGGCCGAGTTGCTGCAGCCATGAATGCCCGCTCGGTGTGAGTTCGTACGCGTATTCGCCGTGCCCGACGAGGTAGCCGCGCTCGAGCATGCGCTGTGTGACGGCAACGCCGATTTGCCCGGCGAGATGGTCGTAGCAGCAGCGCGCAAAGCGCAATTCCCGCGCGGAACGATTCGGCGTCGTGCGCCATGCCTGCGAGACGGGGCCAACGGACGCGAGGCTCTCGAGCACGCGGGGAACCTGCGGGCCGGCCAGACTGTAGTAGCGGTGCCGGCCCTTGCTTTCCACTTTCAGCAGGCCGCCGTCAAGCAGTTTTGCCAGGTGAGAACTCGCCGTTTGAGCGGTGACGCCGGCGACTTCCGCAAGCGCGCTCGCCGAGCGGGCACAACCGTCCGTCAGCGTGATCAGGATCACGGCACGCACGGGCTCCGCGATCAGGTGGGCCACGGTTGAAATATTGTGCTGACTCACTGTTTCTCTCCGGTTCCATTTATTGTCTTTTGCGTATCGCGAATCGATGTTCGATCCGGCACACTTCCACACTTCGATACGCGCCGAAGCATTGTCGAAGGCCTCGCGCTTATAGTCAACGCGCTATTCCGCAAGGGGCCTCATTCACGTGAATGAAACAATCGCATTTAAGAAAAGCGTGCTGTTGGCGACGAGCCTCAGCTATGTCGTCGTCATACTCGACACGTCGATCGTCAACGTTGCGCTCGCGCGGATCGCGGCAACACTCGGCTCGGATTTATCGGGTCTGCAGTGGGTCGTCAATGCCTACACGCTGACGTTCGCGAGCCTGCTGCTGACGGGAGGCTTGCTCGGCGATCGTCTCGGTGCGAAGAACGTGTACCTGACCGGCTTGCTGGTGTTTGCAGCCGCGTCGGCGTTATGCGGCGCCGCGCCCGATCTCGCGACGCTGGTCATTGCGCGCGTGCTGCAGGGTGTCGGCGCCGCGCTGCTCGTGCCGTGTTCGCTGACGCTGATCACCTCGGCGTACCCGGACGCACAGGAGCGAGCCGGGGCGATCAGCGTCTGGGCCGGTTGTGGCGGCATCGCGATGGCGGCCGGCCCGCTCGCGGGCGGTCTCCTGATCAACTGGTTCGGATGGCGAAGCATCTTTTTCGTGAACGTTCCGCTCGCCGTTTGCGGTGCATGGCTGACGACGCGCGTTCCTCGCGCATCGCATCGCCAGGGGGGAGCGCATATGGATTTTGCCGGCCAGGTGGCGGCGATCGTCGCGCTCGGGAGTTCGGTTGCGATCCTGAGCGAGGGCGCGAAGCTGGGATGGGGATCGACGCCGATTCTCGGCGGCATCGTGCTGGCCGTCGCGGCCTGGGCCGGCTTCGTCACGATCGAGCGCCGCCGCGCGCAGCCGATGCTTCCGCTCGGCCTGTTTCGTCTTCCGGTGTTTTCCGCGTCGGTGTTCGTCTCACTGGTGTCGGCGTTGATTTTCTACGGATTGCTGTTCCTGCTCAGCCTGTATTTCCAGGAGAACCGCGGCTGGCCGCCGTTGCAGACCGGTCTCGCATTTCTGCCGCTCACCGTGCTGGTGACGGCCGGCAGTTTCTCGGCAGGCCGGTTGTGCCGGTCGTTCGGCGCGCGCCGGGTCGTGGTCGCGGGATTCCTGCTCTACGCAGCGGGTTTCGCGGGGTTGCTGGCGTTGGCGAGCGATGCGCCGTACTGGCGCGTGGCGTTGTGTTTTCCCGCGGTCGGATTCGGCTCGGGTGTGATCACGCCGGCCGTCACGGCCGCGATGATGGGCGCCGTCGAAAAGAGCCGTGCGGGCATCGCGGCTGGCGTGCTCAATGCGAGCAGGCAAAGCGGCTCGGCATTCGGCGTGGCGATCTTCGGCGCACTGATGAGCACCGCGCAGACCCCGGGCGCAGGCGTGCGTGTCGCGATCTTCGTGGCGAGCGGGCTGTCGCTGGCGGCGGCTGGATGCTGGCGCGTCACGCTCGTGCGAGCAGTCCGCGAGCCGAAAACCGCAATCTGATTCCATTCACTCGAACAATTCAACCGGATCGCCGTCGGACGCGGTCTGCGACGCCGTGTCGGCGCGCATCACGTGTCCGGGCCGCCGTTTCGCGCATCGACGGCGCGACGCCAGCCGGCAGCCGCGTCTCGTTCTTCGATGACGCGCCGGTCCACGCATCGGACCGGTTTGCCGATGCAATAAAAAAACCGCGAAGCCTTGCGCTGTCGCGGTTCTTTTAACGTGCCCGAAACACGGAGCAACCGTGTTCTGGTGCCGACGGCGAGACTCGAACTCGCACTGCTGAGAATCAATGCCCTGGTGCAACGTGTGTTCGACAATTTCGCGGAAGACTTGCCGACACGCTAGCTCGGTGAGTGGGGGCCTGTTGCTCTATGAGGCGGGCGATATCGACACGGTGCGGCGACTCGTGCACGAAGACCCGTTCAACACGGAAGGGGTCTGGAGGACGGTCGATATCGAGCCCGGGCGGCGTGATGTCGGCGAGGCACGTTGCGAGGTCGACGACGTGGCGCGACAGCATCCCGCTGAACAGGTGATCGAGCTTGCCTGCATATTCGTTGATGACGGAGACGATTTCCGGGTGGCTGTGCCCGAGCACCGCGCTCATCTGGCCCGACGTGAAATCGAGGATCGCGCCGCCGTTCGCGTCGTAGACGAAGCTGCCTTGCGCGCGCTCGATGATCATCGGCTCGAACGTGCCGCCATAGCGGATCGGCGGTGCCGGCCGATCTGGCCATCCTCGCCGGCGATCGCGGATTGCCGCCGCTGCCGGCGGTCGGCATTACGCTGCGGTTCGACCGGAAGCGGCCGTCGCATCTGACGGCGGCGTTCGCGGAGCATATTCGGCTCATGCTGCCGTTGCTGTGAAATGCGGCGCGAGTTCGTTGTGCTTTCACATATCGCAATTAATAAGTAAAGCTGAATATAGACATGCGACTCGTCTCGAGACCATATTCACGCCTGTCGCGCGACGTCCCGCGCCGGCACGACGAGTCGTAAGCCGGTTCATATCGCGGATGCGACAGGGGCTCACGACCCGTCCTACGACGTCGCGGGGCTTCTGTCCGATTTACGCGCGCCAACGGCGAAATAGACTTCCAATCGAGCGAAATGATCGTCTGGGTCCGGACACGAAGCCGGCCGACCCGCGTCGCTCATGGAAGGGCTTCGGCATGTCGCTCGACGGTCGCACGCTGCCGGCACCGTCGACGTCGAGCCGCTCTTGGGGGAGCGGCCCGCCCGTATCGGCAGGCGAGCGGGCACCGGCCTGAAGCGAGGCCAGCTGTCCGACTGTTTCCGCACGAAATCGTTCTGCTCCGATGTTCGACACGTGTCGAGCCGGCTTGCCGGCCGACTGTCGACGCGTTGCGACCGGATGCCGTCGCATCGTGCTCCATCGGACGGATGCCTATCGAGGGGGTCATCATGACCAGGTCATTTCGTATTCTTAGCGCCGGCGTGGTTGCATTCGCATGCTGGGCTGCCAGCTTCCCGGTTCAGGTTTGCGCGGCGACGCTTACGGGCTACGCCGCGCCGTGGCGTTTCGCGCATGCGCGATCGAGACTGGCATCGACTGCCGCACCACCGGCCGTGACGGTCAAGCCGGCAAGCGACGGCAGTGACCAGACCGATGCATTGCAAGCCGCGCTCAACGCACTGCAGGTCGGACAAACGCTGATACTCGCGCCCGGACGCTATACGGTCAGCCGCTCGTTGTCGGTGACGGTATCGGGTGTGGTGGTATCGGGTTACGGCGCGACGCTCGTCGCGACCAATCCATCCGACCAGACGATCTTGATGAGCGGCGCCGGTTCGACGCTCGTCGGCGTCACGCTGATCGGTACTGGCACGACGCGGCTCACGGTGCCTGAATCGAGCAAGGTCGAGGTGACGGGCACGGACATCCAGGTGCTCGGTGTGACGATCCAGGGCGCCGCCAGCGGCGGGATCTTCGTGTTCGGCGCCAGCAACGTCGCGATCGTGGGCAATACCGTGCGCGACACGCTGGCGGACGGCATCCACACCACCTACGGCTCGACCAATGTGCTGGTGCAGAACAATACGGTGACGGGCACCGGCGACGACCTGATCGCGGTCGTCAGCTATCTGGGCGACGGCCGTCTCAGCAGCAACGTGCTGATCGACCACAACACCGTATCGGGAAATTACTGGGGGCGCGGCATCTCCGTCGTGGGCGGCCAGGCCGTGACGATCTCGAACAACACCGTCGATGGCGTGCAGAAGGCGGCCGGCATTCTCGTCGCACAGGAGGACAGCTGGCGTACCTACGGCGTGTCGAACGTCGTGATCGACAACAACGTGGTGACCAACATCCAGAACGCGAACGTGAACAACGGATTGCAGCCGACACAGCAGGGCGCCATCGAGCTGGACACGTGGTCGGGCTCGGTGTCGTACGTCAAGGTGATGCGCAATCGCGTATCGGGATCGGCCTACGCCGGGTTCCGGGCAATCGGCAACGTGTGCGAATTCCAGGTCTCCGACAACACGTTCGCGTCGATTGCCGGCACGCCGGTGTCGCTGTTGTCGCGCGGCTGCACGGCCAGTCGGATCGTCGTCAGCGGCAATACGATGGACGGCGTCGCGCTGGTTTCGCCGGTCGGCGCATCGTCGTCCGGAACGATCCCGGCTGCGGGCGCGGTGACGGCGGCGATGCCGCGGGTGCGAACCGGCTTGATGCAGTCGCCGGGCGGCGCTGCGCCGGCAACCGCCACGGCGCGATGACATTGTGCGCACGTCGACTGAACGGCGCCGCCGGCGTGGCCGGCGCGCGCCGGGCACGACGCATGAACGCCATCCCGTTCGTGTCGCCGTGCCTTCGACCGTGCATGCATCGCATGCGTCGCGACGAGGCGGGTCAGAGGAGCCCCAGGCGCTGGCCCGTCGCGGCGGCCTGGGTGCGATTGCGCACGTGAAGCGCCTTGAAGATCGCGGTGATGTGCGCCTTGACGGTCTTCTCCGACAGGCCGAGCCGATCGGCGATGAGCTTGTTCGGCACGCCTTCGGCGATCAGGCGCAGCACGTCGAGCTGGCGCAGCGTCAGGCGCGGGCCGTCGGGTTCGTGCGCGGGCGGGTTGCGATGCGCCGACTGTGTATCGAGCAGCAGCGGCGGCACGTAACGCTCGCCGTTCATGACCATCTTGATGGCCGACAGCAACGTGTGTGCGGTCGCGGATTTGGGAATGTAGCCAAGCGCGCCGTGCGTGAAGGCGGCGCGCACGTCGTGCGGATCCTCGGATGTGGACAGCACGATGATCGGCAACTCGGGCCGGACCTGCGTGATCGCCGCAATCGCGGCGAAACCGTCCATGCCGCTCATTTTCAGATCCAGCACGATGACGTCGAGGTCGGTGTGCTGTTCGAGCAGCCGCATTGCATCGTCGGCGTTGCTTGCCTGAATGTCGACCATCCCGTCATGATCCTGGCGCAACAACGTCGCCACGCCATCTCGCAGAACCGGATGATCATCGACAATGAGTATTTTCATGTAAATAAAAATGAAGTCTGGAGGCGGACCTCTTCTGCTTTTGGAGAACCCGTTTTTTTCGAAAAGTCTTAATACTTTGGTCGTATTCGGTTCTGTTTCGCCACGGGCTAACGTCGGATTTACATCCGGAAAGACATGGTTGACACTGGATCATCGCGGCCTTCCGTGCGGTGAGGCGCACAACGAGCATAACGAAGATCGCGACAGCAGGGCCTGGGCGAGTTACGGAAGCCGAGATTTTTTGGGGGGCGATCGAGCCCGGGTGCAGACTATACGATAAAAAGAGCCGAACGTGCCAATACGGGGCGCGCTGTTTATTTCGATCGATTGCTTTCTGAAAATCGGCAATTGACGTTGAAACCGGCGATTTACCCCGTGAAACAGGGCATGTTCCTTTGCACGAATTTGCGGGATGTCTCCATCGACCTGATTCGATATCAATCAAGGTGCAATATGGGAACTATCAATGAAGAAGAGTCAATTCGCGACCTGAACCTGTCGTATCTGTGGCTGGCGCAGCGGCTGTTGCAGGCGGATCGCGCGACCGGCATGTTTCGCCTCGGCGCCACGCCGGAAATGGCCGGCACGCTGGAAAGCCTGACGATGCGATCGATGATGAGCCTGTCGTCGTCGGGGCAGTTGCTTTGCGTACTGCGCCTGAGTCGATACGAAACGGTTGCGGCGCTCGCGCGGCCCGAACCGCCGGGCGACGCCGCACGGCTTCATGTCGCGATGGCGCTGTCCAGTCTCGGAGCCTTCGACCAGGACGTGCCGTGAGCGGCGGTGCCCGGACGGCGCATGCGTCGAGTCTTGCCGATGACGCGAAGCACGTGTTGGCGGCCGTGACGCTGATTCGGCTCGGCGCGCGCCCGCAGATGCTCGAAATCGAACTGCCGCTGCCGCATGAGCGCCTGGTCCGGCTGTATCGCGAGGTGCGCGGCGTCGCGCCGCCGAAAGGACTGCTGCCGTTCTCGAGCGACTGGTACATGACGTGGCAGGCCAACATCCATGCGTCGCTGTTCCTCAACGCCTACCGCTTTCTGCGGAGCAACGCGAAGTGTGCGCGACTCGATGCGCTCGTGAAGGCCTATGAATGGTATGCGAGGCGATGCGACGCGGCACACTGCGAGCCGCTGCTCGACCTGACGCGTGCGTGGCTGCTGATTCGTTTCTTCGATAGCGGCGTGCTGTCGACGGCGCGCTGTGTCCGATGCGACGCCGCATTCGTCACGCATCGCCACGACCTGCGTCGCAATCGCGTCTGCGTCGCGTGCCGTCCGCCGGCGCGGGCCGGCAAGCGCACCGGTGGCACGAAGCCGCAGCCGTGCGTCGAAAGCCCGTCCGACGCGAACACGCGCATCGTGTAGAAGCCGACCGGAGCCTGCGGCCCCGTGCAGTGCCGCTAGAGCGCGACGCCGTGCGCGTCCGCGTTGACCGTCGAGCGTTGCCGCGCACCTGCGGCGACGAGATGGCCGACCGCCGCGCGCAGCTTGCCGTTCGGCAACGGTCGGTGAAGGAGGACCAGCCCGTGCGTGTGCGACGCGGCCAGTTGTTCGTCGGTCGTATCGCCGCTGATCAGCAACGCCGGAACGGCGGTGTCGAGTGCTTCACGCAGCCGCTCGATCACGACGATGCCGTTTTCGCCGCGCGGCGGCAGGTAATCGCAGATCAGCAGGTCGGGCCGGCGAGGGCAGGCCGACAGCCGGTCGAGCGCCTCCTTGCCCGAGCGCGCCGCGATCGTGTCGTAACCCCACGTCGCCAGCAGTTCCGCCAACCCGGTACGCGTCGTGCGATTGCCGTCGATCACCACCACGAGCCCCGTTGAACCCGGCACGTCGCCGTGGCTGACGATCGGCGTGTCGAGCGGGGCGGGCGTGCCGACGGCGAGCGCCATCGCGACTTCGAAGCACGATCCGCGTCCGGGCGTCGAGCGCACGGCCAGCCGGCATTCGAGCAGGTCGGCGAGGCGCCGCACTATCGCGAGTCCGAGCCCGAAGCCTTTTTCGTGATCGCGCTCGGCATTGCCGACCTGGTAGTACTCGCGGAACACGAGCTTCTGCAGGTGATCGGGAATGCCGCAGCCCGTGTCCCAGACCTGGACCGCAAGGTGTGTGCCGCGGCGCCGGCAGCCGACGACGACCTTGCCGCGATCGGTGTAGCGCACCGCGTTGGACACGAGGTTGCGCACGATGCGCTCGACCAGCAGCGGATCCGAGTGAACCACCGCGCGGCACGGCACGCGCGACAGCGTGATGCCTTTGGCCTGCGCGTCGAGCAGGCAGTCGTTGCACACGTATTCGAGCACAGTATCGATCGCGAACGGCCGGCACTGTGCTTCGACGCTGCCGGCGTCGAGTCGGGACAGGTCGAGCAGCGCGCCGAAGAGCCGGCTCAGCGCATCCGACGAGCGCTCGATGCGCTCGACGAGCCGTCGTCCTTCGGGCGGCATCGGGATGCTGCGCAGCGCGCCGATCAGCAGGTTCAGCGCGTGCGCGGACTGGCGCAAATCGTGGCTGGCTGCCGCGAGGAATTGCGATTTGGCGAGATTGGCCTGGTCGGCGATCCGTCGCTGGCAGTCGAGATCGACGGCGAGTCGCTCGACCCGCTCGTTCTGTGTCTGCAAATCGCCTGCGTACCGTTCGGCGCGGAAGCGTAGCCGGATGTTTTGCGTTGCCGCACGGTTCGCGAGCAACCCGAGATAGCCGACCACGCAGGCGATCAGCAGCATCATCGGTGCGGTCTCCCGCTGGATTGCATGCGGCGACACGATCGCCGCGCCGACATACGGGACGGTGGCCGGCAACAGAAAGGCGATGAACGCGGGCAAGTACGCGCTGAATACCGGAATCGCGCCGGCGACGATGCTGAACGTCGCGATGACCACGAGGCTCGCGATTCCGAAGTCGGCGCCCATCGCGAGATGAATCGATGCCCATCCCCAGCCCATGCCGGCGGCAGTGCTGAAGGCCGACAGCCACAGGGCCCAGTGCCGCCAGTTGCTGACCGAAGTCGGCGACCGGTGATAGAGGCGCGACAGTAGAACCTGGCCGGCCGAACACGCGGCAATATAGATCGTCCACGCAGGACCGGACACCGGATCCGGATGGCCGAGCCGGTCGATCGACAGCGTCGCGGCAACAGCAAGCAAAGTGCCACCGGCGACGTATGGCGTCACGGAATCATAGACGATCCTGACCTGTTCGGCCGCGATCTGGTCCGGCGTCTGCATGTGCGCTCACGGAGATTGTTGCGCATGGCGGCGGAGAGTATCGGCGCGTCCGGCACAGACGCGTATTCCCGTAATCAAGCATAGTCGCTGTACGCAGGGTTTACGGTGTATTCCGGCGAAATATGAAAATATATAAGGACTGGGAACTTATTGGAGGATGTAGCGATTAATTCAACGGTGTCGGTTGAATTGTGTTCCGGTGATGAGCGATCCGCTACGCGTGTTACGGCGCATCGCCTGGGTGCCATTTAATTTCAGAACGGACGAAGAATTCGCAATTCGGATCCGGCTCGAGCCCGTCCAGTCGATCGAATAATTCGAATGGTGTGGAAACGTACAGTTGCGGAAGCTGAGCCGGGATATACGTCTTTCCCGTCATCAACGACATCGACGAGGGCCGTATGCGCGATCTCTGCGGGAAAGCGTTCATCTGGATGCTGGTTTGGGTGGGCACGTTGGCGTTCGACAATGCGTTCGCGATTGGCAGCCCGTCATACACCGATATCGTTTCCGCGAACAGCGGCCTCTGTCTGACAAGCGCGGGGAATTCATCGGCATCGGGCGTCGGCATCGTGCAGACTTCGTGTTCAGGTCAAGGCAATACGACCTGGTCGTTCGTGCCGGTCGCCGGAAACCGGTACCACATTGTGTTGCAGGGCAGCGGCCTGTGCCTCAACGTACCGGGTAGTTCAGGCGCGAGCGGGACGCAGTTGATTCAGTACGGTTGCCAAGGCAGCAACCTGTTGAACGATCAGTGGACAATCGTCGCGGTTGGATCGAGCTACCGGATTGTCTCCGCACTGAACGGCATGTGCGCGAACGTGAGCGGCGGCTCGACCGTCAGCGGTGCGAGCCTGATCCAGTATGGTTGTCAGGGCGCCACACAGACCAGCGACCAGTTCAATCTGTACTTGCCCGTCAACGCGTCGACCAACGTTGTCGTCGCGAGCAGCGGGCTCTGCATGACGATCGGCGGCGGCGCGATCGTGCAAGGCGCATGCAGCAATCAGGGTGCCACCGGCTGGCTCTTGCAGCCGGTCGGTAGCGGCTATCATGTGATTTCCCAATCCACCGGACAATGCCTGAACGTCTATCAGGGCCAGCGCACGAGCGGCGCGCCGTTGATTCCTTACGCGTGTCAGGACAGCTCGCTGACCAACGATCAGTGGACCGTCGCGCCGGTTGGCGGAAAATATCAACTGATTTCAGTCTCGAGCGGAATGTGCGCGAGCGTCAGCGGAGGATCGCTCGCTTCCGGTTCGACGTTGAGCCTGTCTCCGTGTCAGAATGCGGCGGCGAGTGGCCAGTTCGCGTTGACGTTGCCGCAGGCCTTCCCCGTAACCCTGCCGTCCGCATGGAGCCCGGTCATCACGTTACCGGTCAATCCGATCGGCATCGCGAATACGCCCAACGGCAAGCTCGTGATGTGGTCGTCGAACCAGCCCTATACGATCCAGAACGACGTCGGATCCGCGACCACGCAAACGCAGACCGCGCTCTTCGATTCCGCGACGAACGCGGTAACCCAGTACATCGAGACTTCCGCGGGTTCCGACATGTTCTGCCCGGGCACCGCGATGCTGTCCGACGGGCGGCTGCTGGTCAATGGCGGCGACAGCAGTCCCAAGACGACGCTCTATGATCCGACGGCGAATACCTGGAGCGCCGCCGCGACGATGAACATTCCGCGCGGTTACCAGGGCGACACATTGCTTTCGAATGGTGCGGTGATTACGCTCGGCGGTTCGTGGAGCGGCGGGGTGGGTGGCAAGACGGCCGAGCTGTGGGACGGCGGCAGATGGACCGTGCTGTCGGGCGTGCCTGAGACGAACGTCATCGGCCCGGATCCGCAGGGCATCTATCGTGGTGACAACCATCTGTGGCTGTTCGCGCAGACGAATGGCAGCGTATTCCATGCCGGCCCGAGCGCACGGATGAACTGGATCTCGACGAGCGGGGCCGGTTCGATCACCTCGGCGGGAAATCGCGGTGTCGACCCATACGCGATCAACGGTACGGCATCGCTGTTCGATAGGGGCCTGATTCTGAAGGCGGGTGGCGCGAAGTCGTATCAGCAGAACGGCAATACGTCGACATATGCGTCGAATTCGGCGTACCTGATCGACATCACGCGCGGTCCGGGACAGCCTGTTACGGTGCAGCGGCTGAACGGCATGACCTATCAGCGCGCATTCGCGAACAGCGTCATTCTGCCGAACGGCAATGTCGTGATCGTTGGCGGTCAGAGCTTGCCGATGCCCTTTACCGACACGACCGCGATCCTGGTGCCCGAGATATGGGACCCGGTGACGCAACGCTTTAACCTTCTTCAGCCGATGCGGACGCCGCGCACTTATCACAGCACGGCGGTTCTTTTGCCGGACGGGCGCGTGTTCGTCGGCGGCGGCGGGCAATGCGGTGTCGGCTGCGTGAACAATCACCTGAATGCCGAAATCCTGACGCCGCCATATTTGCTCAATGCCGACAATACGCTTGCCTCGCGCCCGGCGATCGTGTCCGCGCCGGCCAGCGCGATGCATGGTTCGACGATCACCGTTTCGACCGGGGGCGCGGTCGCGTCTTTCGCGTTGATGCGGATGTCGTCGGTGACGCATTCGACGAACAACGACCAGCGCCGAATTCCGCTGCCGATCCTGTCGACAAGCGGTACGTCATACCAATTGTCGATTCCGGCCGACTCAGGTGTCGCATTGCCGGGCTACTACATGCTGTTCGCGCTCGATGCGAACGGCGTTCCCAGCGTCTCGAAGGCGGTCCGGATTCTGTGAGGAAATACCTGCTGTCCCGATCCAGCCGCCGGTACGTTGCACGGTTGTTGTACGTCGCGTTACTCGGCGCAGGCGGCTCGTGCGCGATGGCGAGCGGCGACCGCGAAGCGGGCCACGCACTTTTCACCGGTGCGGCTCCGCTAACGGGCCGGATGTTGACCCACCCCGGCGATCTTCCATCGAATGTCGTTCGGTGTGCAAATTGCCATGCTTCGGAGATCGGCCCCGCCGTGCGAAATTCGATTGCGCCACGCCTTACTCGCGACTGGCTCGTCGATCTGCAAAGCCGGCGGGGTGGCCCTCCGAGCCGGTACGATCAGGAGGGGTTCTGTACGATGCTGCGCGACGGAGTCGATCCGGCCTATGTGCTGCTCAATGTCGAGATGCCGCGCTATCGCATAAATGATGGCGATTGCGCCGCGCTTTGGCACTTTCTGACCGGTGCGCGGAATGGCCCCGCCTGATTTTCGTGCGCGCCGACGCGCGATACGCATTGCCGCGTTTCCGGCCGTTGCGTTGTCCGCATTCTGCACGTCGACGCTTGTGCGCGGACAAAACGCGCCGATCGCGTATCACGGCGGAAGCATCAAGCCTCCGGTTCTGGTTCCCGACTGGCCGATTCTCACGGCGCAGGGTCGCGAAACGCGCCTGCGCGGGGTGCTGGCCGGTCGCGTGACTGCGCTGCAGCTGTTCTTTACGGGTTGCTCTACCGTTTGTCCGATCCAGGGCGCCGTCTTTCAACGTGTGCAAACGTTGCTTGGCGCGCACTCGGACGTTCAGTTGCTGTCGCTCAGCATCGATCCGTTGTCCGATACCCCGGAGCGAATGCGTGCATGGCTTCGGCAATTCGATGCGCGGCCGGGGTGGACTGCCGCGGCTCCGGAATTGCAGAACGTCGATGCCGTCCAGGCATTGTTCGGAGCCGGCGTGACGGGCTTGGACAATCACGGAACCCAGGTTCACGTGATCGACCGACGCGGACAACTGATATGGCGCACCTACGAATTGCCATCGGCGGAAACGGTCGCCGCGCTGCTGAAGCAGGCATAGACGCGAGCGTTGGCGCAACCGTTCTAGACACGTTCAAGACGTGAAGCAGCGATTCATGCCCGGGTGACACGGGGGCATTCTCCGAATGATCGATCGGCGACGCTTCTGATCAAGCCTGGCTCGTCTCGCACGTGACACCGGTCTCGGATCGTGCGACGAGGGCGCGCTTGATCGTTCGAGGATGCACATTGAAGTGTGCGGCGACCTCCGCGACCGACTGGGTTTCAAGCAGAACGCGGGCATGGGCGCACTGATCCGGCGTCATGTGCGGCTTTCGCCCCAACTGCTTGCCGCGCGCGCGCGCGGCAGCCAATCCTGCACGGGTGCGCTCGCTGATGAGGCTGCGTTCGAACTCCGCCAGCGCGCCCATCATGTGGAAGACGAGTCGCCCGCCGGACGAAGCCGTATTGATCGATTCGGTCAGGGAAATGAAGTCCACCCCCCGGCGCGCCAGAAAGTTGATCAGGTCGATCAGCTTGCTCAGCGAGCGACCCAACCGGTCGAGCCGCCAGACGACGAGCGTGTCGCCTTTCATGACCTTTTCGAGTGCTGCGTCGAGACCCGGGCGATGGAAGTCGGCACCGGAGATACCCTGATCGGAAAAAACGACCTCACATCCGGCGCGTGTGAGCGCGTCGATCTGGAGTCCGAGACTTTGCTCGTCCGTGGAGACACGGGCATACCCGATATTCATCGCCCGACTCCTGCCGCTTTATCGACTGGGCGCTGGCGTGCGCGGTCCGGCTGAAGTGCTGCATTCATCAAGACGCGCTCGTCGAAGATTCCGCGCGGACGGCGTATCGAGCTTCCCGCCGAGGCGCGAAGAAACGGCAAACGTGGTTGCTCACAACTGGGATTCCTGTGTTCCTCCGCGGGGCTTGCTTCCATGAAAGGCGCATGCCGCCGCCGTCGGCATGGCGTGCCGATAGTCAAATTGCAAAGGATGGTGAATTTCCGTGTCACCAAGCAGATATTACTGGACGGAAAGGGACGTTTTTGTCCGACAAGGCTTACAGAAAGGCAGCCCAGCATTCACGGGCGGTTTCACGAATCGGTAATTTTTTTTGTAACTCTGATGCAAACGTCCGTTTGTGTCTTTCATGGCTTTCAGTCAAGGGCGAGTGCAGCGAGGCAGCGTATGCATCGGATTACAAGCGAGGGCCTACGAAAGGCTCGGTATCGTCGGGGAGGTATGGAGATGGGTGGCGCATTGTTCATAAGGGTCCTCAATCGACCTATGTTGGTAAGCCGCTTCGGGCGTACGTTTGTCGAGGTCACCGACGTTGAGTTCGGTGAGCGAGCTCGAAAACTGTATGGCGGAGTTGTACAGGGGCCGACGGCTCGCGACGCGTATCGGTCGATATCCGGGATGGCGTTGCCGGCCCCCGACGCGGATCGTTCGACGGCGGACCACTCGACGGAAAGCTGGCTACTTCGATTGAGCGGACGAACAACGTCACACCCGCAAGCAGCATGGCTCTCCAGCTTGAACGCGACGCGGGGCGGTGATGATGTCGCCCCGGCGGTCGAGGCGCGGAGCGTCAATTCGAATGCCGGGATGGAGACGCAAGCGGATGCGGCCATGGTCGACACCGTCTTGCGTGCGATGAAGGTCGATGCGATTTCGCTGGTGATGTCGGCGGTGCACGCACCCGACGACGGTCGCAAGGTGCTCTATTTCAAGTGCGTGCCGTGGTGTTGCACATTTGACGAAGGAGAGTCGTCACCGGATGCATATCTGTCGAGCGTCGTCCGGGCGGGACTGATGGGCTGCTTCGATCGCTATGTGGTAGCACGTGTGCTGGATGTACTGGAGAGTTCGCCGCAGCTGAGCATCGGCATGAATCTGTCGGAACAGAGCCTCGTATCGGGATTGCAATGGGAAAGCCTGCTCGATCGGCTCACCCGCGCACCGGAGCTCGCCGAGCGTCTGGTCGTGGAGGTGAGCGAGGGGGCGCGAGTCGCAGGTGGACGCGCGCGTACTTTTCTCGATCGACTCAGGGTACTCGGCTGCCGTATCGCGATCGACGACTACGGGCTCGCCTATGGCGTCGACGTGGGAATGGCAATCCCCGAGCCGGACATCGTGAAGATTGCGCCGGCGTTCATTGCTGCAGCCCGATGGAGTGAGTCGGCGCGGAACAGGCTTCGGCATCTCGTGCGGCTCGGTGCAAGCATGGCACGTGACGTCGTGGTGCTTGGTGCGCAAGGCGCGGTCGATACGGCGCTGGTTTGTGACGCCGGGGCGAAATGGATGCAGGGCGATTGAACAGACGAAGGTTGCCAAGGCTGAGTTGCTGCCCAGTACGGCGGTCGACTGACCTGCGACGGGACTGCGCGCAACCTGGACGAGGGCGGTGGAGTGGGCGTTGATATTGAAGCGGGCCTCGGAGATTCGGGGGATCCGGAATCCGATGGCAATGGAGGCGACGATCTGGAATCACGGTGCTGCGAAGTACGGCGTGAGCGCTTGATGATGGATATTCGATCGTGTCTGCATGTGATTGCCGACTGCTGTGTACCTGAGAGAGATAGGGAGATCGTGAAGGCAGCTTGCGACGCGGGTATGGCCGCCGGGTTCTACGGATCTGGGTCGGCTATCGCGCAAGGTCTGAAACGAAAGCTAGAGGGCGTGCTCGGTATGGGCAGCCGGGACGACGAAGCGCGGCTCCAGAAGATGATCAGCGGTGGCTTCGACGCTGGAATGAAGTGTCGTTCCGTGAACGTGTGGCGCGCCGTTGAAACTGAGAGATCGTAGAGAACGAGTATTGAAGTTGGCTGGCAAGAAGGCCTAGCGGGAAGCGTTTCAACGTGGAATAAGAAAAAGTAAATTAGTTCGTACTGCTTTAAAAATTGTGAAGTCCTGACCGGAAGACTGGCCGGCAAGCCTTCTTTCGTTAGTGTCTACCGAGCATCGGCATACCATGAATCATACATATCGCACCGTCTGGAACGAGACCCTGGGAACGTGGGTCGCTGCATCTGAATTGGCCACCGCACGCGGCAAGAGCAAACGCTCGGCGGTGGTCAAATTGATGGTCAGTGCATTGCTTCTTGCTGCCGGGCAAGGGAGCTACGCCACCGTGGTCTCAGGGTTCACTGGCACCTGCACTAGTGGTGGCGGAACGAGTCCGGATGCTTCGCGTACGATGGCGGCCAGCGCCGCGCCGATCGACGGAAGCGGCACGTTTTCGACGGTGGCGGGGTGTAATGCGAACGGCGGAGGGGCCGCCTATTTGGGCGTAACCCTCTACGGTGCGTTTACGACGGCCGTTGGCGATGGTGCGGTTGCAGTAGGTATGAGCGCGTATTCCGCCAAATGGGGGACGGCTGTCGGTCTGGATGCAACGGCTAGCGGCACAGGTGCCAGCGCGTTCGGCTACGGTGCGAGTGCCGTTGGAACGTCTTCTGTTGCAATCGGCGGAGTCAATCAAAACGGGGGAGCCGGCGGCGCGGTGTCGTACAACTCCGAGGATATCGCTATCGGTGCGTTTTCGACCGCAGGCGTTTCAGCGTCGTCGATCATTCGCGATACAGCAATCGGCAGCCATGCAGTCGCGACCGGTGGAGATTCGGTTGCAGTCGGAGATTACAGTACTGCGTCCGCCAGCTTTGCAAGTGCGTTCGGCGAAGGGGCGATTGCATCCGGTAGGTCCTCCACTGCACTGGGCAATGTGGCGACTGCGTCCGGTATACAGTCCGTGGCAGTCGGCCAGTTAGCCACCGCGGCGTCCCAGTCGAGTATCGCGATGGGTAACAGTACACGCGCGACTGCCAACAGCGCGACGTCGATCGGGACTTCTTCTGTTGCCAACGCTACCAATGCGACAGCAATCGGCCCGACGACGACTGCGAGCGGAACGGGGTCGGTCGCGCTGGGCGGTAATGCGACTTCGGGGGCGAATGCGGCAGCGCAGGATTCGATCGCGATCGGCGGACAGTCTTCGGTTGCGTCGACGGCGACCTCGGGTATCGCTATTGGTCGTGGTGCAACCGCGAGCGCCACATCAGGCGTCGCGCAAGGCGATGCTGGCTTAGCGTCCGGCAATTATGCCGTTGCGGTTGGGAGTGCCGCCACTGCGTCCAATCAACAGGCCGCCGCGCTTGGTAATCGAGCGCTTGCATCGGGTGCCTTTGCTAATGCGCTGGGTACATTCAGTACGGCGTCGGGTCAACAGTCGGTTGCAATCGGCAGTAATTCGGTTGCGTCGGGCGCCTATGGCAATACGCTGGGTACTGGCGCCACGGCGTCGGGTCAGTTAGCGAATGCGATTGGTGGTAACGCCACCAGTAGTGGAACGGGTGCTATCGCCATTGGCAGCAACCCGACGGGTGGGGGCGCCGTGTCGGCTGCCTCCGACGGTATCGCCATCGGAGGCCAGTCGTCCGTCGTTGCGGCAGCCACGTCCGGCATAGCGATTGGCCGTGGTGCGACCGCGAGCGGCGCATTCGGCATCGCGCAAGGTGATGGCGTCATCTCGGGTGCGACGGGCCAGAACGTCGCGATCGGCTCGAGCGGCACGACGGCCAACAGCAGCACGGCCGCAGGTGGCGCCGTCGCAATTGGCCGCGGCCAGACGGCGACGGGCAACGGCGCGGTCGCGATCGGCGACCCGAACTCGGCGATCGGCACGGGCGCGGTTGCGCTCGGTGCAAATGATTCGTCGAATGGACAAGGCGCGGTTGCGATCGGCAATGCCAATTCGGCAACCGGCCAGGGCTCTCTCGCATTGGGTAACAGCAGCACGGCCACCGCGGCCGGCGGCACCGCGCTCGGCGATACCGCGGTCTCCAGCGCCGCCAATGCCCAGGCATTCGGCACCGGCGCGAACGCGAGCGTGGCGGGCTCGGTCGCACTCGGTTCGGGCGCCGTCACGATCGGCGCCGCGAACACGGCGACCGGCGGCACGGGTTCCGTCACCAGCACGACGATCGGCGGCCAGACGTTCGGCACCTACGCCGGCGCGAGTTCCGCCGCCGGTGTGGTCAGCGTCGGAGCGGCCGGGTCGGAGCGGCGCATTCAGAACGTCGCTGCGGGCCTGGTCAGCGCGACCAGCACGGACGCGATCAACGGTAGCCAGCTTTATGCGGTCGCCAACACGACGACGTCGAGCATTGCCAGCCTGTCTACGTCGACTTCGACGGGTATCAGTTCGCTGTCGACTGGACTCAGTTCGACCAATAGCTCGGTGGCTTCGCTGTCGACTTCCACGTCGACGGGTCTTTCGTCGGCGAACAGCTCGATTTCGTCGCTCTCGACCTCGACCTCGACGGGCATCAGCTCGCTGTCGACAGGCCTGAGCTCGACCAATAGCTCGGTTGCCTCGCTGTCGTCGTCCACGTCGACGGGCCTGTCGTCGGCGAATAGCTCGATCTCGTCGCTGTCCACCTCGACCTCGACCGGCATCAACTCGCTGTCGACCGGACTGAGCTCGACCAATAGCTCGGTCGCTTCGCTGTCGACTTCCACGTCGACCGGCCTCTCGTCGGCTAATAGCTCGATCAGCTCGCTGTCCACGTCGACCTCGACGGGTATCAACTCGCTGTCGACTGGCCTGAGCTCGACCAATAGCTCGGTTGCCTCGCTGTCGTCGTCCACGTCGACGGGCCTGTCGTCGGCGAATAGCTC
>NZ_QTQM01000041.1:0-74839 GCF_003854225.1 Burkholderia sp. Bp8986 | reverse complement strand
CTTGCCGACCACACCGCGAATGTCATATGCCTTGAAGATGGATTGGGAGATCATCGATTCTCTCTGGGTTGCGTGCACGAAGCAGTCGGACCGTTGCGTGATCGCGCACTGCGTTCGGATTCAGGATGCCGTCACGGCGCGCGTACGTCCCTGCGTCCTGACGACGGCGCCGTTCCGATGTCATGGCGAACCGTCGCGCGACGAACTCACGCACAGCCTGGCGCGAACTCGTCGCGAAACTCGCAAAACAGCTTGCCGCGCGTGGCGAGGTGGTCGATCTGGGCCAGTGTCAGCGATGCGATGCGCGATGCCGTCATTTCCGAGACGCCGAGTTGTCGTGTGGCCTCGCTCCGGTTGACGAGGAGCAGCCACTTCGCAAGCATGAGATACGATCGATTGAATTCCGCGATCGCATCGGAAATGTCGTGTTGTTCGGCCATGGTCGGTCTTGAAGGGCCAGCGCGTGTGCTTTGCCGGTCGATTCGCTTCGACCCGGTGGTTCGGCACTCGCCGGATTTTCGATGACACACTGTACGTCGCGAACGCAGCGCCGGACCGACAAAGCTCTGAACGGATCCGCCAGCGCGCGCAGGCGCGCGTACCGTGGCGTGCACGTCAATTCGCGCGGCATCGCCACGGCGCGATGCGGATCCGTTCAGTCGGCGTCGGCGAGATACGGCGACGTGAACGCGCGCGGCGGGAACGCCGGCAGGCCGCCTTGCGGCGTAAAGCTGTAACGGAGATAGACGGCCGCCGTCCACTCGCGGTACTGATACGCATTGCCGAACGAAGCCGCTCCACCGACGGCCAGCTGCGGCGCGACCTGGTATTCGCCGCGCGCGGCGAGCGAATACGCGATGCCCGTCTTGCTGCGCGCGGGATACACGGCCCCCGCGTCCAGCCCTACCGCCTGGCTGGCGGCGGCATTCGCGGCCGCTTGCGCCTGCATGCCGGAATCGAGCGGGAAGTACGGCACCGCGTTCTGCCGGTAATGCTGCACGCCGAACGAACCGCTCAAATCGTACGCAAACGCGCCCGTTCGTCCCGCGTACTCGACCGGTATATTCAGGATCACGTATTGCTGCGGACTGAAATAGCCGCCCTGGCCGTACGTGAAATACGACTGGTTCTTGCTGAAGCGCATCCACGTCGCATTGACGCCCACGGTGAGCGTCCGGTCGGCGTCGCGCAGCAGGCGCGTATAGGCGCCGCCGCTGCCCTTGCCGGCGAAGTTGCGTTCGACGTGATGGCCGTCGTAGTAGTCGAACGCGCCCGCGACGTACGCGCCGCTGGTGCCGTCGTCCCAGCTCAGCGCGCCGCGCGCGCCGCTGCGCGTCACGCCGCCCCACTTGAGGCCGGCACTCGCATCGCGTGCGCCCGCGAACGACAGCAGGCTGTCGGTCACCGCGCGACGCGTGACGGCCAGCGAGTAGGCCGCCCGATCGGTGATCGCACCGTTGAAGCGCACGCCGCCGACCACATCCTGGTACGGAAACCCGACCGGCGTCGCGCCGATGTCGGCCTTCAATTGCTTGCCTTCGTAACCCAGGGAGAGACCGACGCCGCTCGCCGTTTCGGAACCCGGCGAGCCGCCGCCGGCCGACCTCGAGAGCCCCGCGCCGAACCGGGCGAGGGTCGGCACGTCGGTGGCCGAGTTGCCGCCGTCGAGCATGACCGGCGTGGCGGTCACGACGACGTGACCGTTGCCTGCCTTGATACGCCCTTCCAGCGGCGCCTCGATGTCGGTGAGGCCGGACAGCCCCGCCTCGCCCGTCCGGTTTCGGAACACGAGGCCGCCCGATGCCGTGCTGGCCTGCTCGCTGTTCACCTGGGCCAGTTCCGACGCGACGTCGAGCATCTGGGCGTTGGCGCCCGCGCCCGCATCCCGTTGCGGCGCACGGGCCACGGCCTCGCTTCCCGCATAGCCGGCCGGCGGCTGCGGGATATAGCGAGGCGGCGCATCGGCCTGCCCGTAGGCCGATGCAAGAACGGGCGCGCGCGCCGCGGCGACCTTCGTCCCGCCGCGGGCCGGCCGGCCCGGCCTCGCGCCCGACGCGGCCGCCGGCGAACCGGTCGCCGCCGCGGCCCGCGACGCGGGCGACATCGGCCACGGCGTGGCGACGTAGCCGGCACAGTCGTCGTTCGGATCGGACTGCGCCACGCATCCCGCGGACGCCCCCGCCGGCGGTACGTCCGCGGCAGGCTCCCGATAGGGCTGATAGGACTGGTAGGACTGATAGCGCCGCGCGGTCGCGGGCCCGCCCGACTCGCCCGCGCCGGCGGCGGCCGGGCCATAGCCGCCGGGATCGCCGGGATCGGGCGTGACCGCCTGCGGCGGCATGGCGGGCGGCACCATGCGCGCGGCCGGCACGGCGGACGGGGTGACGTAGGTCGCGGGCGGCGCGGGAGGCATCGTATAGGGCACGGTCGGAGCGGAAGAAGACGGGGTGGACCAGGAAGGCACGCCTGGCAGCGGCGATACCGCGGCCCCGAAGCCGGTCGACGGATGAACGACATCGACGGCGGTCTTGCCTTCGAACGGATTGGTACCGGGCAGCGGGTTCGCGCCGATGCGCCGCATCGCGTCTTCCCAGCCGCGCGGCACGTTCGATGGCGCCGTCTTGCTGCCCGGCGGCGGCGTATTGGCGGCCAGCAGCGAACGCTGCAGATACTGCGCGGCGAGCGAAAGATTCCCCTCCGCGCGATACAGCCGGCCGGTCGCGGCAAGCAAGCCCGGGTCGTCGGGCGCGATACGCAGCGCCGTGGCCGCGAACGCTTCACCGTCGCGCCATGCCTTCGCGCTGCTCGCCGCGTAGATCGCCGCGACCAGCAAGCCCGTATCGTCGGGCCGGCGGGCCAGCGCGACCCGATAGCATTTCAGCGCGTTCGGCGCGTCGCCGGCCGACGTGTACAGCCGCGCGAGCGCGGCCTGGAGTTCGGGACTGTCCGGCATCGCGGCCAGCCACGGCGCGATGACGGCGTAGCCGCCGGCGAGGTCGCCGGCCTGGCGCACCGCATCGGCCTGACGCACGACGATCTCGAGGTTCAGGCGTTCGAAGTCGCCGCGCTGCGCGGGCGACAGCGGCAGCGCGGCAAGCCGGCGCATCGCGTCGCCCAGCAGCGCATCGTTGCGCACGGTCAGCAGCGTCCGCGCGTACTGCAGCAGCAAATCGGCGTTGTCCGGCTCGCGGGCCAGCGCACGCTGCACGATCCAGAGCGCACGCGACGTGTCGCCGGCCGCCGCATAGCCCGCCGACAACTGCGCCGCGAGTCCCGGCACCGACTGGCCGATCCCCTCCGCGTCGTGCAGCACCCCGAGCGCCTGCGCGCGGCGGCCCTCACGCACCAGCCGTGTCGCGAGTGCCACCTGCTGGCCCACCCAGAGGCGGTGCTGCAACGTCGTCATCGCCGCCGTGCGTTGCGCGGGCGCGATGCGCTCCAGCCGCTGCAGCCCGAGGCTCCAGTCTTGCGTCTGCTCGGCCAGCAGCGCGCCGGCATAGAGTGCGTCGGTCATGTCGGGCCGTTCGGCCAGTAATCCGTCCATCATGCTGCGCGCCGACGCGATCGCGCCTTGCCGCACGTACACGCGCGCCAGATCCAGCCGCAGCCACGGATCGTCCGGATTGCCGGCGAGCGCGTCCTCGAACAGGCTGCGCGCCGTGCCCAGATCGCCGCGCGCTTCGGCTTGCCGCGCCTGCGCGGCCTCGGCCGTACGACGCAACCGGTCGAGGCCGCCGGCCTTCGACTGCTGCTCGGCGCTCAGTTGCGTCGCGAACTCCAACGCTTCGTCGCCGCGCCCCTGAGCGGCCAGTGCGCCGACCAGACCGCGTATCGCGTCCGGGTTGTCGGACTGACGCCGCAGCGCCATCCGGTACGCCTGCTCGGCGCCGCGCGCATCGCGATTCTCCAGCAGCGCGTCGCCGAGCATCACCTGCGCGGTGACGTTCGACGGATCCGCAAGAATCGCGCGTTCGAACAGCGCCTTCGCTCGCGCGAAGTCGCCGTTGCTTTGCGCGCCGAGCGCCTCGCTCGTGTACGACCAGTACGTCGCACTGCCGAGCGCCGAGCGCCAGCGCGCCGCATTCCCGCCTCGCGACGCGCGCTCCAGATCGCTGCGTGCCTGCGCGAAGTGCTCCTGCTTCAGCTCGACGATGCCGCGGCCGCCCAGCGCGTCGCTGTCGTTCGGCGACGTGGCGAGCACGGCATTGAAGCGGGCGCGCGCCGTGTCCAGATCGCCGCGTTCGAGTGCCGCAAAGCCATCCTCGATCGCGTGGCCGCGCGCTTCGTTCGAGGCGCTGCGTTGATCGCCCTCGCGCGCGGTTTGGTCCTGTCGCACCATGCTGTCGTAGCGCGCCTTGACCGGCGGATCGTCGGGCACCACCTTCAGATAGGCGAGGTAGCGCGCCTGATCCGACGGCCTGGCCGCGAGCCAGAGCAGCGCCTGGCGCCAGCTCTCGCGCGCCGCCTTCCCGACTTTCGCGTCGGCGGACAACGACTCGAGCCGCGCGATGCCGTCGCGGCGCGTCGCGTCGCGATAGGTCAGGTGCTGCGCATACGCGAGTGCGTAGCGCGGATCGTCGGGGTTGTCACGCGCGAGACGCTCCAGGCCGCGGCGGGCTTCGGCCCATCCGCTCGGCGTCGCCGCGAGCGCCTGGAAGTACTCGAGCTGCAGCGCGGGCGACGACGGCGCGCCTTGCAGCGCGCGCTGATACTGTTGCGCGGCCAGCGCGCTCTGCCCCGTCTGCGCGAGGCGGCGCGCGTCGCTGATCTCGCCGTCGCGCACGCTCGTCTCGCCCAGACGCTGGCCCAGCTCGTCGGTCCGCGCGAAGCCGGGCGCGATCCGGCGCAACTGTTCCAGGTAGCGGCGCGCACCGTCGACGTCCTTGCGGTCGGCGAGCACCATGCCCATGCCGAACAGCGCGTCGGGCTGATTCGGATCGACGCCCAGCACCTTCTTCCAGGCCTGCGCCGCGAGGTCGCCCCGGCCATGCGCCTGCCAGTATCGCCCCTGATCGACGAGTACCTTCAGCGGGTCGCTGCCGGCCGCCGCCGCGTGCGGCAGTGCCAGCGCGAGCAGCAGACTCGCGACACCGCCCGCGCGGGCGGCGCCGAGCCCGCGTAACCGTCGGTTTCGCATGTCACTCCTTCAGCCGGCGCGCCGCACGCGCACGCAGCAGACGATAGAAGAGCGCCGCCGCGACGAACGCGGCCAGCACGCTGAACAGCGCAAGCAGCAGCGGACGCCCCGACAGAAACCAGCGCAGGTACGTGAGCGGCGGCAGCGCACCGACGTGATACGACGTTTCGTTCGACGTCACCGTGACGGTGCGATCGCGAATCACGACCATCGCGCCCTGGACCGACGTGAGCATGTCGTCGTCGAGCAGTGCGCGGCCGAGCGCCTCGTCCGCCTGCCCGCTCGCGCTGATCAACGCGACGGCGCTGCGCGTCTTGCGCAACGGCGACTCGAAGCCGGCGATCAGCGCGCGCGTGCCGTCCGAGACGATCGACAGGCCGGCGCGCACGCGTTCGCGCTCGGCGCCAGGCGACGGCGCCGCCTCGGCGCCGCCGACCAGGCCACCGAACCGGCCACCGAACAGGCCGCCGAACAGGCCGCCGTCGCGATCCGTGCCGAACGGCATGCGCGCCGCCCAGCGGGTCAGCAACGGCTGGGTGTCCGGCGCGCCGAGAATCAGCAGATCCTTGGACGCGAACGCGCCGACACCGGCGGCGTCGGTCACCGTCACACCGCTGACCGGATAGCCCGTCGACACGCCCATGCGCCCCATCGCGAGCAGGTACAGGCCGTAGACGTCCGCGCCCGGCTCGGCGGGCAGCACGACGGCCGTGTCCGACAGGTCGGCCATCCGCGTGAACGGAAAGCCGCTGTTCGCAAACGCGGCGAGGTCGGGCAGCGCCTTGTAGTGCGGAAACGACGACACGTCGATCGTCGAGTCCGGGTCGATCGAACCCGCGACGTTCTGCAGCAGCCGCCCCGTGCATCGGCCCATATCCGGGATCTCGTAGAAGAAGTGCAGCTGCAACGGCGTGCGCGGCGTGAGCAGCAGCGGCGGCACGTGCAGCGTCGCGCGGTCGATACCGTTGGCGACGAACGGCAGGTAGCGGCTCAGGCTCCAGCGCGACGTTTCCCGTGCCGGGATCGGCAGCGCCTTCACGAACGTGTCGCCGACGCTCAGGTTGAGCGACGAACGGTCCGCGCGCAGCGTCGGCGTGTAGCGATAACGCAGGTCGATCGGCGCGCCGCGCGTATCCCAGGTGAACAGATCGGGGGCGACGCGCAGATCGATCCGGACGGCGCCCGCGTCGTAGCCGGACACGCTGAGCGCGCGCCCCTCGGCCAGTTCGCCGAGCCGCACCGGGCGCGTCGACGACAGCCAGTTCGGCGCGTCGTACGGCACGCGCGGCGCGACGTTCTCGAGCCGGCTCACCGTGGCATGCGTACCCGCGAGCGTCTTGCTGCCGAGCACGAGCGTGAGCGCGGCGACCTTCACTTCGTCCGGCGTGCGACCGAGCACCAGCAGCAGCTGGCCGTGAGCCGGCGCCTGCCGCTCGACGACGGCGAGCGTCGGTCCGTCGATCGCCGGCAGCGTCACACCGTCCAGACGATCGTCGGCCGTCGCGAATACCACCGCATTGCCCGATTCAGGCAGGCCGCCGGGGCGGGCCGGAAACCGCGCGCCGCGATACGAGGCCAGCGCGCCGAACCACGACGCGACGATGCCCGCCGCTTCCAGCGTCTCCCGCGGCGCTCGCGCGGCGAATGCGAACGGCAGCTCGAGCCGCCGGACGTCCCGCGAATCGAAGAACGGCGCGGGCAGGACGCCGAGTTCCGGCCGCTCCGGCAACGCCGCGTAGGTCAGCTCGAGCCGGCTCGCGTTGCTCACCGTCGCCCACAGCGACGAGTTGGCGGGATCCTCGCAGTCTTTCGTGTAATGACCGATCAACTGAATGTTCAGATGGTTGTACTCGGTGACGAAGCGCGGATCGATCGACACGTCGCGCGCAACCGTCATGCCGGCTTGAGCGGCCGGCAACGGCAGCGTCGCCGCCACTTCGCCGTTGATCAGCACCTTGAGCTGCGACAGATCCGGCAGCAGCGCGGGCGAGTAGCTGTAGACCAGATGCAGCGTCGCGCCCATGACGACCTCGTCGCGCCGGACGGAGAACGCGATGCCGTTCTGGCCGTCGGTGCCCCGCAGCTGCAGCGGATCGCGTGCCCCGAGATCCGCGAACGTCAATGCCTGGCGCCGGCCGCCGGGCACGAGCGTGCCGGGCTCGGCCGTGGTCGGCAGCGTGCCGAAGCGGCGGCGCGCGGCGTCGGCCGCCGGCACCGGCTCGGCGAGCGGCGCGGGTCGCGCCGTGGCGGGCCCGACGGCCATGGCCGGCGACGGCGGCGCCGTATCGCCCGACGACATCGCGCCGTCCGCCGCCCGCATCGCGCCGGGTGCCTGCGTCCCGGCGGCCGCGGCCCAGCTGCCCGATGCGATGCCGCCCGCCATTGCCCAGAGCAGTAGCGACACCATCCTGCGCGACACGCGCGCATACCGGCCGACACGTGCAGGAACCGCGACAACCGCGCCCTGCGAAATGCACGCCTCGCGGCGCGTGCTGCCGCGCTGTCGCGACGCCCACGTCATTCTTTCCGCCTCATGCTATTTTTTTTCGTTGCTGCGGCCGCCACGCGCGTACACGCGCAGGTCCGCGTACAGGCGCGCGATCAGGCGAAGCAAGCCCTGCACGCCGACCTTCAACAGATGCAGGAACGCACGCAGCGGCGAATCGGGACGGCGGCCGTCCGTCCAGTCGATCCATGCGTCGGCTCGGGCAAAGGTCGAACTGACGAGATCGAACTCCTGCTGCTGCGACAGGCTCTCGAACCGGATGCCGACGCGCCCCGGTTCGACGTATTCGACCGTCGCGGGAAATGCGTACTCTTCGATACCGCGAAACAGCGATACCGTCACCGGTTCGCCACGCGGAATGCGCGCATCGTCGGGGACTGCCACGCCGATCCCGCCCTCCGAGTAGTCACGCGTTTCGCATGCCAGCGTCCGGCCATTCGCGAAGCGCAGCATGACCGGAATCCGCGCCGCGACACGATGGGACACGCGTACCTGCCGGCGCTCGTTCGCCGCCGCGACGGCGAGCCCCAGAATCAGGATGTTGTAGGTCGTCCATGCCAGGTTGAACGCCGTCGTCTGGACTTCGCTGCCGACATGACGGTTGAGCGACAGGTTCAGGACGCCCACCGCGAGGCCGATCGCGTTCAGGACCACCAGGCTCAGATACGGTTTCGACACTGCCCAGTCGAAGTAGCCGCGGTCGATGCGTCCGCCCTTGGCCGTCACGTTGAACTTGCCCAGCCGGGGATTGATCAGCGCAAGCATCGTCGGCAGCGCGATGTACGACGCGAGCACGGCTTCGTAGACTTCGGCCCAGAACGAATGCCGGAAGCGGCCCTGCATCCGCGAGTTCGTCACGTTTGCATGGATGACGTGCGGCAGCGCATAGAGCGCAAGCATCGTGGCCGGGGCATGGATCACATGTGCGTCGAAGAACAGGAACGACAGCGGCGCGGTCAGGAACACGAGCCGCGGGATCCCGTAGAAAAAATGCATCATCGCGTTCAGGTAGCACAGCCGCTGGCTCAGCGTCAGTCCGCGCCCGAACAGCGGGTTGTCGATGCGGAATATCTGCGTCATGCCGCGCGCCCAGCGGATGCGCTGGCCGATGTGCCCGGTCAGGCTCTCGGTGGCCAGCCCCGCCGCCTGCGGTATCGCAAGATAGGCCGTCGTATAGCCGCGGCGATGCAGCTTGAGCGCGGTGTGCGCATCCTCGGTCACCGTCTCCGTCGCGATGCCGCCGATCTCCTCCACCATCGAGCGGCGCATCAGCGCGCACGATCCGCAGAAAAACGTCGCGTTCCAGAGATCGTTGCCGTCCTGCACCAGTCCGTAGAACAGTTCGCCTTCGTTCGGCACCTTTCTGAAAATGCCGAGGTTGCGCTCGAACGGGTCCGGCGAAAAGAAGTGATGCGGCGTCTGCAGCATCGACAGCTTCGGATCCCGAATGAACCAGCCTAGACAGATCTGCAGGAACGAGCGCGTCGGCACATGATCGCAATCGAAGATCGCGATGTATTCGCCGTCGGTGATCTTCAACGCTTCGTTGAGGTTGCCGGCCTTGGCATGGCGATTGTGATCGCGAATCGTCCAGTGCACGCCGACCGACTCGCAGAACGCGCGGAATTCCGGGCGACGTCCGTCGTCCAGCACGTGGATCGACAGCTTGTCGGCCGGGTAATCCAGCGCGAGCGCCGCGTAGATGGTCGGCTTGACGACGCTCAACGGTTCGTTGTACGTCGGAATGAACACGTCGACGCTCGGCCAATGCGCACGCGACGCGGGCAACGGCAGCGGCTTGCGCCCGAGCGGCCACGCGGTCTGGAAGTAGCCGAGGATCAGCACCGCCGCCGCATAGACTTCGGCCGCCGCGAGCAGCGTGCCCCACACCGCGTCGAGCGGATGCGACCACACCAGCGTGCCGGACAATCTCCAATACATGTACCGGCCGGTGGCCACCACCGACAGCACGATCATCACGAGCGTCGCATAGCGTCCGCCCAGGCGACGGACCACCAGCGAACAGGCGATGCAGCAGGTGGCGAACACGAGCTGCCCGATCGCGTCGAGCGGCACCGTACACACGAAATACAGCGCCAGCAGCGTGCATGCGGCCACCGGCAGCGCGACGAACCAGCCGCTCCCGGGCAATGCATCGACGAACCGGTCGACCGCCGACGGCCGCGCGACCTCCCCGCGGGCGCTCAAGCGATGCTCCGCGCGGTGTCGCGCCGATCGAGCACGCGCTCGAGCCATGCACCGCACGCGTTCAGATCGGCGGCGGCCTGCGAACGCGGGTCGTAGCGATTCACGGTCGTCCGGGACGCGAGCGATTCCGCGACTCCTTCATCGCGGTGAATCACGCCGCCGAACCGGGCCGCGCCGAGGCTGTCGCACAGCACGCGCAGCACATCGCGGCCCAGCTCGCGCGACTGATCGACCTGATTGACCACGTAGCCGTCGCCCACGAAATCCGCGCGGCTCGCGGCATACGCGTCGAGCATCCGCCGCATCTGCGGAATCGTTGCGTACGAGGCCGCATCGGCGAGCACGACCTTGAGCACGAAATGCGCGGCCGTCAGCGCGGCGCGCATGTATACCGAGGTGCCCGGCGGCGTATCGATGATCACGATGTCGTCGTCGCCGAGCCCGAGCGCGGCAAGCCCGTGCGCGAGCCACGATGGATCGCGGTCGAGCAGCCGCTCGAAGCGGCGTTGATCCGTTTCGCTGACCAGGCCGAACGGAAACACCGTGATCCCGTCGACGACCACGGCCGGCCAGTTCAGCCTGTCGAGCGCGGCATGGGCGAGCCCGTCGGTCATGTCGAGCGGCACGCCGAAATGCAGCTTCAGCGCATTCTGCGGATCGAGATCCACCACGCTCACGCGCCGGCGCCGCGACGCCGCCAACACGGCCGCGAGATTCGCCGCCAGCGTCGTCTTGCCGACGCCGCCCTTTGCCGAAGCGATCGCGACGATTTTCATGAGCGGCCGGTCCACACCGATGGCTTCTTCGGCGCCTCTCCCGTCGGCTCCGTGCGCAGCCGCTCGAACAACCGAACCAGCGGCTGTGACGGACCTTGCGTGTCCGTGCCATCCGATGCCGCCGGCCTGCCGACCAGCTTCTTCAGCGTGCCGGATGCTGGTTCCCGCCCGCCGTTATCCTGCGCGGACGCAGGCAACGCACGCGTGTCGGCCAGTACGATTTTGCGCAGGCTATCCGCGCTGTCCGGCGACCCTGCGCCCGGCTGCCCCTGCGACGCGCTCGCGCGCAATTCGACACCGCCGAGCAGCGGCCAACGCGCGCGGGCCACTTCGGCATCCGCTTCCGCACGTACTTCGTGATAGCGTCCGGCATCGCCGCCAAAACGCTTGAACAACGATTCGATATCCCGTGAAGTCGACATAGCGTGCCCATTGGTTGTCGCGAAAGTTCCGGCCGGCCCGGTCGCTCAGTTCTTTGCGCGCGCAACACGCAGCTCGATCCGCGAGTCGTCCGGCGGCGCGACGTCCTGCGTCACGCGCAAACCGGTCGCGCCGACACTGTCGAACCAGCCCTGATACGCGCCTTCGAGGAAGGCGGAAGACCATGCGAGACAGCCGTCGCCGAACGCGCGCAACGGCGCGGCGTAATGAACGATGCGCAGGAAATCGTGTTCGTCGGACAGTTCGGCGTAACCCCACTGCATGTCGCGCCAGCGGGCATTCAATGCATCCGCGAGATCGTCCGTCGATTCGCAAGGGCCAAGTGGATGCGCGGCTGCGAAGCGCATGCCGATGCGCGCCATCAATTGCCTCAGCTCGTCCCGATCGAGCTGATCGGTGAATTCACCGGCCAATGCCTCCAGGAAGCCGCGCCATTGGATCGATACTTGGCGCTCGAGTAGATGCTCCAACATTCCCTGCATGGACGACGAATCCCCGGTGAAAGACAATTATCGGCGTGGCCGCATCGTGTGCTTCGCGTGCGGACATCGTGGCAACAGCGTTTTTGCGCATCGTAGCGAATCCAATTAGACGAATGGGATTCGATATCTAGCCGAAAAACGCCAAACTATCGGCCACTGCCGACAATTGACGGCTGCGGCCTCGGCGGCAGCCGAGCTGCGATCGGTCGCGGACATGCAAGCCGGTATACGGCCAGGCTCGTGCGCGGCGCGACGCATGAAACGTTGGAAAGGTTGCCGTATCAGGCCCGGCCGGGCGAGGATTCCGCGCGGAATTCGCAGAACAGTTCGCGACGCTCGGCGAGTTCGTCGATCTGTGCCGGCGTCAATGCGGCGACGATCGCAGCCGTCTCATCCGACATGCCCAGTTGTTGTTTCGCCGCTTCGCGATCCGCTTGCAGCAAGCGCTGGGCAAGCGTCAGATACGAACGGTTGAATTCCGCAATCGCGTCGAAGATGTCGTCCTGTTCGGGCATGGGCGTTCCTGATTTTGGACGGTGATTGCATTCAGCCGGCCGCAGCGCGCGTATTGGCAATACGCGGAGTTTCGGCCCCGCACTCTACGTGTCGCGCACGGCGACGAGCGGACAAAACCTAGCGGTAATCCGCCACCTCGCGGGTTGCCCGTATTTCCGTTCGTGAAAGCACGACACGACAGACCGGCGACATGCGGTTCGGCAAAGTCGCGTGAAGATCGCCGGCCCACCCAAATCCTTGCCGGAACGAGCAGCGCCGCCGGCAGATGCCTGCTATGCAGCCCGTATCACGCGCTCGCGCCAGAAATCCCCGCGGGCGCCGAAAATCTTGCTGCACCATTTGGTACCGTCCCAATACACGGGAAAGCCGTATGGATGTCCCGGCCATCGGCCCTCACACCACATCGGTTGCGCGGGAGGATCGGTGCATGGAAGCCAGACACCGGCCCAGCCGGTGCGCTGCCGTTGTTCGGATATCGTCATGGTGTCTATGGTCGAATGCGTCATGGTGACTCCACTTTCGCCCTTCTGTTTGGCAATTGCGTTTCAACGCTAAATATATTTCGTTCGGTTCTTTTTCTTCCTTCGCATATAGCGGGACCGTGGCGCGTTTTCGTCCACGCATGCCGGAAACTCGACGGCTCCCGGCAGCGGGGCCACCATCGCAATCCGGCCCGCACATTTGCCAGCAGGTGTTGCGACGAGACGACGCCAGCGTTGCCAGCTACGGCTGCGATTCGCGGCCGACCAGCGCTTCGATCTCGGTTGGCGTCAGCGCGATGATCCGTGACGCGATCTGATTCGAGATGCCCAACTCGCGTGCCGCGACCTCGCAATCGATCTTCAACATCTGCTGCATCAGTTCGAGATAGGCAGGATCGAGTGCGCCCAACGCCCGGCAAATATCATCCTCTTCCGTCATCACGCTCTCCTAAAGACATGCCCGTGAACGCGATGCATCGGCACACACTCGCATCTGCAAAAATCCGACCGGGTTCCGGGCTTTCGCTTCGAACCGCATCCCAACCAAGCGAACGCCTGTCGACAAACGACAGCCGTCATCCGCTATATAACGCCGAGCCGGCCATTTGCACACTGTTTCAAAATAATTCTTGCGCCAACGTATGGTTTCGCAATCAACCTGTCGGATTCGTCCAAGATTCAGTCGCCGCTTTATTTCAGAACACATTAGGATTTCCCGAATCGCACGTGCGCGGCCGGGCAATTGCGTCCTGTGCGACTTCGAATCTCTTGTTGCGTCCGGACACCGACATCGCACCTCGACGTTGTCTGCTCTTCATTCCGAACTCATGGAATTACCACTATGTTGAAAGTGACGAAAGCCGTCTTTCCGGTCGCCGGCCTGGGCACGCGGTTCCTGCCGGCCACCAAGGCCAGTCCCAAGGAAATGCTGCCGGTCGTGGACAAACCATTGATCCAGTATGCGGTCGAGGAAGCGATCGAAGCGGGCATCACGGAGATGATCTTCGTGACCGGCCGCAGCAAGCGCGCGATCGAAGATCATTTCGACAAGTCGTACGAGATCGAGGCGGAGCTCGAGGCACGCGGCAAGGACAAGCTGCTGTCGCTGGTGCGCAGCATCAAGCCGAGCCATGTCGACTGCTTTTACGTGCGCCAGGCCGAAGCGCTCGGGCTCGGTCATGCCGTGCTGTGCGCGGAGAAGCTCGTCGGCGACAATCCGTTCGCGGTGATCCTCGCCGACGATTTGCTCGATGCCCCGAAGCCGGTGTTACGCCAGATGATCGACGTCTTCGATCACTATCACGCGTCGGTCATCGGGGTCGAGGAAATCGCTCCTGAAGATTCGAAATCCTATGGCGTGATCGACGGCAAGCGCTGGGAAGACGATCTCTTCAAGCTGTCCGGCATCGTCGAGAAGCCCGAACCGGCGAATGCGCCGTCGAACTTCGGCGTGGTCGGCCGTTACGTGTTAAAACCGAAGATCTTCGAGCATCTCCGCGGGCTCAAACCCGGCGCGGGCGGCGAATTGCAATTGACCGACGCGATCCAGTCGCTACTCACCGATGAACAGGTGCTCGCGTACCGCTACGACGGCACGCGCTTCGATTGCGGCAGCAAGCTCGGGTACCTGAAGGCGACGATCGAGTTCGCGCTGCGGCATCCGGAGGTTGCGGCGGACTTCGAGCGGTATTTGCTTGCGCGGATGTCGGAACAGCTGGTCGTCTGATGCCGATCGTGCGCCGCGGTGACGCGCGGCGCATCGCGTTGCCGGCTTTTCATCCCACGAGCGATCGATAACTCCGTTTCGTCCAGCGAGGACCGGACATGTGGCTCGCTATCGGCAACCTCGGTGACGCGGCGCTGACGCTGCCGCTTGCCGCCATCTGTTTCGTGTGGCTCACTCGTTCGATGTATGGCTGGCGCATTGCGTTGTCGTGGGTCGTGCTGCTTGCCGTCGCGATGCTCGCCGTCGGACTGACGAAAGTTCTCTATGCCGGATGCGGGTTGCAGATCCGCTCGATGAACTTCCGCATGATCAGCGGGCATACGATGCTTGCCGCGACTGTCTGGCCGATGGCGTGCCTGCTGATGTTGCACGACGGGTGGAACGTTCGCCCTGGCCCGGCGCTGTTGCCGGGGCTCGTGCTCGCCGCGACGATCGGCGTTGCACGCGTACGCGACGATGCACATAGCGCGTCCGAGGTGATCGCGGGGTGGATGCTCGGCGCGCTCGTTACCGTCGTGTTGCTGAAACGATGGACGGACGCACCGATCCTGCCGCCGGCCATGCGTCCGCTCGCCGTGGCTTCGACGCTTGCCGTGTCCGCCCTCGCCTACGGATATCACGCACCGATTCAGGCGGCGATCGAGATGTATTCGCCGCTGGTTTGCACGCGTCTTTTCTGACGACTGTCTGCCGCATCGGGTAACGCTGCCCGCAGCGTGCAATCTCGCCCACGATTCGCACGGCCGCCGCAGACGATTGGCGGCACCGATCAACATTCTGTCGGACTCGCACGATAAGCATTACCGACAATGCGCTTATAACGCACCGCACCATTTTTATCTTTCGCTGGGAGCCGATGAAGATCCTCGTATACGGCATCAACTACGCGCCCGAGCTGACCGGCATCGGCAAGTACACCGCCGAAATGGCGGAAACGCTCGTCGAAAAAGGCCATACCGTGCGCGTCGTGTGTGCACCGCCGTACTACCCCGAATGGCGGGTCGCCAGCGGCTACTCGGCGCTGAGCTACTCGACCGAACGCCGCAGCGGCGTCGCGCTTTGGCGCGCACCGTTGTGGGTTCCGTCGCGACCGAGCGGTGCGCGCCGCATCGCGCATCTCGCGAGCTTCGCGCTTTCGAGCTTCCCCGTCATGCTGCGGCATGCGTTCTGGCGGCCCGACGTCGTCGTGTGCATCGCGCCGAGCCTGCTGAACGCGCCAGCCGGCTGGCTCGTCGCACGGTTGACCGGCGCCCACGCGTGGATCCATATCCAGGATTACGAGGTCGATGCGGCGTTCAGCCTCGGAATGCTCAAGGGATCTCTGCTGAAGCGCGCCGTGCTTGCCATCGAGCGTACGCTGCTGAAGCGCTTCGATACCGTGTCGACGATCTCCGGGAAGATGGTCGAGCACGCGCTGCGCAAGGGGATTCATTCGAGCAAGCTCGTGCATTTCTCGAACTGGGCCGACACCCACTCGATCTATCCGCTCAAACGGCCGAGCGAGCTGCGAACGGCGTTGTACATCTCTCCCGCCGCGACGGTGGTGCTCTATTCCGGCAACATGGGTGCCAAGCAAGGGCTGGATATTCTCGCCGACGCGGCTCAACGACTCGTATCGCGCGACAATCTGGTGTTCGTCTTCTGCGGCAACGGGCCCGCGCGCGCCGAGCTACTCATGCGCTGCGGCGGCCTCAGGAACTGCCGCTTCATCGAGCTGCAGCCTATCGGCCGGCTCAACGAGCTACTGAACCTGGCCGACATTCACGTCCTCCCGCAACGCGCCGACGCTGCCGACCTCGTCATGCCGTCGAAGCTGACCGGGATGTTCGCGAGCGGACGGCCCGTGATCGCGATGGCGAGCCCGGGAACCGAGCTGCATGACGTGGTCGCACCGCGCGGGATCGTCGTGCCGCCGGGCGATCCCGAAACGCTTGCATCGAGTATCGACGCGCTCGCCGCCAATGCGGCCGAGCGCACCCGCCTGGGACAGGCCGGGCGCAGATTCGCCGAGGCCGTCCTGTCGCGTGACGCGGTGTTGAGCGATTTCGACACCAGGTTGCGCGCATTGCGTCCCGAGCCGTCCAATGCCGACGTGTCAGGCGCACGGCATCCGGATTTTTGAACCCGCAATCGATTCCTCTCCATACGGCAACATGAAAATCACCATCATCGGTACCGGTTACGTAGGCCTCGTGACGGGCGCATGCCTTGCCGAAATCGGCAACGACGTGTTTTGCGTCGACGTCGATCAACGCAAGATCGATATCCTGAACGACGGCGGCGTACCGATTCACGAACCCGGCTTGAAAGAGCTGATCGACCGCAATCGTGCGAGCCGCCGGCTGCAGTTCTCGACCGACATCGAGGCCAGCGTCGCGCACGGCGACATCCAGTTCATCGCGGTCGGCACGCCGCCCGACGAGGATGGCTCCGCCGATCTGCAGTACGTGCTCGCCGCCGCGCGCAATATCGGACGGTATATGAGCGGGCCGAAGGTGGTGGTCGACAAGTCGACCGTTCCGGTCGGCACCGCGCTGCACGTGCACGATGCGATCGCAACCGAGCTGACCCGCCGCGGCCTGCGCCACGAATTCTCGGTCGTGTCGAATCCGGAGTTCCTGAAGGAAGGCGCGGCCGTCGACGATTTCATGCGGCCCGATCGTATCGTGATCGGCACCGACGCCGACGAGGCCGGCGAGCATGCACGCGAACAGATGAAGCGGCTGTATGCGCCGTTCAACCGCAATCACGAACGTACGCGCTACATGGACGTGCGCTCGGCGGAATTCACCAAGTATGCGGCGAATGCGATGCTGGCGACGCGGATCTCGTTCATGAACGAGCTCGCGAATCTTGCAGATCGCGTCGGCGCGGATATCGAGGCCGTGCGCCGGGGGATTGGTTCGGATCCGCGGATCGGGTATGACTTCCTTTACGCCGGCGTGGGTTACGGTGGTTCGTGTTTTCCGAAGGATGTACGAGCGCTGGTGCAAACCGCTGCCGAGTATGGGCAGTCGCTGCGCATTCTGGAAGCCGTCGAGGCGGTCAACGACGCGCAGAAGAAGGTGCTGCTCGAGAAGATCTCGGAACGCTTCGGGGATGATCTGTCGGGGCTCACGTTCGGGGTGTGGGGACTCGCGTTCAAGCCCAATACCGATGATATGCGGGAAGCGCCGAGCCGTGAGCTGGTGGCCGGGCTTTTGAAGCGCGGTGCCAGCGTGCGTGCTTACGATCCCGTCGCGACGGATGAGGCGCGGCGTGTGTTCGCACTCGACCTGAGTGACGAGCCGGATGCGCATTCGCGGCTCGAGTTCGTAACGACGTCGGAAGAGGCCGCTGCAGGGGCCGATGCGCTCGTGATCGTCACAGAGTGGAAGGTGTTCAAGAGCCCGAATTTTGCAGCGCTCGTCGAGTTGCTCAGCGAGCCGGTGATTTTCGATGGGCGGAATCTTTATGAGCCGGAGACTATGCGGGAGTTGGGGGTCGAGTATTGCAGTATTGGGCGGGCTGGTGTGCGGGGAGTGTCTGAGGCAGTTAGGACGCTGAGCGTGGCAAGGGCGTGAACGTGCAACTTCTTGGCTTGGGGTCTACATCCAGACCTCGAGCCAGCAACTGAAGTGAACTCCGTTCAGAGAACTTAAGAATAGCGGTTTTGGATATAAAGCCGGACACTGTGTGCAGCGCACCATACAGATAACCCACTTGTTCATAAGGTCCTGTTGCCAGCAGGACCGATACAATTAAATTTTTATAAATTCAATGAATAAATCCCCGCCGCCCATTCTAACCTAACAAAAAAATTTTGCGGAGCATCGAATCATGAAGGTTAGTGTAGCAGTTTGCGGTCGCTTCCACTTCCACAACTACATTGAAAATCTAGATAAGTCCGGAATTCTAGATACATTTTACTACTCCCACAAAATACATAATTCCGCGTTCTCGCTGGCGCGCGGCCGCGCTGTCAATGTTTGGGCAAAGGAATATGCCGTCCGAGCACACGCGAAAATGCTAAAGGGACGGTTGAATGACTTGCTCTATCCGGCATATCACGATCTTTGGCAACTTGGAGTACGTCTGAATTGGCGGCCGACTCAAGTGCTACACGTCATGGCGCACGGCACATCGCGACAAGTTGTCAAGACCGCAAAACGTGAAGGCTCTATCATAATCGGCGAGGTTGTCAATACACATCCAATTTATCGTGACAACATTCTCACCATGGAGGAGAACAAGCGAGGGCTTCCACACGTCAACAGAATTAATCGACAGCAAAAGAGATTGATCGAAGAACTAGAAATGTACGATTGCGTACTCGCGCCGTCAGCGATCGTACGAGATTCATTCATTCAGCAAGGGGTATCGGCGAGCAAAATAAAAGTGATCCCATATGCCGCCAATGTGAAAAGATTTCACCCATTAAATCAACGCGAAAACCCGAAAGACCGCTTCGATATATTGTGCGTCGGACAAATCAACTTGCGAAAAGGCCAGCTTTACCTCCTGGAGGCCGTCAAGCAACTCAATAACAAGCGATTTCATGTCACTCTGATCGGAAAAATTGATCCTCAGATCAAATTCTTACTGGAGCCATATCGGCATCTCTTCACGCACATTCCACACGTTGATAACGCACAACTCAACGAGCACTATAATTCGGCCGATCTCTTCGTGCTGCCCTCCCTTGAAGAAGGTTTGGCGGTAGTGCTATGCGAAGCTTTGGCTACAGGACTCCCCATCGTCGCGACACGCGAATCCGGAGCTGCGGAGATCATCGAACATAACCGTAGCGGCAAAATCATTCCGGCCGCTTCCACCACCGAACTGGCCAACGCAATAGACGAGATGGCTAGCGCACCTGAAAGGCTCAGGGAATTTTCTCGTCAGGCAAGCCTCGCCGCCACCGATAATCATAACTGGAACCAATACGTTGAAAAACTGGTCGGCGTTTACTCCGAGTGTCTGGGATAGAAGCAGCAAATTACGATGAGCAAGCCTTCGACGTCAAACTTCTACTAAATCTAAATTTTTGTAGTACTGTCGCGGGAGTTAATGTCAAGAGTGGTGTATGCGCGGCGTGGGCACGATCAGACGGCAAGCGGTTGCTGAACCGGCGCGCTTTCGGTCACCGGCATATCGTCGTCGAAGAGCACGTCCTTCAGAAGCTGCTCGATTCTTTCGGCGCCTTGAATGCGACGCCACGACTGCTCAGCCGACTCGACAAGCTTGAATGCCATGCCCAGGAACGTCGCGCGCGACAAACAATTACTCGCTCGCGTGGTGCGATGACGTAGGGTGGCGAACGTCGATTCGATCGGGTGGCTCATCCTCACATGCTGCCCGTGCTCGGCCGGGAAGTTGCCGTGCGGCTTCACGCCGATGATCGCCAGCAGGCACTGGCCGTTGCTGTCTTCGCTGCGCGCGCCCGTGTGAATGCCACCGGCCCACCAGTAGACCCAGCGCGAGCCTTTCAGGTCGCGTTTGTTCCACCGTTCGAAACTCATCGGCCTATTGCGCTTTCAGTCGAACCACGACGTTCGGCGGCAGGCCCCGAGTCTGCTCGCTCATCAGCACGCTGAGGGCCTCGCTCATGTCGCCCGTAGAGATCTCGCACAAATACAACCACGGTAGTGCCGCCGATACCTACGGCGAGCGACGAACATACGGCGGAACGAGGCTTGAATTGAACTTCACGCGCGAGCCCGAACGTATCTTCGGCACTCGCACTCGCACTCGCACTCGCACTCGCACTCGCACTCGCACTCGCACTCGCACTCGCACTGGCACCGGTGCTGACGGCCGTGATGACTTCGCGCTCGGCCAGAGAGCCATTGCGCCCCAGGCACGCCGGCCCCTTAGCGTCTCCACGTTCTCGTACCGTTCCGACAATACCGCCAATTCCGCCTCGATCGCCAGTGAATGATTTGTCGCGCGCCTTACTGGGGCAGCTCGTCCAGGCCGGGCCCTTCAATTCCGCTCCCGCTGCTTGATTGCCGTTTGCTTCCTGCGTAGGTTTCGCCATGGTGGTGGAGTTTGGTTGCTGGTTTGTTACCCTGAGAAAGCAACATTCTCAGTCAACTGCCACCCCCTTCTCATCTCCCACTGACTACCCGCTGTACACCATTTCCGACATTAACTCGGGGCACCCCTCCGATTGAGCGGAATGACTGGAGCGCTCGCGGAAAGGACAGGCGACTATACGAGGCCAACATGAGTCCAAACGCCAACCCATAAATAAGCCCGCTGTATCGTGGCCCGATCGGATTTCCGCCAATCGTAGAGACAATCATTCCTGCCATGACCATCAAATATCGCCCCAACGAATCGAGGTGCCCTTCGTTCTGTGGAATTCTGTTGATGCGTCTATATTTGAAAGCGCACAAAAAGCATGCCAGCAGAATTGCTACTGGTAATGCTATGCCAAAGACGATGCCGCCGGAGAAAAGCTGATATATCCAAAAATTGTGCCCCGCTTCCCATGAAGCTCTGTTCTTGAGGATGTCTTCAGAGAAAGCGCGCGTCGCTAGAAGGTCGTAAAAGTATGTTTCTGAAAAGTGGAACTCGTGACCGTAGCCCATCCCGAAGACTAAATTCTGCACACCTGACGTGACCTGGTCATACTGATCTTCGATCTCAGCAAGCCGGGATAGCGTCGTCGGGTCTTTCCCATTCGATGTTGTTTCAGAAAAAAAAATCCGTTGCGACCAATGCTCTAAAACAGAGGGCGAAATTATCCAGGTGACTCCACCGACGAAAATCGCTGCAAATATGGTTATAGTAGTTGTGCGTATTAGTAATTTCGATAAATGAGGAAGTGACCGCGAAGCGAGCCAAGTAGAAAAACAAAACAGGACTATGGTCCCCAGTATTAGACTTCGAGTGACGCTCAGCAATTCCACGACAAGCGTGGCAGTGAAGACGACTACATCAATTCGAGTAGCTGACCGCTTTGTGACGATATCGTAAAGAAGAAAGCCTTGTAACCCAAGCAGCACTGGCGAGATGATCTTGAAGCGAGCATCCAAAACTGATCCGGCGGATGTCGCCCCGTACGTGAAGCTTAAAATTAATGACAGCACCATACTTGCGAAAATAACGCGGCGAAAAAGCCTTAGTCTGTCATCGGCCCAAGGGTGGCAGCCAATATAGAATCCGATCATAAACAACAAGAATGAAAGGAGCACGCGCAGATAATTTCCTAGGTCATTGCTTTGGAGTATTTGTGGGACAATACTTCCGGCTACCGTTAGGGTTACGGCGATGGTTGCGAACGACCTCAACGTGGAAGACTTGCGGAAGCGGGGACCGATAAGTGCGAGCAGAAGGCCCGACAACAACGCCGGAACCACAAGTACGATCTGGGCTGCATGTCCACCGCCATCATCACTCTTAAAATCGAACGCTAGCGGAACAATGCAAAACAGCATTAGGATAGGTATGTACTTAATTCGCATTCTGTCCTTTACAGACTTGACGTTAAATCATGGCAGCGCTTCGTAGCGCGTCATGATCCATCCGTTTGCACCTACGGCGCTTCTGCGCCACACGAAACGCATAGAAAACTTGTCGCTCTTCGCGACGAAGATCGTCCTTTGTCCAGATTGAATGGTCAGCGTGTTGTTGCCGTTGACGGCTCCATAAAGCCGCACCTCGTAGTACAAGCCTCCGAACATTTGATTTGCTGTCGACGGTAATTCGAGCGTACGAGGAGCACTAAATTTACTCTCAAATGACACGATATTTGGGTCGCCCAGCGATACAGGAAAATCACGATCTCCAATGTTCTGCGTGGCGCGATCATTCTTGAATTGGTCAATTGTCAACGAATCGCCCGTCGGGGTGGACGCGTTATCGCAAATTTGCCACGAGTGGTTGTCAAGCGTCATGCCGTGAATACGCATTTGACCTTTCGCCCCTCCGATTACAAATATGTTACCGCCAAAATCAGTCGCACCCGCGACCAGCGTGTTCAGGTCGAACGACCCTGTTGGACCACCGACACCGGTGGAAAATATTGTCAGCGGGCCGTCCTGCGGATGCAGAATCATCGCGTTTCCACCGATGTTGAATTGATCGATTTTGATATGTGAACCGGTTGCAACGCTTAGCAGGCATCCTGCCTTTCGATAGATTCCGTTCTCAAGCTTCATTGCGCCGATCGAGCAGACCGAGCCAGCCTGTATCGACATGAGCTGCGCGCCGCGTTGCGCAGCGATAAATTCAATTGTGTCAATAATCCAGTTGTATCCTTTGATATCCTTGAAGACTGGGCCGACCATTTTATGACAGTCAACAAAGAGGCGGCCCCACTTGTTATTAGGTACCGCGTTCTTACAACCAGTCCACTGCATTGCGCCACCGGTAAGTCCACCGGCAAAGACAAGTTCATCCCATTGGCCGCCCCACGGACCACCGACGCCGGTCTTCACGCTTATGGCATAGCAGCCGCGAGAAAATCGCAGGTTCGTCAATGAAAATTCGCAAACCATCTCCGAGAACAATATGGGGTTCGCACTTTCATTGGAAGCCGGCTGTTCATTAACATAGTCGAACTCGATGTTCGATATACGCCAAGAGTGCGTCAACGGCGTGGGGCCAGTGGCGCCAATGTTGAAAATTGGAACGTTATCCGTTTTTTGGATGATTTTCGTCCCGCCAGCGATGTCACCATCGATCGCCCAAGAATAGCCGGCCGGTATGTCTAAAGGAGCAGAAATCAGATAGGTGCGGGATCCCAGTGTGCCACGCTTTTTGTTCGCGACGATGTAGTTGATCCACTGTTGTAATGCGGCGGTGTCGTCAGTTTTTCCGTCTCCACGAGCTTGGAAGCGCGTAGCGCCGAATTCCTCGGAAATCGGTGAGAATTGTTCCGAAGCGACCATTTCAGCACTGTTCGCGCCTGAGGCAGCAAGCCCGGCACCAGCAACCAAGGCCTTAATGGCGAGGCGACGACTTGTTTCCATGGAGTGGCTACTCGGCGACTAACTGGTTGGTAGTAGATCGTACCAAGGCAGACCGGCCAACCTTGATTATTGGCGGATTAGTACTGCAGTCTGTCCTCGTCGGCCAAGATCGTCAGTCTTTGACGGTGGGGCGCCTGCAGTTTGCGCCGAAGACGGCGGGTTGGGTTACCGCCCATCAACCACAGCTACGGTTAGAGAGGTTTCAGGCCGCTCCTGCAGCAGTTGCCACTCGGGTTAGCCGGCGTCGCACAAACTCGGTTCGCAGAGAATTGAGGGGCGGTCCAGCCAAGTTGTAATGGTGTGCGAAATCGCATAGGTCGCTGCCAGTACTGGAAGGGTGCCAACCCCGTACAAGGTGGCCGTGCTGGTTGATGTAAGTCACGTAGGGCAATCTGGTTTCCGAATACTTCTTGGACCACATCTCGGAGACCCAATATACATTGAGCGAAAAGAACATATATACGTAAGCCACGCTAATGTTTGCACTCGCGAAGTGCGAAGCCAGGACGGTTGTCGCCAATAGAAGTCAGAACGCTCCTGGTCTCACCGCAGAGTTCTCCCGTAAATAGTTTTCGGAAGATTTTGAGAGCGCCGTCTCACCTAACGTTTGCACCGGTTCTGTTGTCGGGATGGTATTTCATATGGAATGCGATCGAGCGTCATAAAACTGGCTCGATGAGACTAGTCGGTGATGTGTTGGTGCAGGGTGGCCGCGGGAGCTGAAGATTTGGCCAGATTTTACCGCCCACATCATGTGAACTGTCGGCAAAGGTGCTACATGTTTACGCCTACATGGCATATGGTGGATTCTTGAAGTTATCAGGCGCTAATTCGGGAAAGTGCAGTATGCTACTCCGTCCTTCCTGTTTAGGCCTGAGTCTTGTCACGTAAGCTGAGACGATTGGCGAACCGCTATCGCAGGACGGTCTGCAAATCCGCGTCGTATTAGCTTCCGCATCGGCTCCTCGAAGTAGCGGAAGACCAGAATACTCAGGCCAATCGCCATCAAAAGTATGATCCATCCATGGTTTTTATGAACCCCGGCAATCTGAGCATTATGCGCGATCGGCACGTGAATCAAGTAAAGAGAAAAACTTGCTTCACCGAGGAGAACCAGCGAACGACGGTGCAGCATTCCGAGTACCGGGCGCTTGATGAGGGCTAAACCAAGGATGAGTGCTGCGAATAACGGTGACTGTAGGTAATACGCCGGCCTGACGGGCTGGTACGCGGCCAAAAGAGCAATGGTTGCTAAAGACGCGGAAACGAGAATAACTCCGCCGAGATGTGTTGCGGTTCCCTTGCGGTGCGCGTGAATGAAATAGAGTGCGGCGCCAATTCCCATGACGAACTCCGTCAAATGGGTTATTGGAAACTGGGAGATCAGAAATCCTTTTCGACCGATAGGAACGAACTTCCCTATCAGGAATATCCAAATTCCCTGCAATACCCAGAGACCGATGCAGATAAGCGCGACACCCGAAATTCGATTTGCCATCAACTTGCGAAGTAACCATGGGAAAAGCGCATAGAAGAAAGCTTCGCACGAGATACTCCACGCCGGACCATTCCAAGGTTGATTTATGGACGCGAATGGGAGCCATCCTGTCAACACGAGAATTTGCGCGACGAGGCTCGTAAAAACCGTAATATGCGGATTATCCTTGGTGGCGTACCAATTTAGAAGAAAAGCCGCATTGTTAGGGTGCAGGACATATATTGTGACTGGCACGGCAATAATGAGAGACAGTATCAGGACGGGATAGATTCGCGCAAAGCGTGCCACGTAAAAGTGGCGCGCATCACCGTGCCCTATAGATTCGTAATAGGTATAGGTGAGGATAAAACCCGACAGCACGAAAAACAGGGACACCGCCGGCCGGCCGCCATCGACGAATGCGAGAAATCGGTCAGAAAGGCCAAGCAAACCAAGCTGGGTGAAATGCGACAGCAATACAGTAAGTGCGGCAAAGAAGCGGATGCTTGTGAGGGCCGGTAGCGCACCTCCCGGATGTGCTTGTGTACTCACGTGTCTGATTCCTGTAGTCCGTTGCGGTGGCGTGCGCTCCCTAACGCTCGGCTTTTCTGGGCGAATTTGGCGCACGATGCGGCTGAGTGTCAAAGGGTAGCGCTGCCGCCATGTAGTTCTTCGGACATTAGCTAGGCGTCATCCGCTGCGTAACGTCGAGGTCTTCTCATTTCCGGCAAGGGGCCTGATTTCTGGCCCATTTTGGCTTCACGAACGCTGCGCTTCGTCTTCGCCACCACCGACATGGGCAACCCATTTCCGGCTTCCCCGGCGGCGCTTCCTTAACATCGTCCGACCAGGGGTAACAGAAGGAGGCACGGGATCATCTCGCCCCTCGGCTCGCCATATCCTTCAGCAGCCGCAGCAGCGTGTGTAGCGCCACGAGGTGCTTCCGCCGCTTTCCTCATTCCACACTTTTTGGACAATCCGCCGGTACACCTCGGCCTCGGCGACGTTCTTCCGCGCGCGACTGATCTCGACGATCAGTGCGCGCACGTCATGTCCCTCCGGGTAGCGGCGCCATAGGTCGCGCAACTCACCGAGTGATGGTGAGGTGAGTTCGGGGAGTTGCTTCGAAGACATAATGCACAACAATTGTCGGATAGCGACGACGCGTTGCGCCGCCGCCCCCAAGAACCGTACGTGCGAGTTTTCCCCCCGCATACGGCTCAAGCCTCTATAAGGCCAGGTGTTAAACCAACCCGGCGGCACAACGTACCGACCGGCATGTGTACCATGCTTCGTGGAGCAGCCCCCTGAAACGCCGGACACAGTCACCCACTTTCAATAACGGTTAGGCATAAGACTGTGTTTTTGACTAACACCAGGCAGGAAGTGATGGAAGTGTTGACGGGCCCAGAGCGCCGGCGGCGCTGGACGGCGGAGCAGAAGCTGGCGATGGTTCGCGAGAGTTTCGAGCCGGGGAAATCGGTTTCGATGGCCGCGCGCCAGCACGGCGTGAATCCGAACCAACTGTTCCACTGGCGCGAGCTGTACCAGGACGGGAGCCTGTCAGCGGTCAAGGCCGGCGAGGAAGTGGTTCCCGCCTCAGAACTGGCCGACGCGCTCAAGCAGATTCGTGAGCTGCAACGGATGCTCGGCAAGAAGACCATGGAGAACGAGATTCTCCGCGAAGCAGTCGAGTACGGCCGGGCAAAAATGTATGGTCCGCCCCGGCTTTGCAAGCGGGCGGAGCGCCGAGATGTGAATAAGACGATGGACTAACCGTTGCACTTGACTCTTGAGACGGGCCCTGTAGCACTAAGCCACACTGCCGATCACTTGATTCATTCACCAAGGCGAGCGGTATACGCCGCTTCTTCCAATCGTACCGTGGTCGCCGCCAGCCGAACCAGAGTACGAAGCACGATACGATATTGAGGCCGCCGTATTTTTCCGCGCCAAGCCCTTTCCCTGATTACTTTGTCCGGCGTAGTTAGCAACACGCGTGGCGGATTCTGGCGAGAGCAATCGCTCCACCGGCGTTCGGCTGTAACCTTCCGACGAGTCAGCGAATTGCTTTCCACCAAGCTCCTCACCGAGATTCGCGCTATACCGCTCGTCGTAATCTTTCGGTGCACCGAGCAACGGGTTTGCGGGGGCCCGGGAGGTACTTATTGAGTTCCGTGCCTGGCCGCTGCTCGCCGAAGCTTTGCCATTATTGCGGCCAAGAACACCTGTTGGCCTACCATCAATTCCGTGTGCAGCTCCCAACTGCGGAGATGTCAATGTCCCCGCAGGCATTGCAACATTACTCCATTGGCGTCGCGTTTGCCCTTTATTTGATCCACTTTGTGCGTTTACCGCCGTACCGTTCGCCAAGAAAATTCCAAGCGTTAGGAAAATGCAGGAGATTTTCTTACATATGTGCATATTTTTTCCGCTGCAAGTAAACCGAATTTTCTCTTCCACTCGGAGTGATGATCAGTCTCAGCCCGGTTGCGGGGTTTTCATAAACCGATTGTTTCGATATGTCTGCTTGCGTGAGATGGCAGCCCGTATGAAGCATAACGTACGAGTGTAATGATGCGTAATCTAGCGTGAGGCTAGGGCTTGATCCCTATCGCCGAGTGGCAGCTAGGTATGAACCATGTGACCCACTATTCAGAAGCGTGTCCCATCGCATCCGGTGCAGCGACGCGGCATATTTCTGCATGGTGTCCGATTATGAATGGCGGCGTCCGCCTAAATCTTGGCGGAATCCGTCGCCTGCCTGCTATTTTTCGCAGCGTCCGGTGCATCGGTGGTTTGCGCTCGAATTCGACCTGACCGATAGACGGAAGACGTTCTTAAACAGCCCCGTCTACTACCCACTCCGGCCTCTCCCCTTCCGCAAGCAACCAGCGATACACTGCAGCCATCCGTTCCGCGATGCTGCGCCAGATAAAGCGCTCCGCGACCATCATCCGTCCGAGCTCCCCAATCTCGCTCAGTGTTCTCTCATCCGCCGCGCCGAACTTCACCAGAAACTGCTTGATCTTGTCGACATCCGCCCCGATTCTGAACGCCGCCCCGGCATCAAATCCTTCCGGCAGATTGCATGCGTCCGTCAGTGCGCACGGCACGCCTAGCGACCATGCTTCCAGCGGGACCATTGGCAGACCCTCGCTGAACGACGGCAAGATCAACCCGTGACAGGCCGCATAGGTCTGCTGTTTCGCCCCACCGAATTGCGGCCCGATGAATCGAACCTGGTAATCCGCTCCCCGTGCCTCGACGATCTGATGCAAGTGATCGATATAAGCCTGGTCCCCCCAGCCGCCGACAATCAGCACCAGGCGCGGGTCCAGCGTTCCATCCTGAAACGTCGCTTTCCACGCGAGCAAAAGATTGTCCAAGCCCTTCTTTGGATGCAAGCGCCCGAAATACAACAACAACCGTTTGCCCTCAAGGTTATCGCTCCACCACGACGGCTTCGTTCGCACCTCCGTCTGGGGCATATGCACACCGTTCGGTATGATCGCGATCGGCTGTTCGAACCCAGCTGCGCGAATGCCGCGCGCCTCCTCCAAACTCAGTGCATGAAAGCAAGCAGCGCCCCGTAAATGCGCGCGTTCATAACCGGTCAACGCGATCCACTTCTTGATCTTGGAGCGATTCAGAATCCAGCGATCCAGCATTCCGTGCGGCGAGATCAGGTACGGCTTGCCGTATCTGCGCCGCCACGCAACAACATCCGCCGATGGGTGCATCCAGATGCCGTGCGTATGCACGAGCTCCGCTCCGGAACTCAACAGGGCCTGACGCATCGCGGGAGCAAAACCTATGGATTTCGGTCCCAGAGGCTTCGAGGTAGTCAGCGGAATCGCGCCCCACTCCGCACGATCCTCCAGTGTGTGGTTATCTTCCAAGCCAAAAACATGCGGCGAGATCCCCGCATCGGGCAACTGCAGAACCAACCCCCTAACTGCATCGAACAAGCCGCCGGCATTGCGTGACACTGACGAGGTTACAACGGCAACGTTCGCAACTGGCGCGCGTTCGCCGATTGCTTTGACTGTTAACCCCATACTTTTCACAAGGCACCTTTATATCAACAATTTCGATACGTTCGACCCCAATGCGGAATTCGAATCATCTATCAAGCGATCATTGCGACACCCTGCGCCTGACCGGTCGACAAGGGGTTCCGACGCAAATCATCCCTTCGTCCATATCCGAAAACACCGAGCTTCGTGCGCCAACGATAGCGCCGCGGCCGACAGTCACACCTGGGGCGACGAATACATCCGAGGCTATCCACACCTGTTCCTCGATGCGGATCGATCGGCTGCGAATTGCGAAGTCAACACGAGTAGGATCGTGATCACCAGCACACAAATACGAGCGCTGCGAGACAACCGCGTGCGCACCGACCTCGATCGGACCCAAGCTGTATAGCACCGCATCGTCCCCGATCCAGCTGTGATCGCCTAGCGTTACTTTCCATGGGTACGTCACCACGGTCGTCGGTCGGACCAGCACGCCCTTCCCGACTCGCGCGCCGAATAACCGCAATAGGAATCGCCGCCAGCCATACATGAATTGCGGTGATGCCCGAAACAGGATCGACTGGCAGATCCACCAGAGTTGAACGATCACCATGCTGCGTCCTCGGAAGCCGCTCGGTACAGCAAAGCGACTCAAATCCTGATAGGTCGATCGATCGCCAAGGCGATCGGAATACTCTGTCTCGGTGTCGTGCGTCATGCTTCGATCACTCTATCAACGATATCCGCCAGTCTCTGGCCCAAACTCGGCGAGTTGAGCTGATGATATTTCGCAAACGCACGCGAAGCCGTGTTGCGAACGATCTCCGGCGGCAAATTCCAGATCTCGGTCAAAGCCGCTGCCAACGCATCCGCCCCGCCGTCCTGAGCATAGAGAAATCCGGTCTCGAAGGGCTCCACATTTTCCGGCTCAGGGCCCATGTGCATCGGCAGCCGGTCATGCACCAGGGGCGGCAGACTGAGGCCGAACATATGTACGACGCTTAAGCCGGCAGCGCCCGGATAGCAGCCAATCCGGCACTTTCTGCTGATCGCGGCGATCTCGCCGTCATCGAAAATCCCTCCGTGCCAGATCACGTGAGCTCTCCCCGCATACTTGTCCTGCAAGCGGGCTCGTTGCTCGCCGTCGCCAACGACATGCAGCACAATACAATGTCCCTCGCTCACGAGCGCTTCCACGGCCTGGATCAGGATTTCTACGTTGCAGCCCTCGCGCAACCTCCCGACGAACAGCACGCCTTGTTCGGTACCAGTCTTCTCCGACGGCGAGACCGTCCGTTCGACCATGAGCGAATTGCTCGCGACGGTAAGCTTCGATGGCGGGCAACCAATGCGCTCGAGTGAACGCTTCGATACCTCCGCGTAGCAGACGTAATGTGAGGAAAGTGCGACCGCGGCGCGATAACAAAGGGTACGCAACAGGCCAGGTTTCTCGTAACGGTAAAGTCCTTGTCCGTGAATCACCATCGGAACGCGCGTCAGGCGACCAACGACCAATGCCAGCCACAACGAAACGTAAGTCACATCGGCGAAGATGAACACAGCTGCCGGCCGCTCGCGCATGATGCGCGGCACGACCCTTGTCTGGATTTTGACGCGCTTGCGAAACACATTGTTGATCGGCGTTTCGACGAACTCTTCGCATTCGGGACGTTCGCGCGAAAACCCTCGCGACTCGACCCCGACGGAACTCGCGAAGACCTTCACGTTGAAGCGTTGTCTGAGCGCCACGATAACCTCAACCCGATATCGGGCAATCAACGGTTGCACGTAATAGACCGTATGCTTCAACGCAAACTGAGTGGCTGTGCCCGCGCCGTTACCACTCCGATTCGATGTTTTGTGGTTCGTCACTGTCCCGTCCAAATGATCAACTCGACTCACGAAACCCAACAATCCACTTCGTCGAAGGTCCAGTTCTGCGATGTAGCAATCGCATTAACGACGTTGCGTCCAAAAGCCCCCGGCGTATGTGCCATCGCGAACGCACGCAGCCGCCCCGATCCGCTCATCGCGGCCACGCTGTCGATAAGGCTTGACCAATTGAAACGCACCTCGCCCGGTCCATCCGTGACAAAATCGTTCCAACGAACGCCTAGCAAGTAGCGCTCTCGATAGTGTTCAATTAGTCCGTAACCTGCCGTCACAACCGGCACGCCAGCCTGCGCCGACTGAATCAACACACCGCTCATTCCACTGAAGTTCTCGTAGCACAACCACGCCACGTCTGCGCAGGCGAAGGCCTGCCCTTCCTCAAGATCCGTCACGAAGCGATCGACAGAAATAACCTGGTGTTTCCGCTCCGGCCGACGCTCAAGATACTCGGCGATCATCCGCTTCGCTTCCGCATTCTGTGCGCCCATCATCAGCACACGGAAATGCGACGGCAGATCTGGTGCGTCAAACAACTTCAACAGCTTCGCAAGCCCTTTGCGAGGGCTAACCGAGCCATACAGCAAGATCACGAAATCGCTGGGCGAGAGGCCGTGAATCAAACGCGCCGCCGATCGTTCTGCGGGTTGCCTGATGAAGGACACGTCGGGAACGTAGCGAACCTTAGCGGAATGGCGCTTCATCGTTCGGCCGACAAATTCGGCTAGCGGCTCGTCGATCGATGTCAGCACGGCAAGATTTGGCGTCTTGAGCGCACGGTCAAAAAAGAACCTGTTAACAATATCCTGCTTGCCGTGCTCGCCGATAATGCCGGACGCCGCATGATGAAACTTTGCAGCCAACAACATCCCGCCGAACGGCGTATCGCCGAATGGTGATCCAAACCAGCCGATCACCTTATCGATGTTGTTGAAGAAAGGCACATATACGAAATCAATCTTCTCGTACCCGGACACGGTTCGATAGCCCGCCTCAAACGCACGAATCCATCGGTACTGCAAGCGGAACAACTCGAACCGACCCGTCCCCGCTGGCGGCACGTCTGGCATCGTTGCGATCTTCAACCGGTCGCCGAATTCAGACAACAGCGCTTTACATGCGTCGTGACGCGTAGCTTCGGTGCTGGTCAGCATAACGACCTTCAGTCCACGGGCAAGCGCCTCAGCCACGATCAAGCGAACGTACAGCACCATACGGTGACCGGTCGCGTCAGGTTCGACAATCATCAATGTCGCCATTCCGTTCCCCTACGCACGTTCTGTCCTGAAGTCATTACGCATCAAGATCTGCTTGAAAAGATCAAAATACCGTTCGGCTACACGTTTAACGGAAAAAGCGCTGAGATCCCGCTTGAACCGCGTCTGATGCGTGATGAATGATTCGATCGCCGCCGCGTAACTCACGCTGTCCGACACTGGAACACATCGGATTCCTTCAAACCCGTTCAGCTTCGCAAACGCATCGATATTCGACGCGACGACCGGAATACTGCTGGCTAGCGCCTCGATCATTGCAACGCTGTGTGCCTCGCGCAGCGAGGGCATCAGGTAGACATCCGCCGCGGACAGAAGCGAAGGCACGTCCGACCGGCTGCCCAGCCACAAGACATGGTGCTCGAGACTCAGTTCGGCGATTGTGTCGACCACTTCCTGGCGATACTCCTCGGTCTCCGTCAAGCCGGCGAACCAAAGCACGACATCGTGGCCAGCGTCCACGAGCCGCTTGAGCGCCAGTACGCTGGACACTTGCCCCTTCACTCGCGCAACGCGACCGACTTGCAACAGAACTATCTGTTTCTCACCCGCCTGCAAGGCACGGCGCAGCCTGTAGCGCTCGGCCGGATTGAAACGAAATCGATCAATCTGCGTACCGTTCGGGATCGTCTCGAGCCGGCCCACGCTACCGAATCGCTTTCTGTAGTTGTCGCGAGCAGTGTCGGTCACGGTTACAACCGCCGCCGCCGCAAAGCGCAACAGATATTCTGAAGTACGCAATCCTGCATTCGAATAGTCGTCGTTCGTCGCAGAGTGCAGCACGCTGACTACCGGAATGGAAGCGCCCGACAATCTCGCCACCGCCCGGGCATACGCGGCCGGGATCACGGAATGCGCGACGACAATGTCCGGCTGGAATTCGCGGTATGCGCGGTTGATCAAGCGCAATCGCTCTAGACGTCCAGACATATGTTGCGGGCTCGTGTACCAGACACCCCGTTGTACAAGCGGATCAATAATTTTCTCGAAATCCGGATCGGCCGGATTTAACGCCGCGATGCCCGTGACTGCGCCATGCCCGGCGTGTGCGTCCGCCAAGCTGCACGCAAGGACTTCCGCGCCTGAATGCCGTGGCGTCAAAACAATATGGAGAATTCGCATGGCCGAGTCTCCTCAAGCAGACAACGAAAAGCCCGCCCGCAATTTCTGCAGGGGCAAAACGATTGCAGCAGCGCTCAAGAATCCGATCGGTACCACGTGGTACGGGATCTCCGACAACAGATATCCGAGCAATATAATCAACCCTGAAATCGGTACTCCGATGGTAGCGAGCGGCCACAACTCCCGTAATTCGCCACGCGCGTCGGTAATCATTTCCCGAAGCATGATCAAGCAGCAGACAAAAACCGAAATAGCAGACGCAAGTGCGACACCAATCGCACCAAGCAAAGGTACTGCAATAGCAGATAGACCTAGCAACACGACCAGTTGTATCGATGTGGCAACCGTGACCCGACTCGGCCGCCCCGTTCCACGAAGATATGCGTTGAGCAGACCGACGAGCACGCCCACCGCCATCAAATAGACAAAGATCCGGAAAAATGGCACGGCGCCGCTCCACTGGCTGCCGAGAGTCAAACTGACGATGTCCGGCGCCGCCACGCAAAGGAATGTCGCAAGCACCAAGCCGATCGCGCCCAGATGGCTAAACAGGGCCAATGCATACCTTACCGCATGCTCTTTATCTCTCCGGGCCAATTCGGCAAAGTTCGGAAACAGGTACTGGTTAAGTGCAATACCGAAATCGGCCACGCCAAATTGGGCAAGGCGACTCGCCGTCTGGTATAGACCCAGAGTCTGTACGCCAAAGGTCTTGACCGTGATAAGCCGATCAAGTTGGTTGACGACCATCGTCAACAAGCTGCTCGCCCAGACCCAGCGGCCAAACCCCATGACCTCACCAAGCGGCGCCGTGTCGAAGTTCAGACGCGGTCGTGTGGAAAACACGACGTGCGACGCGATAGCCTTCAGTAACTCGGCCAGCGGAAGCGCCGCAAGCACCCATACCACGTCGTGATAGGCGAATGCCGCAACACAGGACATCACGAAGTCAACGACGACGAATGTCGTCGTCAACAGCGCGACCGTGCGAAACCGTCTTTCGCGTTGGGCGATCGCAACGCGCATGCTTGCCATGCATCGCGCAAACGGCACCAGCGCGACAAGTTGCAACAGCGTCGTGCTCTCCGGAATGCTCATCAGGCGCGCGATCGGCGCCGAAGTCACGAACAACACGACTGAGAGGATCGTGCCCCGCACTGCATTTGCCGTCCACAATGCATCCAGGCTGCGCTGATCCAGCAACTCACGTTGCTGGATCAGCGCATGACTCAATCCCATTTCGGTGAGAGATTCCGCAATCGACAGAGCCATCAGGGCCGCGGCAATCAGACCGATCGACTCCGGCCCCAACAAGCGTGCCAAAAGAAAGAACTTGAACGCCACCAGTAGGCGCGACACACCTTGTTGCGCGAACACCCAGGTCGCGCTGCTCTCGTCAAATCGCATCATCGTGGTTTGCCGTCTCTACCCGCTTAAACCCGCTCAGTCATCCGCGCTTCGGGACGCTGGAGAAAATCGCGGTAGGTCAAAGCCAGTCCTTCGTCGAGACCAATCTTCGCAGTCCATCCCAGTTCGGCCAGCTTGCTGACGTCGAGCAGCTTCTGCGGCGTGCCATCTGGCTTCGTCACGTCGAATTCGATTCGACCGTCGAATCCCACTGCTCTCATAGCGGCGCGCGCCAATTCCTCGATCGTGACATCCGTTCCACATCCCACGTTGTATAGACTCGAATCGATGTCCCTCTCCAAAGCAAAGACTGTCGCGTCAGCCATATCATCGACGTGCAGGAATTCGCGGCGCGCGCGACCGGTTCCCCACACCTGGAGATTGTCCTTCCCTTCGAGATTCGCCTGGTGCGCCTTGCGCAGCAATGCGGGCAACACGTGGCTATTATTCAGGTCATAGTTGTCGTTCTGGCCGTACAGGTTTGTGGGCATCAGCGACACGTATTTCGTTCCGTATTGCCGGTTGTACGACTCGCAAAGCTTGATGCCGGCAATCTTTGCGATTGCGTACGGCTCGTTCGTCTTTTCCAGCGGCCCGGTCAGCAAATACTCTTCCTTGATCGGCTGCGGACATTCCCGCGGATAGATGCACGATGACCCGAGGAATACCAAGCGCTGAATCCCGGCCCGATAGGCGGCGTGAATCACGTTGGCCTCGATCATCACGTTAAGGTATAGAAAATCGGCCGGATACGTGTCGTTCGCCAGAATTCCGCCCACCTTGGCCGCCGCAAGCACCACGACATCGATCGCACCGTCGCGGAAGAAGGCTTCCACGGCGGCCTGATCGGTCAAGTCGAGTTCGGAACGACGACGCGTCACCACGTTGCGATAGCCTTTCGCCTCAAGGTTGCGCACGATGGCCGAGCCGACCATGCCCCTGTGCCCGGCCACAAAGATTCGAGTGTCCTTGTCCATGACGCTCACTCGTTGTATTCGAATGTCTTGAAGCCGGCGAGGGTCACCAGCGCATCGCGTCTTGCAACCTGATAGTCCGCACGTACCATTTCAGTGACCAACGATTCGAACGAAGTGGTCGGCTTCCAACCCAGCTTTTCGTGAGCCTTGGTGGGGTCACCCAGCAACGTCTCGACTTCAGTCGGACGGAAGTAGCGCGGATCGACACGGACGATCACAGTGCCAGGCGTCACTTTCGCTTCCGAGCCTTCCACCTTTTCGACGATACCCACCTCGCTGACGCCTTCACCCTCGAATCGCACGGTAACGCCGAGTTCAGCAGCCGCGTGCTTGACAAACTCCCGGACGCTGTACTGCACGCCCGTCGCGATAACGAAGTCTTCTGGCTGCTCCTGTTGCAGCATCATCCACTGCATTTCGACGTAGTCGCGCGCATGGCCCCAGTCGCGCAACGCCGACATGTTTCCAAGGTACAAGCAATCCTGCAGGCCGGCTGCAATACGTGCGATCGCACGCGTGATCTTGCGCGTTACGAAGGTCTCTCCGCGCACTGGCGATTCGTGGTTGAACAGGATGCCGTTGCACGCATAAATGCCGTATGCCTCACGGTAGTTGACGGTGATCCAGTACGCGTACATCTTCGCGACCGCATACGGGCTGCGCGGGTAGAAGGGCGTCGTCTCCTTCTGCGGAATCTCCTGCACGAGACCGTAAAGCTCCGACGTCGATGCCTGATAGAAGCGGGTCTTCTTCTCGAGCCCGAGAATCCGGATTGCTTCAAGGATCCGCAGCGCGCCGATACCATCGGCATTCGCCGTATATTCCGGTTCCTCGAACGAAACGGCGACGTGACTCTGAGCGGCGAGGTTATAAATCTCGTCCGGCTGCACACGCTGGATAATGCGCACGAGGCTCGTCGAATCGGTCAAGTCACCATGATGCAGCACGAAGCGCCGGTCGGATACATGCGGGTCTTGATAGAGATGATCGATCCGGTCGGTATTGAACAGTGAAGCGCGACGCTTGATGCCATGCACTTCGTAGCCCTTGTTCAGCAGCAGTTCTGCAAGATACGAGCCGTCTTGCCCTGTCACGCCGGTAATTAAAGCAACTTTACGATTCATGATTCGATACTCCCAATTGGACATGCCGCACGTGTCGATTTCAAACACATTCCGCGATGTTGTTCACTCTGAAACGCTTTCGTATCCGTAATACCCGGAGTAGTAGCTGCCGTAGCCGAATCGGTGCCGCGGTACGTCGGTCAACAACGCGCCCTTCAGCGCCGCTCCGCCACCACGCAAGCGATTTGCGCATTCGATGAGTTCTGCGCGGGGGTGCTGTCCATGACGAACGACGAGTAGCGTCGCACCGGCATACCGTCCGATCACCGTGGAGTCGGTGACCGCCAGGACGGGTGGTGTATCGACGATGACAAGGTCGTAGCGTCGCGACACTTCATCGAGGAGCGTCTTGAACTGATCGCTCAGCAATAGCTCGGCCGGATTCGGTGGCAAAGACCCCTTCGGAAGCAGATCGACGCCCGTCACGACGTCACGCTGGATTGCCACGTCAAGATTGAACCCCGTAATGACATCCGATAACCCGGGCTGCTTTGACACCCCGAGATACGAGTGAACGTTGCCGCGACGCATGTCCGCATCGATCAAAAGCACGCGGGTACCGCTGCTTGCGATAACGGCCGACAAGTTCACGGACACGAATGACTTTCCGACGTCCGGCCGAGGGCCGGTAATCACGATCACGTTATTGGAAGCATCCAGCAATCCGAACTGCAATGCCGTTCTCAGACTGCGAATCCCCTCGGTCGCCAGATCCTCGGTCTCGAGCGACGCCAGCACGTGGGGGCCAGGTAGCCCACGATCCATTGCTTGTTGCAGGTTGATCTGTGCCTGGCTGTGCGGGATCGTCGCATATACGGGCAAGTCGATGGCTTTCTCGATTTCGTCGCTATGCTTTAAACCGCCAAACAGTGCATGCTTCGCGAACGCCGTCACAGTACCGATTACGAGCCCGAGCAACCCGGCCAACACGACGACGAGCGGGCGCTTAGGCTTCACCGGTTCATCGGCTACCACTGCGAAATCGACGACACGAACGTTACCGACTTGCCCTGCCTTGACGATGCGAAGTTGCTGCGCATTGTCCAGTAAGCTCGTGTAGAGCTCGGTATTCACGCGCACATCGCGCAACAGACGCAGTGCAGACTGCTCGGTATCCGGAAGCGTCAGCACGCGCTTGTTCAACCGATCCTGCTGTTCGTTGAGTGTTGCTATCTGTGCATTCAACCCTGCTAGCGCGGGGTGCTCGCCCGTAAAGCGTTGAGCCATTTCGACACGTTGCTGTTCCAGATCGACGAGCTTGGTCTTGCCTTCGACGATCTGTTGCAGCAAAAGTCGGCTCTCTTCGGTTAGATCGACCGTACCTTTTTTGTTGCGAAATGCATTGTATTTGTCTTCTGACTGGTCAAGCTGTTTGCGCAACTGCGGCAGTTGTTGATCAAGAAACGCAAGCGTGTGCTCCGCCTCAGCCGACTTTCGATCAATATTCTGTTGCACATACGTGGATGCGATCGTGTTGAGGATCTTGGCTGTCCGTGCACTATCCGGGCCGTCCAGCGATGCGCCGATCACGCCCGATTGCTTGGTCTTCTCGGCAATGACGAGACTGTCCTGCAATTGCTTGATCGTCGCCTGTGTCGATGCGCGACTGAGAACGAAGTCCGTGTTTGGTCGCGCACGAAGACTTTCGACCGCCAACTCCACCGGGCCGTATTGATCAACGCCATGCTCAACCCGGCCGACCGTCCCTTTCAGAACGACATCACCCTCCGGGTTCACGAGTTCGTAGTGGCCTTCATCCCGGGCAATCAGCTCGAACCTGGCACCGTACCGTTCCCTTGGCACCTCGAACCGGGAGACTTCGATTTTTTCCCCTCCCCATGCGAAGTGTGTCAATCCGAACCAGGGAGATGCCAGTTTCTTGCTTCCTGCGATGCGTGCCAGCATCGCCCCAACCACCGGTAAATAGCGCGGTTGGACCGAAATATCCAGATGCAGCGCCTCCACCGTGTGCCCAACGACGAGACGGGAACGAAGCAGCTCGATCTCGGCGTCGGCGGTTTGCTTCGTATCGAAGATCGACGCCAGCTCGCCCAACGCATTCTGCGTCGAGTTAGCACTATCTTCGACCTGAATCATCACGTCAGCACGATAGGCCGGTTTCGCAACAAATGCGTAGACCGTCCCGAGTAGAAGTACAAAGGCAGCAATCGCGGAGATGAGCTTCCAGTTCTCCGCGACGACAGCGACATAGTCAGACAGATGGATCTCGTCACCGTCTTGCATGTCGATTATTCTGGATTTATTTACGGATTCCATAGTCAATTCTTGATCCGATTCATTTTGTCAACCCAACGCTTCATACTCTTTTCGATTTGATTCAGCGCCAATTCAAAAACCGATCGTCCTCGCCGGTATGGATCGATAACGTCGATCTTTTCGAACTCACCGATACGAAAAATTCGGCCCTTCGAGAATGGATAGCCGGCTTCGATTCTTCTTCGCTGGCTCTCCGTCATCGTGAGAATCAGGTCCGCTGACCGCATGTGCTGCAGGTTCAAATCGATTGCGATGTGTTCACCAAGGTCAATACCGCGCTCAGCCATCAATTCGACGGCCAGTGGATCTGCGCGCCGCCCTGCCAGCGCCGAACATCCAGCTGATCCAACTCGAGCCGACGGCAATTCCCGGGCCAGCAGCGCTTGCGCCATCGGGCTCCGGCAAATGTTCCCTTCACACACGACGAGGATGTTGTCGATCATTTCGCCAACACTGCGCCGGTCAAACCTGCATTGATTGCGGGCAGCAGCAGGCTCAGCACGCGACTGACACGCACCAGCGCGTTACCGTCGACATACACGACATCCTTTGGCTGCAGTTCAAATTGGTTCGCTAGCACCATCGAAACTGGCGAGCGAGCATTGAGATGAAAAACCTGAGGGTTGGCTTCCGACGCTCCGCGAATCACGTACAACTGAGCAGCATCCGCACTGGCGCTATTCACACTGCCAGCCTGGGAGAGTGCATCACTCAACGTGAGCCGTCCGTTCCTCAACGGCAGTGCCGTAATTGGCTTGTTGACTTCGCCCATGACGAAAGCACCGTTGTCTTCTCGTGAGACGATGCGTAGCAGATCCCCGTTTCTAAGCAAAATTCTCGAGGGATTCACGTTTCGGTCCAGCATCCGCGTGAGGTCGATCCGGTACGACTTGCCATTCCGCACGACAACCATCCGGCTCTGGTCTGCCGTTGGATTGAATCCGCCCGCTCGGTTGATCGCCTCGTTCAACGTCATCGGGACATCATTGACTGCCACGACACCGGGTGTATGGACTTCTCCGTCGACGTAAACTTGCTTCGCCCGGAACGAAGAGACGCGCACCGAAACCTGCGGCTTCACAAAAACGCGTTGCAACGCGGCCTGGACGGCGCGTTGAGCTTGTTCGATACGCATACCGGAAACATGCACGTTGCCGGCGTATGGAACCTGTACGTTGCCGTTATCGTCGATGACGAAGCCCTGGACAGGGTCGTTCGGCCGTGAGTTCGTTGACGTTTGCGCACCCTGTGCAACAGCAAGTTCGGGGTGATCCCAGACCGTGATCTGCAATACGTCACCCACGCCGAGCGTGTACGGCTCCGGTTTTCCTATCAGGTCTTCAAACTGCGTTTCGCCGGTCCGTTTCCCCTCCTCGCGCATCTCCTGAATCAACGCCATGTTGATATCAGTAATCGGAATATGAAGTTCCTGCTGCGACGTGTTTTCATCGCCAGCAGTCACCGGCAATGTCGCTTGCGACGACATACGCATACCCGGCGCAACAGCACACGCCGACAGCACCGCGCTCATCGTTGCACCGATCACGATTCGGGCGCCATGACGGCGAAATTCCGCTGCCCGGCTTTCGCGCCGATCCCAAATACATCTCATCTCGTCTTCCCCGGTTTATGTTTAGAGATGCGACAAATCACGACGTCGAAACCCGCTCAGTAAGCATTCGCATTCACCAACCCCTTCGCCACCGTCGCCAACACGATCCGCATATCCAGCGCGAACGACCAGTTCCGCAGGTAATAAAGGTCATACTCGACACGCTTCTGCATCTTCTCGAGACGATCGGTTTCCCCGCGATACCCGTTCACCTGGGCCCATCCGGTGATCCCCGGCTTGATCCGATAACGATGGATGTACCCGTCGACGACTTTCTGATAAAGCCGATCGTGCTCGATCGCATGCGGCCTCGGCCCGACCACCGACATCTCCCCGCGCAGCACGTTGAGAAACTGCGGCAGCTCGTCCAAACTGGTTCGTCTGAGAAAGCGTCCGACACGGGTGATGCGCGAGTCGCTCTTCGTCGCCTGCGTGACCACGCCTGCCTGTTCGGCGTGCACGCGCATCGTGCGGAACTTCAGGATCTGGAACTTGCGCCCGTCCGCACCCTTGCGGTATTGCTTGAAGAACACCGGCCCGCGCGACGACAACTTCACCGCGATGGCGATCAGCACCATCAGCGGCAGTAGCGCCACCAGCGCGACTGCGGCGAACAGGCGATCGAACACCTCCTTCTGCCACATTGCATGACGCGGAAGCGGCGACGCCACGAGATTGATCGCCGGCGCGCCGATGAGGTCGATCATCGCGCCGTCGAACAGTGCGACGCTGCGCACGTCGGGAATGAAGCGGATGTTCACGAGATCGTCGCCGAACGTGTTGACGAAACGAAGAACGGTCGCCTCCTCCGACAAAGGCAGTGCGAGCCAGATTTCCTGGACACCGTTCTCCCGGACGAACTGCGCGAACACATCGAGCTCCGTGAATACCGGCAAGCGATGCGAAGCATTCGCGGTAACCGGGCGCAGGTCGAATACAGCCGCCGGCCGAAATCCGCTCGCCGGCGACTCCTCGATGTTTCGAACCACCTGTTGGCAGTGCTGAGCGTGTCCTACAACCGCGACACTGCGCAGGTTGATGCCCGCATGACGAACACTGCGCAGAAACAGATGCGTGCCGATTCGCGACGCGATCAGTGCGCCCCCCGTCATCGCGGTCCAGTACACGAACCACAGCCTGGAAATCACGTCCGAGCGATGGAGCGAGAACATCAACACGATCCCGCACGCCTGAACGACGAGCCACGCGAGCGAGATCTTCCCGCTCAACCTCAGCATCGACCGTCCCCGCCACGATTCGTACACGCCGAATACCGGAAACAGCACCAGCGTGAACGCAATCGCGAACGTGACGAGCGCGCTGTCGAAGTGCCCCTCGGAAACCGTCTGATAGCGAAATTGCGACGCAAGCAACGAGCCGGCGACGATCAACGCGATATCCACGAGTCGAGCCATCAAGCCTTGTAGACCGAACATTTCAATCTCCCGTCTGACGCCAACGATCACAGTCGAATCGGGGCATTACGCACGCCCGTACGTATCGTCGAACCGCACGATGTCGTCCTCGCCGAGATACGATCCCGATTGGACTTCGATGAGCTCGAGCGGCAACTTTCCCGGGTTCTCGAGCCGATGCGTCACACCAAGCGGAATGAAGGTGGACTCGTTTTCGCCGAGCATGAATTGCTCGTCGCCGCGGGTAACGAGCGCAGTTCCGCTCACGACGATCCAGTGCTCGGCACGGTGGTGGTGCAGCTGGAGCGACAATCGTCCGCCCGGATGCACGACGATGCGCTTCACCTGGAATCGGGCGCCGTGATCGATCGAGTCGTAGTAGCCCCAGGGGCGGCGCACCTTCCGGTGCGTGTCGGCTTCCGGCGCCTGTTGCGCGCGGATCCGGTTCACGAGGCCCTTTACGTCCTGGACGCGCGAGCGGTCCGCCACCAGCACCGCGTCGGCGGTTTCGACCACCACCGCATTGGTCATGCCGACACATGCGACGAGCCGCCCTTCCGAATGCACGAAGCTCGACGTCGCACCTTCGAACACGACCTTGCCGCGCCCGACGTTGCCGTCCGCATCCTTGTCGAGCGCCTCCCAAACCGCATCCCACGAGCCGAGATCCGACCAGCCCGCATCGAGCGGCACGACCACGCCCTCCACCAGGCTCGTGTCGGACACGAGGCGTTCCATCACCGCGTAGTCGATCGAATCCGACGGCGACTTGAGAAAGGCATCCTCATGCGGCCGGAAGAAAGGACCATCGTGCTTGCCGTGTACATGTGCCGCGAGGCATGCGGCGTGCATATCGGGCTGGAGCGTGCGCAACGTGTCGAGCCAGACGCTCGCGCGCACGACGAAAATGCCGCTGTTCCACCAGTACGAGCCCGATTCGACGTACTGCGCCGCGAGTTCGGCGGCCGGCTTCTCGACGAATCGCTCGATGCGGTGCGCACCGGCGCCAAGGGCCTCGCCGATCTTGATGTAGCCGAACCCCGAATCGGGCCGGGTCGGCGGCACGCCAAGCGTCGCGATCGCGCCGCGCCGCGCATGCTCCACCGCGAGTGCGATCGCACGATGAAACGCGGCGGTATCGGCAATGGCATGATCGGCCGGCATCGCGACGACGATCGCGTCCTTCCCGTCCGCACTGGCGGCAGCGACCGCCAGCGTCAGTGCGGGCGCCGTATCGCGCCGGACCGGCTCGACGATGACGCGGGCATCGAGCCCGCTGGCCCGAAGCTGCTCCGCCGTGACGAAACGATGCTCGTCGCCGCAAACGACGATGGGCGCCGACACATCGCCTTCCTCGATCGAAAAACCCGTCATGCGCTGGACGGTTGCCTGCAGCAGAGAATCCGAACCCAGTACGCCGATCAACTGCTTCGGATACTGTTCGCGCGACATGGGCCACAAGCGCGACCCCGATCCGCCCGCGAGAACGACGGGCGCGACGCTGACCTTCACGTCGACTGCGTCGCCGCGACCGGAGCCGACCGGTCCTGTTTCGCCGCGCTCTGTTTCGATGGATGCCGACATAATCTGCACTCCTATTCTCTCAGGCAATAATTCGATCTGAAAATCCGGGAATGAGCTCCGTCCCTTCGCCGAAGCTTATCCAGCCTTCTCTACAACTCCAGTTCCGTCTGGCTCGAGCGTGCCTGGAACCGGTATTCCGAGGGTGTCACGTCGAGGTGTCGCCGAAAAATCTTGGCCAGGCGATCACCGTTCCCCCACCCGCATTGCCGCGCGATCGTGCCGATCGGCAAGTCGGTTTCCATCAACATCTGCACCGTGCGCTCCAGGCGAACCCGCAGCAGAAATTCGGACGGCGTCATGCCGATTTCCTGCTTGAAATGCCGCAGGAAGTTCCGTTCGCTCATTGCAGCAACCCGCACTGCATCGCTGACGGATATGGCTCTTCCACAGTTCTTGCGCAACCAGCTCGCCGTCGCGCGGACCCGATCGGCTGGCGTGCCATTGCGCACTTCACCCTCCTGCTCGGCCGGCTCGAATGCGTCGCCCAGCGCGAGCCGCGCCACAATGCCTCGCACCGCATCGCCACCCAGGTCGCGTTCGATGAGCGCCAATGCGGCTCTTGCCGGCTCGTAGCCGCCGCGACCCACGCGCACCGCATCCACTGCATCGATCACGTGCGAGCCATTCAGCGCCGCATCGATCAACATCCTGCCTTCGCCGATCGTCTCGACCATGCCCGCCTTCGGCAGCACGATCCGCAACCAGTCGATCACCCGGGCGTCGCGCGACGCGCGACGCGCACCTTCGCCACCCGCGACGAACAGCGCATCGAATGCGTGCGCCGTGCCCGCATCGCATGCGAATGTCCGCACGCTGATGGCCGACGACCAGACGATGTTTCCACCCTTCGACGAATAGAAGCGAATGTCGTACAGCGGAAGTCCTGTCGCGCGCGGCGCATAGATTTCATTGGCTACTTCGAACACCTCGAATACCGCGCCCGCCGCAAACAACGAGAACCCGTCGAAGACGACAACGCCGATATCCCGATTCCTGCGTGACCGCTTTCCCCCAACATCTGCTGCCGCTTCATCTCCCGAATGATCGACACTCGTGTGCGTCATGGCGTGCTCTCGGACAATCAGTCCAATCAACTTCGGTCGTCGTTTTTTACTCCGTTGCGACGCATCATACCGAGGGCGCCGAATGGCGTTTAAACACTGGCCGATTCGAACAAACAGTCGTCGGATTAGTCTGCGGGAATTCCCTGATCGGCCAAATGTTGGCGGTTTCCGACTACCTCGCGGCAGCGAAACGGATGACGAAGAGCTTGCAGAAACAGCGGCGCTCGCATGACGAGCGAGTGATATCCGACGGCAGTCGTTCGGTGATCGAAGCGTCGTGGTGCGCCCACGGGCCGTCAGGCGTTCGGCAAGATGCGCGGCACCTTCGTGCATGAATCACAACGGCAAGCAATGTGGTGCGACATGATCATGTGCTGGCGAGCATCGCTGTGGAGCAGCAGTCGATTCGGCCCTCGAACTCGACAGTACGGTGGCGCAACGCGATCGGCGTCGTTGACGATCAGCCTGCATCGATGCGTCGTATTCGGCCACGGGTGCCGCGCAAGGCCGATTAGCCCGGATCCGCCAGCCCGGCGCCTGGCGAAACGCGCTGACGACGCGATGCAGCAATCCACCGCCCCTTCAGTTCCTTGTATTTTTTTGTTCGAGCCGGCCGGTACTCGCTCCAGCCGCATGACGACGCACACGCGAGCCGGGCGTCTACGACATCACCGCGCTCGCAACGAGCGATGCAATCGCCACGGGTAGCGCGAGCAGCGCCGACAGCGCCATCCTTTTCAAGATTCGAGCTCGCGCCACCTCACGCGAGCCGCGGGCCCGGCGCGACTGAAATTCGAGCAGCAGCAGCCCCTGACCATGTCGTGCGCCGGCCCAAAGGCCGGACGCGGTGCTGAAGACGAGGTAGACGAGAATCCAGACGAAGCAAATCCTCGAGAAGATAAGAAGCGCGACGTTCATGGCGGCGATGCTCCGTTTTCGGCGAGATACCGCGCATCAGATGGCGCGCGGTTCGATGCCGATAGCGTACATTGCAATGCAGCATGCCGGACATGACAATTGATCCGACGATTCCGCCAACCGGTTACCGTACGTTTCCTCCGGGCCGCGCGCGACGCGAAGCACCGCGCGCGTGCAACAACGTTCGCACTGCTTCGTAATGTTCGAAGCCAGGCCACACGGATCGTCTTGCGGATCCACGACTCGAACGACGGCGACTGACATTCACCGTACGCGCAGCTCGACCCGTGATGAATAAAAAGGCCTGCGTGCCACACGGCACGCAGGCAAAATTCCGAGGAGAGTTCCGGGGTGAACGCGTCTCCTCGAAAGGCCAGACAAAAGCGTAACGTCGAATCGACCGTTTCAAAACGAGATGGCGGCTTCGACCACGATCATGGCCGAATGAAAATGTATTGATGCACGCGCACACGTTTCTCGACGGGCATTGCGCCGTCACGCCCGATCCGCTTGCTGCAATTGGCGGATTGCTTCGGTGTTTTGGCCGACGAGCGCAACCTCGACTGGCCATGATGAGATGCGTGCAGACGGACATTCAACGTTCGCTCATCGCCGAAGCCGGCATGTCATCGTCGTGACCGAGTCGCCTCGAACGCGCAACGATGCCGGTGCACTTCGACAGACTTCCAGGAGCCCATCCGCCATGCTTCCGCTGGACACTTTCTTGCGCGTCGTCGACGCAACCCCGCTCGTTGCGATCGACCTGATCATCTCGAACGGCGATGGCGCGTATCTACTCGGTCACCGTGTCAATCGTCCCGCGCAGGGTTTCTGGTTCGTGCCGGGCGGCCGGATTCGCAAGAACGAGCGTCTCGACGATGCGTTCAATCGCATCGCGCGCGACGAACTCGGATGTAGCGGTCTGGAACGTGCGGATGCCGAACTGATCGGCATCTACGATCATCTCTACGAAGACAACTTTGGCGGCGAACCGGGCATCTCGACGCACTATGTGGTGATGGGATACAAGCTCCGCGGCAAGTTCGACCTCGTGTCGCTGCCGAATGCCCAGCACACTGCCTACCGATGGGCGACCGCCGACGAGATCGTCGCCGATCAAACGGTCCATTCGAATACGCGAACCTACTTCGGCACGTCCGCCTGAAATCGGGCGAGCGCTGCTCCCGCGGACAAATCGACTACCCGACGCCGGTCGTTAGCCCGGCGCGGGCATCAAAGCGACGATGTACCGTTGCGAATGTCCGAGCCGCCGACCGACGCGAACATTCTGTCCCGAGCGGCCGCGCGATACTCCGTCGGCGACATCGACAGATGCTGACGGAACAGCTTGGCCAGCCGGTCTCCACTACCGAGGCCGACCCGCCGCGCGACCTTGTCGGCGGGCAAATCTGTCTCGACCAGCATGGAGCATGCCTTTTCGAGCCGCACCCGCAGCACGAATTCGGTTGGCGTCACGCCGATTTCGTTCTTGAAGCGCCGCAGGAAATTCCGCTCGCTCATCGCAGCGGCCTGCGCAGCATTGGCGATCGAGATGCGATTCGCACTGTTGGCCCTAAGATGCTGAGCGGCCGCGCGAATCAATTCACTGGCTCGCGCCTCCTGCGCCCCGAACAGGACGCTCGCAAATTTCCGGTTCGCCCCCGGCATCATGTATGAAACGATCTCTTGCGCGACTTCGTAGCCGGCGTCACGCACGACGATCGACAACGCGGCCGCGAACATGCCTTCGCCATCGTCGTCGGATGGCCCCGATTCGCCCGTACCGCCAACGGCAAGCACCGCCTGCGGCACGACTTCCGGAACTTTCTGGTTCAGGCGAATCGCCGTCAGCATTTCGGCGCCGGCATTGTCGCCCTTGACCACGCGGGCGCGCTGATGGGCATGCTGCAACCAGCTGATGAACGCATCGTCGAGGCCGCTTGCCCGCCCCTGTCCACCGAGCACGAACATGGCCTGCACACTGCTCGCATCGAGCGGGCGGGCCGCTTCCGTCCAGATCTGTACACCCGACGACGAACGAACGGCACCGCCGTGACTGGAATAAAGCCGCAATTCATAGCGATCGGCAAACGCGACGTTCACGCCTTCGAGCTGATTTGCAAGTTCGAATACCGCGGCCAGCCGGCCCATTTGCATGATCGAAAATCCGTCGAGCAGCAGGATGATGACGCTGTCCCGCCGACGACCGACGCTTCTTCCCCGGTCACCACTCACTCTGAACCCCGTAGTCGTTTCGTTCGGCGCTATTTGCATCATCTCGGCCTCTTAACAATTTTTTGCATTTTCTGCAGCGCATCATATGCGGCTAAATCGTCGGCCGATCCGTCGGTGTCCGATCCCGCCTCATTGTTGACGGAATCAGTCAAGGCGATGATATGGAACCAATTATTTGTTGATAATCAGGAATAGGAGCTGGCGTGACGGCACAAAGTCATGGAGATTTGATCCAGATCATTGACGAAACATTTTTGCAACACAACGAGCAGCGCATGTTTCACTCCGGAAATAGAACATGCGTTCAGTTCCTTACAGATCCTTACAGCATGGGTCATAAGGAATCGACGCGTTCGCGTTGTCCGCCGCCTCGACGGCTGGAGGGATGAGACAAAAAAATATGCGCAATGCCTCCCTCTGCGGGAGGGGATATTACCTTGCAAGCTTTACCATGCAAGCGCGATACGAAAAAATCATAGATGGCAAGCGCTTTAACGTTTGCCTATATTAAGTAAATTCTTCCAGATGCATTCGAAATATTATTTGACGATGATAGCCGAATTTCGGCAGATAAATCCGCGCGACTGGGAATGCCCGAATATTTCGTAACATCAAACCCGACGTGCGCCACGGCCCGCGCGTCACATCACCAGGGCCATCGGTTTCCGGAACATGCGACTCTGCCGCCGGCCGATCGTGATGCTTGCCGGGTCGTCGACCGCTCGAAGGCGCATGCGGCAACTCGCGAATCGGAGATATCGCCCTGCCAATCGCTAAGGAAACCGAATTGTCACGGGCGTGATCGTACGACGTGCGCGTTGACATCCGACGCTTGGCGGCGCCCGCCTCAACCAATCACGCTCGGGAATCGAATTCCTGCCGGCATGACTTCGGTCGCGATGATTGCTCTCGCTGTGAAGCATCGTCGAACAGGCTTTACATACACCATTCGATCGGACGGTCGACCCGCACATCGATCTCGCTCATCGTGCAGCGATTATCGGCTCGCCATCGTCTTCGAATTTTCCGGCCATTGATTCCTGCGTCTTCAACGCCCATAACCGGGAATTTTCCAATGTGGGACGCAGTTTGAAAACGCCTTCCTTCCCGGATGATGTCGCTTGCGGAACAACCATGAGTTAATACCGCAGCGCCTGTAGACCAAGCATGCAGAATGCACTGCACCCCAGCCTCGGAAATGAGCGTGTCTGCACCACCATCACTCGATGCGGTTTCCTTGCCGGTCCGACTCCGCACGTCTCGCCCCGGATCTTTCGATACGCCTCGGCACGGTTTCCCGGAGAGTCGGCACATACCCCGGACGATGAGGCTGCACGATGAACGAGAGTGCCGACTCCGCGCCGGCTCGCCCCGGACTCGCCAATAATAAAATCGAAAATCGCTCCCAAAAAACCATGAAGTCCGATTAAATCAAATCATTGGCGTATCACGACTATGTTATCCCGCCGCACCCTCATTTATTCATCGAAAAAAATCACCCTCCCTTCTCTCCGCAAACTCCACTTCGATCAAAGACATCGTCAATTCGACCAGCCTGCACGAACCGAAATGCATCACTCTCCGTTATTTTTTTGAGACACCTCGCCATTTTAATTTCGCACTAAAAATCTCTCGATGTAGTCTGCTTCCGTTCATTTGAACGCAGGCATGCTTGCAAAAGGAGAGACCATGAAACACGCATTTTTTCCTGTCCTTGCGATCGCGTCGGTCACGATGGGCGGCGTAGCCCACGCGCAGTCGAGCGTGACGCTTTACGGGACGATCGACACGTCGCTCACGTACGTGCGCAACGCCGATGGCGGCAAGAACCTTTGGGCGCTCGGCAACAGCAGCGCCGGCAATCTGTCGGGCAGTCGTTGGGGGCTCAAGGGTTCGGAAGATCTCGGCGGCGGCCTGGCGGCGATCTTCCAGCTGGAAAACGGTTTCAATCCGAGTACGGGCGGCCTCGGTCAGGGCAGCCGCATTTTCGGCCGCCAGGCCTATGTCGGGTTGACCAGCAACCAGTATGGCTCGCTCACGCTCGGTCGCCAATACGATCCGCTGATCGACCTCGTGCAGCCGATTACCGCCGACAACTACTTCGGCAGCGTGTTCGCCACCGCCGGTGATGTCGACAACTACGACAACAGCTTCCGCGTCGACAACGCGGTCAAATACACGTCGCCCGTCATCGCCGGACTCCAGTTCGAGGCGATGTATTCGCTAGGCGGTGTCGCGGGCAGCACCGGCTCGAAGCAGTCGTATTCGGCCGGCGTGTCGTACGCCAACGGTCCGCTGAGTCTCGCCGGCGGCTACTTCTATGCAGCCAACGCGAATCCCGTCACGGGAAACCGCACGACATGGTCGAGCACGTCGGACGGCACGTTCGACGGCGCGATCAATACCGGCTACCAGACGGCCCATTCCATCGGCATCGCTCGCGTGGCCGGTCAGTACGTGATCGGTGCGGTCACCGTGGGCGCCGGCTACAGCAACGCCCAGTATCGACGCGACGGCGCATCGGTGTTCGCGAAGAACGAACACTACAACACCGCCCAGGGCTTCCTGAACTATCAGGCGTCCGCGGCGCTGCTCGTCGGGGTCGGCTACAGCTTCACGAAGTCGGGCGGCGACACCTCGGCGAACTACCACCAGGCATCAGTCGGTGCCGATTACAACCTGTCGAAGCGTACGGATGTCTACATGACGGCCGCTTATCAGCATGCAAGCGGGAATACCGGGGACGGTGCCGGCGGTGCGATGCCGGCGCAGGCGTCGATCGGTTCATACGGCTACAACGGCACGAAAAAGCAGGCCCTGGTCAATCTGGGGCTGCGTCACCGGTTCTGATCGTCACTTCGGGGCGCCGACATGTCCGGAGGTCGTCCCCAAACACTCGTGACGGCCGGCCGGCGCGGCGCTCGACGAACCGGCCGTGCTCGCCGGCAACGGCCGCCTTGCCGATATCGTGGCATGACTCGACGAGCATGCATGTGGCGTTCGTGCAGGCGGTACGGGAGCCGCTCGATGCGCCGGACCTGCACGCGATCGAGCGGCTGACCGCGTTGCTGAAACACATCGGCATCGCCGATGCGTCGAAACATACGCCGTTCAACGCCGAACCAGAGATGGATATGCCCGAACCTGCATAACCGTCACCGGCGCGCCGCCGACGGCGTGAAGCGCCACACCCGCCACACCCGCCGCATCGTCGACACCAGCGCCGCATCGTCACCCGGCGCAGCTGACCCGGCCTGCGCGACTTCCCGCTTGCGCCGTTTCGGATCGAGCCCGGTGCCGCCGCTCCGCCGCCGCGCCGCATGCCGCTCGATGATCCGCTGCAGCAGGCAGAACACGCACAGCAGCGCGCCGATCACGATCCGCGTCCACCACGAGCTCAGCGTGCCGTCGAACGTGATCAGCACCTGGATCGTGCCGAGGATGCCGACGCCGAACACCGAGCCGATCACGTACCCAACTCCGCCGGTGAGCAGCGTGCCGCCGATCACGGTCGCGGCGATCGCATCGAGTTCCATTCCCTGCGCCTGCAGCCCATAGCCGGACAGCACGTACAGCGTGAACACCACGCCGCCGAGCGCCGAGCAGAAGCCGCTCAGCGCATACACGCCGACCTTCGTGCGCGCGACCGGCAGCCCCATCAGCAACGCCGAGCGCTCGTTGCCACCGATCGCATACACGTTGCGGCCGAAGCGCGTGAAATGCGCGACGTAGAGCGCGGCGGCCAGCGTCGCGAGCGCGATCAGCGCGCCCGCGCTCAGCGTCCCGCCGCCGACCGGCACGCTGATGCCCGCGAGCGCATGAAAGGTCGGCTCGTTGATCGTGATCGACTGCGTCGTGATCAGGAAGCACGCGCCGCGCGCGAGAAACATCCCGGCCAGCGTGACGATGAACGGCTGCAGCCGGAAGTAATGAATCAGCGCGCCCATCGCCGCACCGTACAACGCGCCGAACACGAGCACGAGCGGCACGATCGCCCAGACGGGCCAGTGCCATCGCTCGGCGCCGACCGCGCAGAAGATCGTTGTCAGAGCAACGACCGAGCCGACCGACAGGTCGATGCCGCCCGACACGATCACGAACGTCATCCCGATCGCGACGATCAGCAGGAATGCGTTGTCGACGAGCAGCCCGGTCAGCACCTGCATCGAGAAGAAACCCGTATACATCACGGATCCGAAGCCGAACAGCGCGGCGAACAGCACGATCGTCACGACGATCGGCAGCGTGCGCGGGTCGGCGAGCCGTGCGAGGAATCGGTTCATCGCGGCGTAGCTCCAGTGGTGGCGCGCGAACGCGCGGAAGGCAGCAGCCGCGACGCGTGCCGGACGACCAGCGCGCGCGCCGCGTCCGACTGGATCAGCGTCACGACGATCACGACCATCGCCTTCACGACGAGCGTCGCCTCCGGCGGCACGCCGATCGAATAGGTCGTGTAGGTGAGTGTCTGGATGATCAGCGCGCCGAGCACGGAGCCGGCGAGGCTGAAGCGGCCGCCGAGCAGCGACGTGCCGCCGAGCGTCACCGCGAGGATCGCGTCGAGCTCGAGCAGCAGCCCCGCGTTGTTGCCGTCGGCGCTGCGCACGTTCGAGCTGGCGAGGATGCCGGCGAGCGCCGACATCACGCCGGAGCACAGATACACGCCGAACACGACCGCCCCCGCGCGCAAGCCCACGAGCCGCGTCGCGACCGGGTTCACGCCGATCGCGCGGATGAACAGGCCGAGCGCCGTGCGGTTCACCAGCAGCGCGCTCGCCACGATCGTCGCAAGCGCGATCCAGACCGCGCACGGCACGGCCGCGAGATAGCCGCCGCCGAGTGCAAGGTAGCCGGGCGCACCGATCGGGATGATTTGCCCGCCGGTCAGCAGCTGCGCGATGCCGCGTCCGGCGACCATCAGGATCAGCGTCGCGATGATCGGCTGCATCCCGACGAACGCGACGAGCACGCCGTTCCATGCGCCGGCGAGCAACCCGACGCCGAGCGCGGCGGCGAGCGCCGTGCCGACCCGCGCCGGATCGCCGTCGAGCACGATCGCCGCGGCGGCGCCCGCGATCGCAACGATCGCACCGACCGAGATGTCGATCCCGCGCGTCGCGATCACGAGCGTCATGCCGAGCGACACGATCACGAGCGGCGCCGCGCGAGTCAGGATGTCGACCGGCGCGCCGAACAGGTGACCGTCGAGCAGCGCGATCGACAGGAAGCCCGGCCGATGCGCGACGTCGAGCGCGAACAGCAGCGCGAGCGTCAGCACCGGCCACACGAGCGGATGACGAAGCAAGGCACGGAGCCGCATCATGACCGGCCTCCCGCAATCAGTTGATACACGTGTTCCTCCGACGCGTCGGCACCGGTCAGTTCGGCGACCTTGCGGCGGTCGCGCAGCACCGCGATCCGGTGGCTCACGCGCACCACTTCGCTGATCTCCGACGAGATGAACAGGATCGCGAGCCCTTGCGCGCACAGCGCGAGCACGCGCTCCATGATGTCGAATTTCGCGGCGACGTCGATGCCGCGGGTCGGCTCGTCGAGGATCAGCAGCTTCGGCTCCGTCGCGAGCCAGCGCGCGAGCAGCACTTTCTGCTGGTTGCCGCCCGACAGCAGCCCGATCGGCTGCTCCGCGTCGCGCGCCTTGATGCCTAGCCGCGCGATGTACGTGTCGGCGAGCTCGCGCTGGCGCGCACGGCTGATCAACCGCCACCAGCCGCGCCGCGCCTGCAGCGCAAGGACGATGTTCTCGCGGATCGACAGCGCGGCGACGATGCCCTCCTTCTTGCGATCCTCCGGGCAATACGCGATCCCGTTGCGGACCGCGTCGTGCGGCGACGCGAGCCGCTTGCGCGCGCCGTCGATCTCGATCGCGCCGGTGTCGGTGCGCTCGGCCGCGAACGCGAGCCGCGCGGTCTCCGTGCGCCCCGAGCCGAGCAGACCGGCCAGTCCGACGATTTCGCCGGGCCGCACGTCGAGATCGAGCGGGCTCATCATCCCGCGCCGGCCGACCTGCCGCATCGACAGGAACGGCGCAGCTGCATCGGCATCGCGCTGCACGGCCGCCGCGCCCGCCTGCAGCGTGCCGGACATCGGCTCACGGCCGGTCATCTTCGCGACCAGCACGTCGACCGGCAGGTCGCGCGCGAGGTACTCGCCCTCGCGCTCGCCGTTGCGCATCACGGTGATCCGGTCGGACACCGCGTAGGTCTGTTCGAGAAAGTGCGTGACGAACAGGATCGCGATGCCCGACGCCTTCAGCCGGCGCAGCACGTCGAACAGCCGCGCGACCTCGCCGTCGTCGAGGCTCGACGTCGGTTCGTCGAGTATCAGCACGCGCGCGTCGACCGACACGGCCCGCGCGATCGCGACCATCTGCTGCACCGCGATCGGATACGCGTCGAGCGAACGCGTGACGTCGAGCGACAGGTCGAGCTCGGCGAGCGCATCGCGTGCCCGCGCGTGGATCGTCTTCCAGTCGATCGCGCCGCGCCGCATCGGCTGCCGGCCCGCGAAGATGTTCTCCGCGACCGACAGGTTCGCGCACAGGTTCACTTCCTGGTACAGCGTCTGGATCCCGGCCGCCTCGGCCTCGCGCGGCGCGGCGAAACTCACCGGCGCACCGCCGACGCGAATCTCGCCCGCGTCGTGCGCGTGCACGCCGGTCAGCACGTTGATCAGCGTCGACTTGCCGGCGCCGTTCTGGCCCATCAGCGCGTGGATCTCGCCCGGAAACAGCCGGAAGTTCACGCGCTGCAGCGCGTGGACACCCGGAAACGCCTTGTCGATGCCGATCATCTCGACCACCGGCGGACTCGTCATGGATCGCCCTCGATTCGAAGCGGCGGCCGGACGGCGGCGAACGCGCCGCCGTCCGCGTGCGCCGGGATTCAGTACTTGCGGGTCGGCAGCACCTGCGCCGCGACGCTCATCGGGAACACCGTCTCGTTCGTGACGATGCGCTTCGGCAGCTGCTTGCCGGCGACCACGTCTTTCACCGCGGTCATCAGCTGCGGGCCGAGCAGCGGGCTGCATTCGACGTCGACGTTGATCTTGCCGGCGACCATCGCCTGGAAGCCGCCCTTGGTCGCATCGAACGACACGACGCTCACGTCCTTGCCGGGCTTGATGCCGGCCTCTTCCATCGCCTGGATCGCGCCGAGCGCCATGTCGTCGTTGTGCGCGTAGACGACGTTGATCTGCTTGCCGTAGGTCTTCGCGAACGCTTCCATCACCTGCTTGCCGCCGGCGAGCGTGAAGTCGCCGCTTTGCGACGCGATCACCTTGAACTTCGGATTGTTCTTGATCACTTCGAGCAGGCCCGCGCGGCGGTCGTTGGCGGGCGCCGAGCCGACCGTGCCCTGCAGCTCGACGATGTTGACCGGGCCCGCATCGTTCCTGTAGCGCTCTTCCAGCCAGTGGCCCGCGCGCCGCCCTTCCTCGAGGAAGTCGGAGCCGATCATCGTCACGTACAGCGACGGATCCTTCACCTCGACGCCGCGATCGGTCAGGATCACCGGGATACGGGCCGCCTTCGCTTCGGTCAGCACCGGCTCCCAGCCCGACTCGACGACCGGCGAGAACGCGATCACGTCGACCTTCTGCGCGATGAACGAGCGGATCGCGCGGATCTGGTTCTCCTGCTTCTGCTGCGCGTCCGAGAATTTCAGGTTGATGCCGGCCTCCTTCGCCGCGCCCTTCACCGACACGGTGTTCGCGGTACGCCACGCACTTTCCGCGCCGACCTGCGAGAACCCGAGCGTGATCGGCTTTTGCTGCGCGTGCGCGCCGGTGGCCAGCACCGTCGCCGCGGCGACGATCGCGCCGGCCGCCAGCTTCCTGATGAATGTCATGGTCCGTCTCCGATGGTGTCGTTGTATGCCGCGGCGCCGGCCTGGCGCGGTGCCGTGTCGTGCTGTTGTGGTTCTGCGTGGCACGGGCGCGGTTCGGGGCGAGGCGGCCCGGCCGTTGCGGCCGGCCCGAGATGTACGCCCCGGATCAGTCTAGGAACAAGTCCGATAACCTTCCAATGAAATATTGGATTGAAGCGATATCGGTATCGGCATACGTATAAACACCTAAGCGGGCGGGGCGGCGTCGTCAAATGAACTCGGGGCGATCAACGAGAACGCCACCCGGATTGTTTTTCTCCATGGTCGGCCGGCGCAACGGTAACGGCATGGCGCCGCAAGCACGGCGCACGCTTCTTGCTGTCACGCTCCGAATCGCGCGAACGACAAGGAGAAGACGATGCCCGCAGCAGCGACGAGCGGAGCCCGCCGCGCCGATGCGCGGATCGACCGCGCGCGTCGATCGACGCATCGCAGCATGAAGACGCGCACGCCCCGCGCGGCACCTCCGGACGCGGACGTGTCCGCCGCCCCGCTGCGCCACGTCGACGACCGGCGCCCCGGCTACACGCGCCGGCGGCTGCGCAACGGCTTCGCGTACTACGCGCCGGACGGCACGCGGATCCGCGACGCCGACGAGATCGCCCGCATCAACGCGCTCGCGATTCCGCCCGCTTACACCGACGTGTGGATCTGCACGGACCCGCGCGGCCATTTGCAGGCGACGGGGCGCGACGCGCGCGGACGCAAGCAGTATCGTTATCACCCGCAGTGGCGCGCGACACGTGACGCGAACAAGTACGCACGGATGGCTGAATTCGCCCGCGCGCTGCCGCGCATCCGCGCACGCGTCGCGCGCGATCTCGCGCTGCCCGGCATGCCGCGCGCGAAGATCGTCGCGACGGTCGTCCGGCTGCTCGACACGACGCTCGCGCGGATCGGCAACGCCGAGTATGCGCGCGAGAACGCGTCGTACGGGCTGACGACGCTGCGCAAGCGCCACGTGACGATCGGTCCGGGCCAGGTGCGGCTGCGCTTCACGGGCAAGAGCGGGATCGAGCACGACGTGACGGTCGACGACCCGCGCGTCGGCCGCATCGTGCGCCGTTGCGCGGAGCTGCCGGGACACGAGCTGTTCCAGTATCTGGACGAAGACGGCACGCGCCATTCGGTCGGCTCGTGCGACGTGAACGACTATCTGCGCGACGCAGCGGGCGCGGCGTTCACGGCCAAGGATTACCGGACGTGGGCAGGCAGCGTGCAGGCGCTCGCGTTGCTGCGGCGCGTCCCGCAGCAGGACGTCGCGCACGCCAGCAAGCAGATCGTCGAAACGGTGCGCACCGTCGCCGAGGTCTTGCGCAACACGCCGGCCGTGTGCCGGCGCTGCTACATTCATCCGGTGGTGCTCGATACGTTCGAGGCCGGGATGCTCGCGGCGCTGCAGGTGCGCCGCACGCCGAGGGGGCTGCGCGTCGACGAAGCGGCGTTCGCGGCGCTGCTCGAGCAGGCGGCGCGGCAAGCGGTCAAGCGGTCGAACAAGTGAGGCTCACCGACATGCCGCCCGCTGCCGCTCAGCTCGCGATCGAATTCGCAATACTGCGAAAGATCAGCGGCCGCTCGTCCTCGCGCCCTGCCCGCCGCGCGAACTGCACGACCTGTTCGACCCGGCCGTGATGTTCGGACTTCGCGCAGACCGGATCGGCCTGCGCCGGATCGCCGGCCAGCATGTACGCCTGGCAGCGGCACCCGCCGTGATCCGTGTGACGCTCGTCGCAGGTGCGGCACGGATCGCGCATCCACCCGTCGCCGCGAAACGCGTTGAATGCGTCGCTGTCGTACCAGATCTCCTGCAGCGACCGGTCGCGCACGTTCGGCAGCGCGAGGCCCGGCAAGCCGCGCGCGGCATGGCACGGCAGCGCGGTGCCGTCCGGCGCGACGCCGAGGAACACCGAGCCCCAGCCGTTCATGCAGGCCTTCGGCCGCTGCTCGAAGTAGTCGGGCACGACGAACAGGATCTTGCACCGTTCGCCGACGAGCTTCCGGTAGCGGTTGACCGTTTCCTCCGCTTCGCGCAGCTGTTCGGCGGTCGGCATCAGCTGGTCGCGATTCAGCATCGCCCAGCCGTAATACTGCGTGTTGGCAAGCTCGAGAAAATCCGCGCCGAGGTCGAGCGCCATCTCGATGATCTGGCCGACGTGCGGCAGGTTGTACCGGTGCAGCACGCAGTTCAGCACCATCGGATAGCCATGCGACTTGATCAGCCGCCCGACGCCGCGCTTGAGGTCGAAGGTGCGCGTGCTGGTCAGGAAGTCGTTCAGCTCGCGCGTCGAATCCTGCAGCGACAACTGGACATGATCGAGGCCGGCCGCCTTGAGCCGGCCGATGCGCGTGGCATTCAGGCCCACGCCCGACGTGATCAGGTTGGTATAGAAACCCAGCGACCGCGCATGCTCGACCAGCACCTCCAGATCGTCGCGCTGCAGCGGTTCGCCGCCGGAAAAGCCGATCTGCGCGGCGCCGAGCGCGCGCGCGTCGCTGATCACCGTGCGCCACGCGTCGGTGTCGAGCTCCGCGCCGTGCGTCGCGAAGTCGACGGGGTTGTAGCAGAACGCGCAGTGCAGCGGACAGCGGTACGTGAGCTCGGCGAGGAGCCACAGCGGCGCGCTCGGGCGGTTCGGAGGCGGTGTCATGTCCATGTCAGTCGAGCCAGCCGCGCAGTCGCGCATGATCGAGGAAGCGATAGACGTCCGACGCGAGATCCGACGTGCTGAACAGCCGCTCGAGCTCGTCGATGATGTCGTCGAGCTCGCGCTTGCCGTCGCAGCGCGCGAGGATCTCGCCCGCGCTCGGGTTGAGCCGGACCATGCCTTCCGGATACAGGAGCACGTACGCATCCTGGGCCGCCTCCCACTGCAGGCGGTACATGCCCCTCAGCGAGGGGCGCAGCGGCACGCCGCTGACGGCTTCGTCGGAGTTCATGCGGGGTACGCCTTTTCAATCGCGTCGAGAATCGACCACAGCACATCCAGCTTGAACGACAGGATGTCGAGCGCGCGCCGCTGCGCGTCCGGTGTCGTGAAATGGCTCAGCGTCACCGCGAGCCCGTGTTCGACGTCGCGCTGCGCCAGCGGCACGCGGCTGCGGAAATACTGCAGCCCGTCCGCCTCGATCCACGGATAGTGGGACGGCCAGCCCGCGAGCCGGTCGAGGTGGATCTGCGGCGCGAACATCTCGGTCAGCGACGAGCACACGGCCTCCTGCCACGGCGCGTGCCGCGCGAAATTGACGTAGGCGTCGACCGCGAACCGCACGCCGGGCAGCACGTGCGCGAGCGACCACAGCTCCGCGCGCTCGATGCCGACCGCCTCGCCGAGCCGCGCCCAGGCCTCGATCCCGCCTTCCTGGCCGCCGTGACCGTCGTGGTCGAGAATCCGCTCGACCCACAGCCGGCGCGTGTCGCGGTCCGGGCAGTTGGACAGGATCGCCGCGTCTTTCAGCGGAATGCTGACCTGATAGTAGAAGCGGTTCGCGACCCAGCCGCGGATCTGCGCCGGCGAGCACGCGCCGGTGTTCAAGCGCCGGTTGAACGGATGATGGATGTGGTAGCGCGATTCGAGCGCGCGCAGGCGCGCCTCGAACTCCTGCGCACTCCAGGGCGTCGCGTGCAGCGCCGCGGCGGGAATCGGTGCGTTCATGGTCAGACCTCGAATTGCATGCCGTCGTGGGCGACCTCGATGCCGTGCTCGCGCAACTGCGCGCGCTGCGCGGAACCTGGGTCGAGAATCGGATTCGTGTTGTTGATGTGCGTGAGGACCTTGCGCGTGTGCGCCGGCAACTGCCGCAACTGCTCGATCATCCCGGGCCGCGCCGCGTCGCCGCACTGCGCGAGATGCCCCATGTCGGCCGCGTGCTTCGACGACAGGCCGAGGTCGATCATCTCGGTGCCGGTCCAGAAGGTGCCGTCCACCAGCACGAGATCGGCGTCGCGCATCGCGGCGCGCGCGCCGTCGTCGACGTCGGCGAGCCCCGGCGCGTAGAACGCGTGCCGGCCGGTCGCCGTATCTTCGATCAGGAGTGCGATGTTGTCGCCCGGCACGCTCGCCTCGCGGCGCGGCGAATACGGCGGCGGCTTGCTGTCGACCGGCACGGCGGTGAAGCGAAGGCCGCCGGCGCCCGCGATCGCGAACGGCTGGCCCGGTACGATCGGGTGGACGTCGACCCCGCAGTAGTGGCCGAGCAGCGGCACGAGCGGCAGCCCGGTCGACAGATCGTCGAGCACCGGTGCGCTCGCGTACAGCGGTAGCGGCGACGTGCGTTCGCGCAGCATCAGCAGGCCCGTCACGTGATCGATCTGCGCGTCGCACAGCACGACGGCGACGATCGCGCTGTCGCGGATCGCGCGGGCGGGCTGCAGGTCGGGGGCGGCGCGCAGTTGCGCGAGGATGTCCGGCGACGCGTTCACCAGCACCCAGTCGCTGCCGTCGCCGCTGACGGCGATCGACGATTGCGTGCGCGGCACGATGCCGTCGGTGCCGGCCCGCGCGCGACGGCAGTTGCCACAGTTGCAGTTCCATTGCGGCAGTCCGCCGCCGGCGCCCGAGCCGAGTATCTTGATCTTCATCTGCGTGTGCTCCGGGTGCCGCCCGCATCGTGTCCGTCGATGCGGGCGGCACTGCGCGCGTCGATCAGCGGTTGGCGATGTACATCGTGATTTCGAAACCGAAACGCAGGTCGGTATAAGCCGGGGTGGTCCACTGCATGATGTGTCTCCTTGTTGAGTTGGTGAGTCGAACAAACCGCATCGATCGAGCGGCCGATACCCATTCAGCAAGGAGCGTGCCGGGTCAGGATTTGCGTCGCGCGGCCGTATGCGCAGGCGTGCGGCCACCGCCGGGTGGTTACGGCACCGGAATCCTTACGATTTACCGACACGAACATTTCAGAATCCGTCGAGCGACGGTTCGCGACGCGCGCGGCCGGTTGAGCAAGTGTTGAATCCTTGAACACCGGGTGTTGCAACCTGACACACCGGTGTGACAGTCGCGGCTTCCGTCAGGGTTCGTCCGGCTCCAGCGCATCCGGCCCGGCGGCCGGCATCTTGCGGTAGATCGTGTTGCGCGACACGCCAAGCGCGCGTGCGGCGGCGGACACGTTGCCGCCATGACGCGCGAGCGCGGCCGCGATCGCGGATGCGGCCACGTCCTGCAACCGCGCATCACCGGCCGCGGTCGCGTTCGCGAACGCGGGCACGGGCGCTTCCGCTGCGAGCGCTGGCGGCGCAGCGGCGCCCTGCGTCGCCGGGCCGCCGTCGCGCCGCACGTCGTCGAAGAAGTCGTCCGGCAAATGCTCGCAGCGGATCTCGCAGTCGTCGTCGACCATCGCGGCCGCGGTGCGCAGCAGGTTCGCGAGCTGCCGGAAGTTGCCCGGCCACGCGCAACGCTCGAACAGCGCCATCACGTCGGGCGCGACGCTCAACGGCCGGCGGCCGGGCCCCGACAGCGTCTCCCGCTGCAGCATCTTCTGGACGACCACCGCGAGGTCCGTGCGGTCGCGCAGCGGCGGCAGCCGTACGACGAGGCCGTTGAGCCGGTAGTACAGGTCCTCGCGGAAGCGGTTCTGCGCGATCATCTCGCGCAGGTCGCGGTGGGTCGCGCAGATGATCGCGATGTCGACGCCGATCGCCTTCGTCGAGCCGAGCGGATTGACGATGCGCTCCTGCAGCACGCGCAGCAGCCGCACCTGCAGCGGATACGGCATGTCGCCGATTTCGTCGAGAAACAGCGTGCCGCCGTTGGCCTGCAGCAGCTTGCCGGTCGCGCCCTTGCGGCGGGCGCCGGTAAACGCGCCCTCCTCATAGCCGAACAGTTCGGATTCGATCAGCGTCTCCGGAATCGACGCGCAGTTGACGGCGACGAACGGCCCGTCGCGGCGCGGCGAGTCGTTGTGGATCGCCTGCGCGAGCAGTTCCTTGCCGGTGCCGGTTTCGCCGGTGATCAGCACCGGAATGTCCTTGCCGATCACCTTGCGGACCTTCGCGATCACCGCCGCGACCTGCGGATCGCCGGTGTCGAGATAGCTGAGGCGCGACAGGCTCGCCGCGCCCTGCGCGGCAGGCGGCCGCGCGGCGGGGGCGGCGCCGTCGTGCACCTCGGCGGGCCGGCTGCCCTCGGCCCGCAACGCGCGCCGGAACTGCACGCGCGCACAGACCACCGCGCCGTTGCCGAGGTTCAGCGACACGTGCGGCTCGGTGCTCGCGCGCATCCGGTCGATCAGTTGCGCGCTCGTCACGTCGAACAGCGACGCGAGCGTATGCGCGCGCAGCGCGGCGAGCGGCATCCCGAGCTGGAACTGCGCGCTGCGGTTGGCCGACAGGAAGCGGCCGTCCGCGGTGAACGCGACGATCCCTTCCATCAGCGTGCCGAGGAATTCGGGGCGGCCGTGGAACGACACCTGCAGCGTCTCCTGGAAGGTCGTCGTGAACAGGTGGTTCTCGATCATCTGCACCGACATCTTCGCGAGCGCCATCGTGTGCTGGTGATAGCTGCGGTGGTCGCCCGTCACGTCGAGCACGCCGATCGCGTCGCCGTACGGATCGAGAATCGGCACGCTCGAGCAGGTCAGGAAATGGTTCGCGGCCAGGAAGTGCTGGTCGCCGTGCACGACCATCGGACACAGCTCCGCGAGCGCGGTGCCGATCGCGTTGGTGCCCTGCCGGTTCTCGGCCCAGTTCGCGCCGGGGCGCAGCGCGACCCGCTCCGCGCGCCGCAGGAAGTCATCGTCGCCGATCGAATGCAGGATCAGCCCTTCCGCATCGGTCAGCACGATCATGCTCTGCGTGTTGACGATCTGCTCGTGCAGCGTCTCCATCACGGGCATCGCATGCACGCACAGCACGCGGTTCTGCTCGCGCTTGAGCGCCAGCGCGGCGCCGGACAGCAGGTCGTAGTCGGGACGTGCCGACGCCTGCAGGCCGAACGTCTCGGACCGCTCATGGGACTTCTGGATCGTCGGCGTCGGCCAGCCGGGCGCATGCGTGGCCCGTGCGTTGGCCGTCGGATGAACGTCATCGCGCATTGTCTCCTCCGGGGATCCTTCCGGTCGCTGCCGGACTGTTTGCGCTTGATGCAAGCAAACATCGGGCCACGATGGGATGCGCGCACGATCTGGTTTCGTTGCATCGCCGCGCCGACCGAAATTGAAAGGGAAATGAAATGACGGCACTGGCTTGCCGTCGATGCGGCGTCCCGAGCGCGTGATCGACGTGATAACGTGAAACGCACGCGTGCCGCCACCCGGACGAATCCCTATCTTCATCGCCGGCGCGAATCTGGCTTGATACGGGTCGGGCGCGGCCGCATCGCGCGATTGCCTTTCCCTCTCCGTCTATACCCGGCCGACATGTCGCCATCACGCAGCCAACGCTCCGCCCTCCCCGTGCGCCGCCTGTCCCGCGATGCATGCACGATCGCGTGGACTGAAGCCGGCAATCCGCGCGGCGCTCCGGTCGTCGTGCTGCACGGCGGGCCCGGCAGCGGCAGCCGGCCGGCCGTGCTGCGCCTGTTCGACCTGACGCGCACACGCGTCGTGCTGGTCGACCAGCGCGGCGCGGGTGCGTCGACGCCGCGCGGCGGCCTGCGTCACAACGACACGATGCGACTGATCGGCGATCTCGACGCGCTGCGCGCGCGGCTCGGCATCGCACGCTGGGGCGTCGTCGGCGGGTCGTGGGGCGCGGCGCTCGCGCTCGCCTACGCGGGACGGCATCCGTCGCGCGTCACCGGCGTCGTGCTGCGCGGGTTGTTCCTCACGTCGTCGCGCGAAGTGCGCGGCCTGTTCGTCGGTGCACGCGCACGCGCGCCGCGGGCCTGGCAGCGCCTGACGGCCGCCGCCGGCACCGCGCGCGCCGATCGCCTGATCGCCTGCTGCGCGCGGCGTCTCCAGCCGGGCGCCGGCGCGGCGCGGCAGCGCGCGGTCGCGCTCGCATGGAACGCGTATGAAGACGCGATCCTGTCCGGGCGGCCGGCGCGCGGCGCGCGGCCGGCGCAAGCCGCGATCGACCGGCTGATCGACAAGTACCGGATCCAGGCGCACTACCTGCAACGCCATTGCTGGCTCGGCGAACGCCGCTTGCTGGCGCTCGCCCGGCAAGCCGCGCAAGCCGGCGTGCCGATACATGCCGTGCACGGCACGCGCGACCGCGTGTGCCCGGTCGACAACGTCGATCGACTCGCGCGCGCGGTGCCGGCCGCCATCGTCGAGCGCGTACCGGCCGGGCATCTCGCGAGCGATGCTGCGCTCGCGCGTGGCATCGCCCGCGCGGTACGCAAGATGCTCGACGTCGCGGCGGCAGACGCACCACAACATGCCGAGCCGCCCGTTCAGTCCCACGCATAGCGCGCGCCGACCCATGCGCCGCGCGGCGCGCCCGGCCCGACGAACTGTTCGTTGACGGCATTGAGCCCGTCGAACGAATGGTTAGGACCATTGAAGACGTTCTGGCCGAGCATCCCGAAGCTCGCATAGCGCTTGTCGAGCAGGTTGGTCACCGACGCGAACAGCTGCAGCTGCTTCGTGACTTGCCAGGTCGTGTCGAGGTCGATGAGGAAATAGCCGGGCACCTTGCCATTTTCGTCCTGGTTGTTCTCGTCGCCGCGCGCGAACACGCCGCTGCGATACGTGATGCGGGTGCCCACGGTCCACTTCGGCGTCGCCGCATAGTCGAGCCGCAGCTTCACGGTGCTCGACGGAATCCCCGGAATGCGGTCGCCGGAGCGGACGACGATGTTGCCGCGCGCATCGGCGCTCGAATTGCTCGCGCTGCTTTCGGTCCACGTCGAGCGGTAGCTGGCGTCGACATAGCTGTAGCTGACGCCGATGCCGAGCGGCCCGAGCCGCGTATGGCCCGCGAGTTCGAAGCCTTGCCGGCGCGTCTTGCCGACGTTCTGGAAATAACCGAGCGTGCTCGCGCCGCCGTTGCTGCTGATGAACTGGATGTCGTCGTCGAGCGTCGTGCGGTAGACGGCCGCGCTCCACGTCGTCGCCTGGCCCACCCGGCCGCGCGCGCCCAGCTCGATCGTCTTCGCGATCACGGGCTTTAGCGCCGGATCGGCGAGAAAGTCGTTCGGCAACGAGCACGGCGCGGCCGGATCGGCGCACGCGAGCTCGATCGCGGTCGGCGAGCGCATCCCTTCGTTGTACGTCGCATACGCGGTGAAGCCCGGCGCCGGATTCCACGTGACGCCGACGGCCGGATTGAACCGCGCGAACGTATGGCGCGCGGTGAGCAGCGGCTGCAGGCCGCTCACGTCCTCGATCGCCGCGCGCGACACGTTGTAGCGCCCGGCCAGCGTCAGCGACCATTGCCGCGTCAGCGCGAGCGTGTCGTCGAAGTAGACGCCGTAGTTCGCGTTGCGCGTCTTCGCGCGCGTCGTCTGCGTGAAGTCGCCGATGCCGACCGTCGCGCGCGTCGCCGTGAACATCGCATCCTGCGACGATTGCTCGAACCCCGAGTTCGCGAGATCGGCGGATGCGCCCGCCACGAACTGGTTGTCCATGCCGGCGAGCTTGCCGAGCAGCGTCAGCTGCAGGTTCGCGCCGTAGCTGTCGGTCGCGATCACCGAGCGGGCATTGGTCGCCTGCACGGTGTCGGTGGCGCCGCTGCCGTCGACGCTGCCGAAATCGTCGTTCACGTTGCTGCTGATGTTGGTGTTGCGATAGTGCCGGTAATAGACGTTGCCGCTCAACTGCACGTGGTCGCCGAACGAATGGTCGCCCGCCACGGTGACGTACGCGGCGCTGTTGCGGTTCAGGTCGGGATAGGTGTAGGCCTGCGCGCGATTGTCGAGAAACGTGCGCGGAATCGTCTGCGAGCCTTGCAGCGCGTTGTCCGCGCCGCCGGCCGAGATCGACAGCGTCGTATCGGCGTCCGTGTAGCGCAGCTTGCCGAAGCCCTGCCGCACGCGGCTCGCGTTGTGATCGGCCCAGCCGTTGTCGTTCGCGACGTTGCCCGTCACGTAATAGTCGAGGTGGCTGCCGATGCGTCCGCCCTGCTCGATCTGCGCGGTCTTGCGTCCCCACGATCCGATCGATACCTGCGCGGCGCCGCCCGGGCTCGTCCTGCCGTTCTTCGTCGTGATCGCGAGCGCGCCGCCGAGCGTGTTGAGGCCGTAGGTCGGATTGGAACCGGGGATCAGCTGCATCGTGTCGATCGCCGCCTGCGGGATCAGGTCCCAGTTCACGACGTCGCCGAACGGCTCGTTGACCCGCACGCCGTCGACGAACACCGACAGCCCCTGCGGCGTGCCGACCACCGGCGACGCGGTGAAGCCGCGGTAGTTCACATCCGTCTGGTACGGATTGCCCTGTGCCTCGTTGATGTCGACGCTCGAGACGTTCTTCTCGAAGTAGTCGGTCAGCACGCTGTCGTGCTGGCGCGCGAGGTCCTCGCCGCGAATCGTCTGCACGTTGGCCGGCACGCGCGAGAGCGGCGTGCCGATCCCGAGCAGCGGCGTCGTGCCGACGACGACGATCGGAGCGAGCGTCGGCGCATCGGCGTTGCCGGCCGGTTCGACCTGCGCCGACGCGGGCGCGAGCCAGCCGCCGAGCATGCCGCCGCAGCACAGCGTCACGCCCGCGCGCCGTGCGGCGAAGCGGCGCTTCGCCCCATCGGTTTCCTTCATCTCCGCGTCTCCTCTTTTCTTGTCGTCGCGTCGTTATATCGTTGTCCGTAACGACAAGTCGACGGTGATCTCCGCCGGCATCGTTCGCTTCATGGCGCCGGCCCGGCAGCGCCGTCCGCCGTCGCGATCGCGACATGCGCAACACGCGCGCGTCCGATCGACGCGATGACGCCGGCCACGGTGCCGAACGGCTCGTTGCGGTCCGCGTGCAGGCTCACGCTCGTCTGCGGGTCGTGCGCGACGCGGCGTGTCAGCACGGCTTCGACCTCGGCCGGCGCGGCCGGCGTGCCGTCGATCCGGATCGCGCCGTGCGCGTCGACGGTCACGGTGACGGTCGCTGCACGCGGGTCGCGCGCGGGCGCGGCTGCCTTCGGCAGGTCGACGCGGATCGCATGCGTCATCAGCGGCGCCGCGACCATGAAGATCACCAGCAACACGAGGACGACGTCCACGAGCGGCGTCACGTTGATCTCGCCGAGCGGTTCGCCCGCGTCGGCTTCGCGCTCGTCCGTCCTCATACGGCCGCCCGGCGCACGCCCGCATTGCTTGCCGCCGGCAGCGCGGCATGCACCGGCGCGTCGATCCGGAAGCGGCGCTGTTCGGCCAGCGCGATCAGGTCCTGCCCGAACTCGTCGAGCCCGGCCGTCACGGTCTTGAGCTGCCGCAGGAACAGGTTGTAAGCCAGCACCGCCGGAATCGCGACGCCGATCCCGATCCCGGTCGCGACCAGCGCCTGGCCGATCGGCCCCGCGATCGCATCGATGCCGTTCGTGGCCGACGCCGTCATCGACTGCAACGTGTGGACGATGCCGAACACAGTGCCGAACAGCCCGACGAACGGCGCGACATTCGCAATCGACGCGAGCACGGTGAGCCCGCGCTCGAGCGGCCGCCGTTCGCGCCGGATCGCGCGAGCGAGCGTGCGTTCGAGCAGGTCGCGGCGGTCCCACGCAACCAATGTGGCCGGGGCGTGCGGCTCGGGTGCGTCGAGATCGCGCAATGCGGCACACACGGCGCGCTGCAGGCGCGCGTTGGAGCTGGCGGCCGCCTCGTCGTCCGTCGGCATCGACAGTGCCGCGCGATCGCCGCAGCCCGCGGCAAAGCGGCGGTTGCCGAGCACGACGCGCGCATGCAGCAGCGCCTTGACGACGATCAGCGTCCAGGTGAGCGCCGACAGCACCGCGAGGAGCGCAAACGCGCCGACGACCGCGTAGTGGATGTAGTCAGGCATGAAGGACTCCCTAGTTTCCGAGTTTGAACACGACCGGCACCCTGACCCAGCCGTCGATCGATTCCGTGCCGCGTTTCGCCGGCACGAAGCGCCAGTCCGTGACCGCCGCGACGGCCGCCTCGTCGAGCGCGTCGTGTCCGCTGCTCGCCGACAGCAGGACTTGGTCGGGCCGGCCGCTCGCGAGCACATGCACGTTCAGCAATGTGGTGCCTTCCCAGCCGCGCCGCTGCGCGACGTCCGGATAGTCGGGCGCGGGATTACGCAGGTACGCCGCCGCGAACCGCGGTGCGGTGACGGGTTCGGGCGCGGTTGCCGATGGTGCGGCGGGCGCCGCGTGCGCAGGCACCGTCGCGGTATCGGCCGATGCGTGTGCGGCGGCCGGCGACGCCGGTTCCGGTACCGCCCCGGCTCGCTCCAATTCGCCGTCCGGCCGCGCCACGGCGGTTGCGGCCGGGGGCTGGCGCGAAGGACTTGTGCGATCGACCCGACGCGGCACCGTCGGGTTCGGCCGAATCTCCCGAGGCATGACCGTTTCGCGGCGCGCATGCGAAGGCCCGTGCACGGGAGGAACCGGTGTTGCGCGATCCGTACGGCGCTGCTCGCCCGGTTCGGCCACCCGCGCGGATTCGCTCGCGTCCACCTCGACGGCGAGCGGACGAGGCAGCGTCGGGCGTGCAGCGGGCACGCACACATGCCACAGCGCGACCGTGATGGCCGCATGGACGGCGAATACCGCCAGCGCGACCGCGTGCAGCGGTTCGCGTGCGCGCACGGCCTGCGACATCGCGATCGTCGCCGCGTCCGCGCCGACCGGCGCGATGCCGTATGCGAGCGCGACCACGCGGCGGCGGTCGGACCTGCGGTGGGCATCGAACGGCATCGGGACGGGCATGGTGGTTTCTCGCTGCGCGGAATCGTTGCCGGTTCGAACGGCAAGAAGCATGCCGATGCCCGCATCGCCCGCCTGGCGCCGGTCGAAGCCGCCACGCGTCGATCCGCAACCGCCGACCTGTTGCAGTTCGTGCCACCGCTGTTGCACCTGTGTCAATTTGGATCAACGGTACGGCGCTCGCGCAGTCGTATGCGCGATCGTCGTTCGGATCGGGCGCGCCGCCGTGGGCGCGCGGTCCGTTGCATGCGTGCGTCGCACCGGGTAACGGCGCGCCATCGACTCACACAGTCGACGACGATCGCCGTCCCTGCGCCGCACCGTCATTCATTCAGGCATGCCCTCGCGCATGACCGCCGCGATTGGCCGTGCGCCACGTATCGCATGCGCGCGGCTCCCGTCCGCTCACGGCGTTGTCATGTTTCGCAACACTCGGCCCGCGGCTGTCCCCGAACGCAACACCCGCGGATCACCCGCGCCGCGCCGCCCGCGTCGCCGCAACGCGCGCAATCGGCCGCTGCGCCTTGCCCGGCAAGGCGCGCGCCGCAGTGGCATGCGATTTGCGTGACTGGCTGCGCACTGGACCCGGATCCCCACCCTGCCGGCCCGGCCATGTGTTGGCCGCGGTGCGACCACAATGACTCAGGAGACAACCATGAAAAAACTCTCGGCTTCGACGAGCCGACTGGCAACGATCGGCATCGCGGCGGCGGCGGCGATCGCCTTGAATCCCGGCCTGGTGGACGCTGCCGCGGATTATCCGGCCGTCACGTACCAGCGGCTCACGGATGCACAACGCGATCCGGGCTGGCTCACCTACTACCGCACGTACAGCGGCCAGGCGCATTCGCCGCTCAAGCAGATCGACGCGTCGAACGTGAAGCAGCTCACGCAGGCGTGGAGCTACAAGTTTCCGGCCGAGCTGAAGCAGGGTTTCGAGGCCACGCCGATCGTCAACGGCCGCTACCTGTTCGTGACCACGCCGAAGGACAACGTGTACGCGTTCGACGCGGCCACCGGCGCGCAGCTGTGGAAATACGAACCGAAGCTCGGCGCGGAATCGTTCAAGACGGCCTGCTGCGACGTCGTGAACCGCGGCGTCGCGCTATACGGCAAGAACGTCTACGTCGCGATGCTGAGCGGCGAGGTGGCCGCGCTCGACGCGCAGACCGGCGCGCTCGTGTGGAAGAAGCAGATGTTCGAACCGGGGCTCGGCTACGCGTTCTCGCTCGCCCCGCTCGCGCTCGACGGCGCGATCGTGGTCGGCAGCTCGGGCGGCGAATACGGCGCACGCGGCTTCATCGCGGCGCTCAGCCCGAACGACGGCTCGCTGCTGTGGAAGCGCTTCACGATCCCCGGCCAGGGCGAGAAGCACGCCGATACCTGGCCCGACGGCATGCAGGCGCACGGCGGCGCACCGGCCTGGCTGACCGGCACCTACGACGCGGCGACGCGCACGCTGTACTGGGGCGTCGGCAACCCGGGGCCGTGGCTCGCAGACCTGCGGCCGGGCGACAACCTGTACTCCGATTCGCTGCTCGCGCTGGATCCGAAGAACGGCGACCTCAAGTGGCACTACCAGTACACCAAGCACGACACCTGGGACTACGACGGCGTCAACACACCGGTGCTCGCGACGATCAAGTACAAGGGCAAGGAACACGACGCGATCGTCCATGCCGACCGCAACGGCTACTTCCATGCGATCGACCGCGACACCGGCAAGCTGATCTATGCGGAGCCGTTCGTGAAGGCCACGTCGGTCACCGGCTACACGGAAGACGGCGCGCCGATCCAGGATCCCGCGAAGTATCCGAAGGTCGGCACGACGATCGACACGTGCCCGAGCTTCCTCGGCGGCAAGAACTGGTGGTCGATGTCGTACGACCCCGTGCGCCATCTCGCGATCGTCCCGGCGCTGCATGCGTGCATGAGCCTGTCGGGCAAGTCGGTCAACTACATGGAAGGGCTGCCGTATCTCGGCGAAGGCTTCGAGATCAAGCCGGAGCCGGGCAGCGAAGGCTACGGCGAGCTCCAGGCGATCGACGTGAACACCGGCAAGAAGGTGTGGAGCCACTGGAGCAAGCTGCCGTGGAACGGCGGCGTCGCGACGACCGCGAGCGGCCTCGCGTTCAGCGGCTCGCTCGACGGCCACCTGTACGCGTTCGACGTGTCGACCGGCAAGGTGCTGTGGGAGAGCCCGAAGCTCGCGAGCGGGATCATCGCGCAGCCGTCCGTCTTCGAAGTCGACGGCAAGGAGTACGTAGCAGTGCTCGCCGGCTACGGCGGCGCCAATCCGATCTGGGGCGGCCCGATGGCCAAGGCGGCGGACGACGTGCCGCGCGGCGGCACGCTGTACGTGTTCGCCCTCGACCGCGGCTGATCGACGTCCGTTCAACCGCATCGCACCCGCGCCGCCGGCGCGGGTGCCGCCTCCCTTCTCCTTTTCAACCGAGCGTACGATCATGAACCTCCGACTTTCCCGCCTCGCCGTGGCCTGTGCGCTCGCGGTAGGCACGGCGCTGACCCCGGTGCCGTCCACGGCCGCGACGGCGGTACGCGTCTGCTCGCTGCCCGGCACGCCGACGGCCGCGCTCGACAAGGCCGTCGCCCGCGAGGTGTTCCGCACGGCCGGCATCGCCGCCAGCTTCGCCGCACACGACGCGGGCGGCAGCGACGACGACGGCGTATCCGCGCACGAACTCGCCGGCATCCTCGAACGCGATTGCGACGTGCTCGCCGGCTTCCCGCGCTCGGCCATCGCCGACGCATCCGACACGAAGCTGCTGTTCTCGCAGGGCTACCTGCGCTCGGGCTACGTGAGCGTCACGCGCCGCGACGCCGGCACGCCGCCGACCGGCCGGGAAATCGTCGCGGCCACCTACGCGAGCCCCGCGCAACTGATCGCGGTTCAGCAGAAGAACGCGCGCTTCGATCTCGAGAACACGTCCGAGCAAACGGTCGACGCGGTCGCCCGCGGCCGCGCGCATCGCGCGATCGTCTGGTATCCGGCGGTCGTCGCGTACCAGGCCGCGCATCCGAAACAGGCGTTCCGCATCGGCGCGACCGCGTCGCCGTATGCGGAGTGGCAGCTCACGTTCGCGTTCGCGCCGCGCTCGGCCGCGTTGCAGCAGCGGATCGACGCGGCACTCACGCGGATGAAGGACAACGGCCGGCTGGCCGCGCTGACCCGCAAGTGGGCGCTGCCCGGCAGCGCGCTCGAAGCGCACGAGTCGAGCACGCCGTCGCGTTTCCTCGACGGCGCGACGGCGAGCGCAGGCCGCGCGCCCGGTAGCCTGCTGCGCGCGCGCAACGTGCCCGCAGGCGGCTTCATCCGCGTCGCCGCGAGCACCGGCGACGCCGCGCCGACGTTCGACGCGGCCCAGGTCGCACACGGCAAGGAAATCTACGGCAATGCGTGCGCGAAGTGCCACGGCGCCGACCTCGAAGGCAACACCGCGCCCGCGCTGAGCGGCCCGTCGTTCGCGCCGCTGTCGCATTCGCACCTGACGATCGGCGGCGTGTTCGGCTACATGGCGACCAACATGCCGGCGGACCAGCCCGGCAAGCTGAAGGACGAAGACTACGCGGACCTGATGGCCTTCCTGCTCGCGTCGAACGGCTATGCCGCCGGCAAGAGCAAGTTGACGGCCGATACCGCCCACGCATCGACCGCGCCGCTCATTGCCGGTCCCGCCGCGCACAAGGACGCGAGCCAGTAACACCGGGGCAAGCGGCTCCGCCACGCGATGCGGGCCGCGCCCTTCCCCACGATTTCATCTTCACCAGGAAACGACCGTGACGTACCCGACCTCCCGCAGAACCTTCATCATCCATACCATCGGCCTGTGCGCGACGCTCGCCGCCGCACGCACGGCACTCGCGGCGCCGCCGCTCGTCGACGAGAACGACGCCGCCGCGAAGACGCTCGGCTATCGCGCGCGTGCGTCCAGCGTCGACGCCGCGCAGTTCCCGAAATACCAGGCCGGCCAGCGCTGCGTGAACTGCCGCTTCTACAAGGGCGAAGCGGCGGATGCCGCCGGCACGTGTCCGATGTTCGGCGGCAAGCTGGTCGCGGCGGACGGCTGGTGCAACGTGTATGCGAAGCGCGCGTGACGCGTCGCGCGACGGGATGCCGGCGCGGCACGCACCGGCGCCCGCGGCCGGCATCGCCGACGGCGCGCCGCCGCACGCCGTCGCGCATCTGCACGCGCTGATCGCGACCGGCCTGTCGCGCGGCTTCGTCACGCGCGGCGACATCATCGACGCGCTGCCCGACGACGATGCGGGCGACGGCGGCATCGATGCCGCCGCCGCGGTGCTCGCCGAACTCGGCATCGCCGTGTGCGACAGCGCCGATACCGCGAGCGGCTGGACGCTCGACCGCTACTTCCGGCCCGCGCCGCCCGCGCGTGCATGGGCCGACGGCGCCGGCACGCTCGCCGCGGCCGACCTGCTCGCGCCGCGCACGACCGACCCGGTCCGGCTGTACCTGCGCGAGATGGGCACGACACCGCTCCTCACGCGCGACGAGGAATTCACCTACGCGCAGCGCATCGAGCGCGGCCGCGCGGCGTCGGTCGCGGTGCTGTGCGGCGATCCCGATGCACTCGACGCGCTGGTGTCGATCCGCACCGAGATCGCCGAATGCCGGACCGCCGCATCGACCTACGTGATCTTTCTCGCCGACGGCCCGCGCGACGACCGCCCGGCGGACAGGGTCGATGCGGACGCTACGGCCGCTTCCACCGGCGAACCCGCACGCGACGACGAGACGCCACCGGAGGATTCTGCCTGGCGCGACGCCGTCGTGGCACGGCTCGCCCGCATCGACGCGCTCGCCGGCGGCATGCGCGCGGCGCTGCTGTCGGGCGGCAGCGCTTCCGCCGCGTATCGCGCGCAAGTCCGCGACGTCGCGGCGCTGCTCGGCACGGTGAGCCTGTCCGCCCGCGCACTCGAACGGATGAGCGAACCGTTGCGCAAGCGCGCATGCCGGCAGCGCGCGCTGCGGGGCCGGCTGGCGCGGATGCTGGCCGACGTGGGCGTCCCGCCGTCGTTTGCGCGGTCGACCGACGACGACCACGCGGGCTGGCTCGCGTCGTGCATCGCCGCCCATCCGGCCTGCGGGCCGACGCTGACGCGGCGCGCGGCCGAGTTCGTCGACGCACGCGCCGCGATCGTGCGCGATGCCCCGGCGTCGGCGCTGCCGCCCGGCGCGACCGCGTCGCTCGATGCGCGGCTCGCCGCGATCGAGCGCGCGATGCAGCCGGCGAGGACCGGACTGTTCGACGCGAACCTCCGGCTCGTCGTGTCGATCGCGAAGCGCTATCCCGATCGCGGCCTGGCGTTCGCCGACCTGATCCAGGAAGGCAACATCGGCCTGTTGAAGGCGATCGAGCGCTACGACTACCGGCGCGGTTTCCGTTTCTCGACCTACGCGACCTGGTGGATCCGGCAGGCGATCACGCATGCGCTCGCCGACCTCGGCCGCACGATCCGCGTGCCGACGCATACGGTCGACGCGCTGAACAAGCTGACGCGGCTCGCGCGCGAGCATCGGCAACGCACGGGCACGGCCGCGACGCCGGCCGAACTGGCCGTCCACATGGGCGAGCCGGTCGACAAGGTGCGCGACCTGATGGCGATCGTGAAGGAGCCGGTGTCGGCGGATTTGCCGGTGTCGCCGGAAGGCGACATGACGTTCGCCGACGTCGCGCCGGACCTGTCGTCGCCGTCGCCCGAAGACGCGGCCGGCGCCGCCCAGTTGCGCCATACGATCGCCGCCGCGATCGACCGGCTGCCGCCGCGCGAGGCGACGGTCCTGCGGTTGCGCTACGGACTGCACGCGGACGAAGGCTGCTCGCTGCGCGACATCGGCCGCCAGTTGAACCTGTCCGCCGAACGCGTGCGGCAGATCGAGGCGTCGGCGCTCGCGCGGCTTCGCGCATCCGACGCGCTCGGCACGCTCCGGTCGTTCATCGCGTAGCGCGGCGTCCGGCCAGCGGCGTGCACGCCGCGTATCGTGTGCCGTGTTGACGCCTGCAACACCCGCTGCTGCATTTCGACGCAACGCGCAGGCCGGCAAGCGCACCGAGTGCCTGGTCTTTTTATGCTTTGCACTGCATATCGATCTACGTGAACCGCACTGCAACGCGCACGCACGCCGCTCCGGCCGAATACCCGTTCGATTGGCATGCAAGTTGCGTTTCAACAGTCAGGCCGCACACCAACGATTTCCACGGAGAACACCTTGACTGCCCTCGTATCGATCCTGCAGGAACACCGAATCTTCGAACCGTCGGCCGACGCACGCGAGCGCGCCAACATCTCCGGCATGCCGGCCTACCGCGCGCTGGCCGCCGAGGCCGAGCAGGATTACGAAGGCTTCTGGGCGCGTCTCGCGCGCGAGGGCCTCAGCTGGCACAAGCCGTTCACGAAGGTGCTCGACGAGAGCGATGCGCCGTTCTACAAGTGGTTCGACGACGGCGAACTCAACGCGTCGTACAACTGCCTCGACCGCCACGTCGAAGCCGGCAACGGCGAGCGCGT
>NZ_QTQM01000040.1:0-76110 GCF_003854225.1 Burkholderia sp. Bp8986 | reverse complement strand
GGGCTTACGGGTACCGCGACGACGAATACTTCTTCCTCAAGATCCGCGCCGCGTTCCCCGGTAATCCTCGATGAACCAAAAAATGAGCACCCCAACGGGCCGGCGCGAAGCGCTGGAAGTCCTGACTCGGCGGGGTCTCTCGCAACGCAAGGCATGTTGTTATCTGGGGCTGAGTCGCCGGGTGGCCACCTATACGCTCAAGCAACCGGAGAAGGATCGGAGCCTGGGCGAGCGGCTGATGGCGGCCGCGCAGGAAGTGCCGCGCTTCGGCTACCGGCGGATGTCGGCTTGGCTGGCGCTGGGCGAATCGCGCGTGCGGCGAATGTGGCGAGCCTTGCAGCTCAACATTCCACGGCGGCGTCCTCGCCGCCGTCGTTGTGGCAACGACATTCGCCTGCCCGGTGCGACACAACCCAACTCGGTATGGAGCTACGACTTCGTGCACGATCAACTGGTAGACGGGCGGGCGTTGAAGATGCTTTGCGTGATCGATGAATACACCCGCGAGTGTCTGGCGATCGAGGTCGGCGCCAGCCTGCGGTCGCAGGACGTCATCCTGACGCTGTCGCGACTGATGCGGCTGTACGGCAAGCCCGCGTTCATTCGGTCTGACAACGGCGCCGAATTTACCGCTGCCAAGGTCATGCGCTGGCTGCGAGATGCTGCCATCGATCCTGCCTTCATCGCACCGGGCAGTCCGTGGCAAAACGGGTTCGTCGAGAGCTTCAACGGCAAGCTGCGTGACGAATTGCTGAACCGGGAATGGTTCCGCAGCCGCGCCGAGGCCAAGGTGCTCATCGAACGCTGGCGACAGTTCTACAACGAGCGCCGGCCCCATAGCGCACATCGCTATCAACCTCCCGCCACGGTCCGTCGAGCCTGGCTGGATTCCGATAATATCGACGCGAGACTCACTGCCTGACTGGCTACAAAATTCCGCCGCAGGTCACGATCACCGGCCCGCACCCCGCCTTCGAAAAAATGAACGGCATCGTGGCCAACCGTTTCGCCGACACGCTCTCGCGCCCGTCGAACATGCCGTTCGCCGCCACCGCGACGAAATCCTCGTCGAGCAACGGCAGGTTGTTCGCGAAAGTCTTCGTGCCGGCGACCACGCCGATGTCGGCGGTGCCGTCGTCGAGCCACCCTTCGACTTCCGCGTCCGTGCCTTCGAGCAGCACGGCCGTCACGCCCTCATGCGCCGCCTTCAACGCTTCGAGCGCGGGTACGACGAACGCGAGCGAGACGCTCGGCAGCGACGCCACCACCAGCCGACCCTCGAGCTTGCCGCGCGCCAGGCCGAACTGCTGGCGCAGCGTCTGCGCTTCCCGGACGACGTTCTGTACGTACGGCCACAGGCGTTCGCCGGCAGCGGTCAGGACGACCGGCTGGCGGTCGCGCAACAGCAGCTTGACCTCGGTGATGTCCTCCAGTTCGGTCAACGCGTGGCTGATCGCGGATTGACTGCGGCTGAGCCGGTCGGCCGCGGCCGTCAGCGAGCCGAGTTCGACCACGGCAGCCAGGGCCTGCAACTGCGCAAGCGTCATCTCGCCTCCTTGTTGCGATGCATGTATTTTTCACATGATAGAGCGACGCATCATGAATTTGATTGAACCGGTGTCATGCGCTTCGATTGCGCGCCATCGCGTGACCTCGCCCGATGCCCCGCGCCGCGCTCGGGCAAGATTCAGCCTCGAATCATGTCGAACGCCGTCGCCGGACACGCGCAGGATTGCTCCGGCGCCCGCGCCCGTCCAAGCCCCGTCCGTTGCGCCTTCAGCTCCGATCGCCAAGACGCGTTAGACTGTCCCGATGGAACAATGCCGTTATTGCCAGAGAATCCGCGATGAATGGGATTGCCACGGGGACGAATGCCGCCGGGCAATCGCGAAGGCACTGCGCCGGCAGCGCGCGGGCCTGCCGATGGTGCCGGATCGCATCCGCAACGAGCTGCCGTCCGGCGCGCCCACCCAGCAGGTGATCGCGGTCCTGTCGCGCCAGCGCCTGCGGGCGCGCCGCGGCAACGAGGAACGCCGCGAGCGCAAGGAAATCGACGACGCCGACGGCGTCTGATCCGCCAACGCCCCCCGCCAGCCGCCCCACCTGCCGGTGCCCCGCCACCGGGCGTTCGCCCGTGCGCGATGTCTCGCCGCCTGTCCGCCGTCAGTTTGCAATTCCCGCAACGCAGAACGGGGACGGATCGAACTTATGTTGGAATTGTTGCCTCACCGACAATGATCTTTCGCCGGAATCCACGTTTACCCTGAATCCAGCGACGCCTACGATGTAATCAATCGCTTACGACATGGTGTCGCCGGCGAACCCAATAGAACATCGGAGGTCATCATGAAATCGCTCGTTTCCGCGGTCGTCGCCGCTGTCGCCCTGTCCGCTTCGTTCGGCGCCTTCGCCCAAAGCACCGTGACCCGCGCCCAGGTGCGCAACGAACTCGTCCAGCTCGAAAATGCCGGCTACAAGCCGAGCCAGTCGAGCCCGTACTACCCGGCCGACATCCAGGCCGCGCAAGCGCGCACACACGCTGCCGACAACAGCGGCTACGGCGCGCAGCCGGCCCCGGTCGTCCAGGGCGGCGCACCGGCGGTCAAGGTGCGCAACGCGCGCGACTCGGTCTACTTCGGCCACTAAGTCCGCCGCCGCGCGCATCGCGCGCGGTCCGCCCGGATCCAGCGAGCCCGTCCCGTGACGGGCTCGCCGCGTTTTTGCCGCGCGCCGGGCCGGCCCGCCGTCAGCGGCTGCCCTCCGCCGCCACGCGGCCGCCGTCGTCGGTGGCGATACCGCCGCCGAGCAGTTCCTGGTAACGCACGCACGCGCACTGCGCGGACGCCTTCGCCGCGTACATCGCCGCGTCGGCCTTGACCAGCAGTTCCTCGGCCGACGCGCCATCCGCCGGATATTCGCTCACGCCGATGCTCGCGCCCACGGCCAGGTGCCGGTCGCCGAATTCCAGTTCCTCGGCCATCACGATCTGGATACGCGACGCGATATCGCCGATCACCGCGGGCGATCGCACGTCCGAAATCAGCACGATGAATTCGTCGCCGCCGAGCCGCGCGGCCATGTCGCCGCTGCGCAGCGCGAGGCTCAGCCGTTTCGCGACCGCGACGAGCGTGCGATCGCCGGCCGCGTGCCCGTGCTGGTCGTTGATCTGCTTGAAGCGATCGAGATCGACGAACATCACCGCCAGCCCCTCGCGCACCGCGGCCGCATGCCGGATCGCGGCATCGAGATGCTCCATGAACAACAGGCGGTTCGGCAAGCCGGTCAGCGGGTCGTGACCGGCGAGATGCGCGAGCTCCAGCTGCTTCGCGCGCAGCATCGCGACCTGCGTACGAATCTCGACGCGCATGCTGTCGAAACAGCGCGCCAGCACGCCGATCTCGTCGGCCCGCGCGACCGGCAACCGTTCGGCGGCCGGATCGTCGAACACGTGGGTCGCCGCGCGCGCGAGCATCTGCAACGGCCGCGTGATCGCGCTCGCAAACAGGATCGCGAGAATCACCGCCGCCACGCTCATCAAGAGCACCATCCGGATGATCCGCTCGCCGAGCATCCCGGCCGGCGCCAGCACGTCCGTGAGCGGACGCGCCATGCCGAGCACCACGAAGCGGTTGCCCTCGTTGTTGCCGAACGGCGTGCGCACGAACGCGAACATCTGGCCCGGTGCGGCGTCGGGCTGCGTGAGACCGTTGAGCGCCACGTTCGTGCGCGCCCCGACGAACAGCAGCCGCGTGTCGGGGAAGCTGTCCTGCATCAGCACGCGGTGCCCGCGATCGAAGCCGAAGATCTGCGACGGATCGGGGTGCACGAGGAAATCGCCCCATTTGTTCGCGAGATACACCACGTAGTCTGGCGGCAGATCGCGTTCAAGCCGGTCGAACATGCGCGTCAGCTCGACGTCGACGACCAGCGCGCCGACGACCCGGCCGCCTTCGTCGACCACCGGCGTGCCCACGCGCAGGATCGGCAGCCCTTCGGCCGCATGCGAGCCGGTCTCGTGATTGATCGCGATCGGCGACAGGTAGATATGACCGGGCGCCGTCGCAAGCGTATCGAATACGTAAGGAAACTGCCCTTTTTCCTGGAATGCACTCTCCGGCAACACGACGATGCCGTGCGCGTCGCGATCGACGCGGATCCGCTCGAGCCCGAAATCCCCGCGCGCGATCAGCCGGATCTGCAGGTACTCGGGGTGGTTCTTCATGAAGCTGTAATACACCTGTTCGAGCCGCGTGCGCGGCGCGCGATCGGCGCCTTCCCCGCTCGCGACGGACGCCGACGCCGGCAATTGCGCGAGCACGAGCACATCGTCGGCCACGTCGGACAGCGCGGTCGTGAAGCGCTGTCCGAGCAAGTGCGTCGACATCAGCAGGCTGTGCTGCGCTTCCTGCACGAGCATCGTCCGGTTCGCGCGGTAGGTGTAGTAGCCGGTCGTGCCGGACGCGATCACGCCGATGCACGCGAACAGCATCGACAGCTTCCAGGTGAGCCCGAGCCTGATCATTTTTCGAACCGCTCCGGCCGGTCGCCCGACACGATGCGGCTCCATAGCGACTCACGCCGCGCGATGTCCTCGACCGGCTGGATCCAGACGAGGTGCTGGTGGCCGGCCTCGAGACCGGGTGGCGGTTGGAGCGTATTCGCGAGCCCCTGGCGTTCGGTCAGCAGCACGCCGATCGCCGGTTCGAGCATGTAGTTGATCCACGCGAACGCCAGTTCGCGATGCTCCGCGCCGCGCGTGACGCCCCAGCAGTCGAGCCACGCGAGCGCGCCTTCGTCCGGAATCACGTAGCCGACATCCGCACCGGCGCGACGCAGCTGTTCGACCTGCTGCGTGCCATAGTTGCCGAACATCAGCGCCGCGCGATGCTGGACGAACAGCGTGGTCGCCTCGTCCGGAAGCGTGTAATACGTGAGCAGGTTGCGCCGCAGTTCGACCAGCTTGTGCGCAACGGCAAGCGTTTGCGCGGGCGACAGGTGAAACGGGTCGGGATAGCCGAGCGCGAGCGCGGTGAACGAAAAATTATGCGGCGCGCTGTTGAAGTCGAGCACCTTGCCGCGGTAACGCGGATTCCAGAGTTCCAGCATCGAGCGCGGCGCGACCGGCACCTGCTTGCGATCGTAGATCAGTCCCATCGACGAATACGTGAACGGAATCGCATAGGTCGAGCCGTTGCGCACGAGTCCGCCGATCGTCGCGAGCTGCTGGAAATTCGGCAGTTGCCGCCGGCGGTTGGGGATCTGCGACAGGTCGATCGGCGTGAGCAGGCCGTCGCTCGCATAGCGCTGGATCTCGGCCGTGTTGGCCGCAAGCACGTCGTACGGCGGCGGCGACGCGCTGTGCATCCGCGTCCACAACGCTTCGTCGGAATCGACGAAGGTTACTTCGACGTGCACATGAAAGTGCGTCTCGAATGCATTGACGACATCGTTGTCCGCGTAGCCGGGCCACGCAAGGACACGCAGTACGTTGTCGCTGACGGTCTCGGGGGAAGCGGCGCAAGCAGGCAGGCCCTGCCAGCCCAGCGTCAGGACGACAAGCCACCGGCACGCGGCGCGGCGCGCACGGCGCGCGCCGATTCCCCTGATCAATCGGTCCTCGTCCGAATTCCCCGTATGCATTCGACTGTCCTTTTTTCGAGTCGATGCTTGATCGTGCAACAAGACCACAAAAAATATCGCCGCGCAATTGGAACAAGCCGCACGCGCACTGCATCCGCCTATTCGGAGCGCGTCATCCGTGTACGCGTGCGATCGCACGTCGCTGCACGCGCTCGAACCCGGCCACGCGAACGGAGAATCATCAGGTGAAAGGCAAGACGCGACGTGTGCCAACTCCGCTTGCAGCCACGGCGCCACGCGGCATGTACTGCGTATGCGTTCGGAGCGTTCGGTGCATTCGATGCATTCGGCGACGCGCGTCATCCATCGCGTCGTGTCGCCACCTCCGCCTGCATGCGCGTCGAGCCATCGCATGCGCATCCGCGCCACGCAGGCATGAACGCCGCGATCACGCGCGACGGATGCGCACGCATCGGCATCGCCACGACAGCGCGACCGGCCCGGCCGTCGCGCTTTCCTTTTCGGGCCGCTCGTCGGACAATGACGCGCGCCCGCCGGCGCGGCGCCGCATCGGCCCCGCGCGAGCGGCACCAAGCATGCTCCGCCCGCGCCGATGAAACGCTACGAAACCCTCGCCCAGACGATCGCCGACGAAATCCGCAACGGCAACCTCGCGGTCGGCACGCGCCTGCCGTCGCTGCGGCAGATCATCGCGCAGCATGGCGTGAGCCAATCGACGGTGTTTCGCGCGTACTACCTGCTCGAACAGTGGGGGCTGATCCGCGCACGCGAGCGTTCCGGCTATTACGTAGCGCCCGGCGCGGGCCCGGCGGCGAACCCGCCCGCGAAACGCCGCGCGAGCCGTGCCGGCGCCACGCGCAAGGTCGACATCAGCGACCTCGTGTTCTCGGTGCTCGACGCCGCGACGCAGCCCGGCATCGTGCCGCTCGGCTCCGCATTTCCCGCGCCGCAGCTGTTTCCGCTGCCGCGCCTCGCGAAATCGCTCGCGCAGGCGACGCGGCTCGTCAGCCCGTGGAGCACGGTCGTCGACCTGCCGCCCGGCAGCGAGGCGCTGCGCCAGCAGATCGCGCGGCGCTATCTGGCAACCGGTGTCGCGCAGCCCGTCGACGAGATCGTCGTCACCAACGGCGCGCTCGAAGCGCTGAACCTGTGCCTGATGGCCGTCACGCGGCCCGGCGACGTCGTCGCGGTCGAGTCTCCCGGCTTCTATGCGGCGCTGCAGGCGATCGAGCGGCTCGACCTGCGCGCGGTCGAGATTCCCGTCGATCCACGCACGGGCCTCGATCTCGATGCGCTCGCGAACGCGCTCGACCGGCACGACATCCGCGCGTGCTGGTTCATGACCAATTTCCAGAATCCGACCGGTGTCACGCTGTCGCTCGACAAGAAGCGCGCGCTCGTCGAGCTGCTGGCCGCACGCGAGGTGCCGCTGATCGAGGACGACGTATACGGCGAGCTGCATTTCGGCCCCGACTACCCGCTGCCCGCGCGCGCATTCGACCGGCACGGCCTCGTGATGCATTGCAGTTCGTTCTCGAAGACGCTCGCGCCCGGCTACCGGATCGGCTGGGCCGCCGCCGGCCGGTTCGCGGAGAAGGTGCAGCGGCTCAAGCTGATGACCACGCTGTCGGCGAGCATTCCCGCGCAGGCCGGCATCGCGAACTATCTGGAGCACGGCGGCTACGATCGTCACCTGCGCAAGCTGCGCGGCACCCTGCAGGCGCAGCTCGCGCGCATGGACGACGCGCTGCGGCGCTGGCTGCCGCCCGGCGTCGAGTGGGTGCGGCCGGACGGCGGGTATTTCCTGTGGCTGTCGTTTCCCGACGCGATCGACGCGATGGAACTGCACCGCCAGGCGATCGCGCGCGGCATCAGCTTCGCACCGGGGCCGCTGTTTTCGGCCGCGCACGGCTTCGAGCGCTGCGTGCGCGTGAACTTCGGCCATCCGTGGAGCCGCGACATCGAGCGCGCGATCCGCGTGCTCGGCGAGCTGGTCACCGGGCCGGCGGTACGCAAGTCGGGCTGATCGCGCCTCGTGCGCACGCTGCGCGCCGCCCGCATCACGTCCATGCAGCGAAGCCGCGCGCGGGTTACATTGCTGGTCCCGCCGCTCCTTCACGATTGCCCATGAGCCAACTGCCCTACCTCGATCACGACGCGTTGCTGAAACTGGCGGCCGAAGCGGCACACGTTACGCAGCCGTGCACGTGCACGAGAACCTCGCTCGCCGGCTGGACGACCCTGCCGCTGTCGCTGCAGGACACGCAACTGACGGAAGTGGCCACGCTTGCGCCGCCCGGCGAGACCGAGCCGACCTACGACGAATATCATCCGGCCGGCACGCGCTATGCGTCGGACGACGCGCCGATCGCACCGCGCCACTTTCCGTACAACCGCTGCAACGTCAGCCGCTGCGTATCGTGCGGCCGGCTCTATCTGCGCTATCAGGAAGGCGGCGGCTACTTCATCGACCAGCGCATCCGCGCGCTCGATCCGGCGTTGATCGTCGACGCGCCGGCGCAAACCTGAACCCGACGCGGGGCATGCGCAATGCATGCCCCGGCACACAACGGCGCGCTCCGCCGATCTGCTGCGCCGTTTCCATTCCGATCTGCGCCCTTTCCGCTACGATCTGCTGCGCCGTTTCCGCTCCGATCTGCTGCTTGTCCCGCCGCCCCGCGTTCCCTACGCTGTCCCTGTTGCCCGACACCCGTCGCAACGTCCCCTCCCGAGCGGCGCGCGCCTCTGCGCCGCCGCTCCTCTCGCGTATCACGTCATGTACCGATATACCGATTTCGACCGGGCGCTCGTGCACAGTCGCGCCGCCCAGTTCCGCGACCAGCTCGAACGCTGGCAGCACGGCACGCTGAGCGAGGACGCGTTCCGGCCGTTGCGCCTGCAGAACGGCTGGTACGTGCAGCGCCATGCGCCGATGCTGCGCGTGGCCGTGCCGTACGGCGAACTGTCGAGCGCGCAGCTGCGCGTGCTCGCCCGTATCGCACGCGACTACGACGTGCCCGACGACGCCACCTACCGCGCCGCGTGCGACGCGCAGGCGCAGCTCGGCACGCTGCGCCTGCCGACCCGCAACGCGCACTTCACGACCCGCACCAACGTGCAGTTCAACTGGATTCCGCTCGCGAAGGCGGCCGACGTGATGGACCTGCTCGCGACCGTCGACATGCACGGGATCCAGACGAGCGGCAATTGCATCCGCAACATTTCGTGCGACGAGCGTGCGGGCGTCGCGCCGGACGAGATCGCCGATCCGCGCCCGTTCGCCGAGGTGATGCGCCAGTGGACGACACTGCATCCGGAATTCGCGTTCCTGCCGCGCAAGTTCAAGATCGCGATCACCGGCGCGGCCGAGGACCGTGCGGCGACCGACTGGCACGACGTCGGGCTGAAGCTCGTGCGCAACGACGCGGGCGAACTCGGCTTTCGCGTGAGCGCCGGCGGTGGCATGGGCCGCACGCCGCTGATCGCGACGCTGCTGCGCGCGTTCCTGCCGTGGCAGCAGGTGATGAACTACATCGAAGCGATCGTCCGCGTGTACAACCGCTACGGGCGGCGCGACAACAAGTACAAGGCGCGCATCAAGATCCTCGTGAAGAGCGAGGGACAGCGCTATATCGACGACGTCGAGGAAGAATTCCGCCAGATCGTCGAGCATGACGGCGGCCCGCACACGATCCCGCAGGCCGAGTTCGACCGCATCGCGGCATCGTTCGTGCCGCCGCGCCTCGCGCCCCGCACACTCGATCTGCAGGATGCCGAAGCGCGCATGGCCGCGCACGCCAGCCGCCATCCGGCCTTCGCGCGCTGGCTCGCGCGCAATGTCGCAGCGCATCGCGACCCGGCGCTGCGCATCGTCACGCTGTCGTTCAAGCGCCGCCTGCAGGCGCCCGGCGACGCGTCGCCCGAACAGCTCGACGCACTCGCCGAACTCGCCGAGCGCTTCTCGGCCGGCGAGGCACGCGTCACGCATACTCAGAACGTGGTGCTGCCGTGGGTGCACGTCGACGACCTGTTCCTGCTGTGGGAGCAAGCGCGCGCGATCGGCCTTGCCAGCGCAAACGTCGGACTCCTGACCGACATGATCGCGTGCCCGGGCGGCGATTTCTGCGCGCTCGCGAACGCGCGCTCGATCCCGATCGCCGATGCGATCGCCGAGCGGTTCCAGGATCTCGACATGCTGCACGACGTCGGCGACATCGACCTGCACATCAGCGGCTGCATCAACTCCTGCGGCCATCATCACAGCGGGCACATCGGCATCCTCGGCGTCGACAAGGACGGCGCCGAGTGGTACCAGGTGACGCTCGGCGGCTCGGACGGCTCGAGCGCGAGCGGCCCCGCTCGGCCGGGCAAGGTGATCGGCCCGTCGTTCTCGGCGGACGAGATCGTCGATGTCGTCGACGCGCTCGTGAATGTCTATCTCGACGCGCGGCTCGACGCCGACGGCCGCAGCGAACGATTCATCGACACGGTGCGCCGCATCGGCGCCGAGCCCTTCAAGGCCGCGGCCAACGACGCCCGTCACCAGGCGGAGCACGCATGATCCCGACCGACCAAAGCTCGAACGCACGCATCCGGCTGCTCACGCCGGCCGAACACGCCGACGATACGAATGCGCCGGACACCGCGACCCGCACGATCCTGACGATCGGCAACGACGAGGAGTTGCGGCCGCTCGCCGCTCGCATCGCGCAGGCCGCGCGCATCGACCTGCACTTCCCGTCCTTCACCGACGGCCGCGCATACAGCCAGGCGTATCTGCTGCGCAAGCGCTTCGGCTTCGCCGGCGACCTGCGGGCGACCGGCGACGTGCTGGTCGATCAGTTGCTGTTGATGGAGCGCACCGGGTTTTCGAGCGCGGTGCTCGGCGCCGATGCCGATCTTGCCGCCGCGCGCCGGCAGCTCGACCGGTTTCCCGGCTTCTATCAGCGCGATGCGAGAACGGCGGCGCCGCGGCAGGACGCGGCGCCGCAAGTCGAGACGCAAGCCGGGAAATGAAAACGGGCGGCCCGCAGGCCGCCCGTCCGATGAACCGCAAGCGCCGCGCCCGCCACTCAGCGGGCGCCGGCGTTCAGCGCGCCGCCACCGGCTTGCCGAACGCGCCAAGGATCTTCTTCTCGAGCGCGATGTAGTCGTGGCCGAAGTGGTGGTCGCCGCCCGTCTTGATCACGTCGGCACCGGTGTTCGCGAGCGCCGGACACATCGTGTCCTTCTCTTCCGCGCCGTAGAAGCATTGCACGAGCTGCGGCGGCACCTTCGCGATTTCCGGCGCGACCTTCATCGCCTTGTCGCTCGCCGGCATCCCGAGCCAGCCCGTCACGCGGATCTGGAAATCCGCCGCCGGCGCGAAGCCGAGCAGCGACATCACCGCCACCTTGTCACGCAGGTCGGCCGGCAGCCGGTTGTACGCGAACGGCATCACGTCCGCGCCGAACGAGTAGCCGACCAGCGCCACGCGGTTCGCATGCCAGCGCGCCATGTAGGTGCGCATCACGCGCGCCAGGTCGCGGCTCACCTGTGCGGGCGGCTTCTCGCTCCAGAAGTAGCGCAGGCTGTCGATGCCGACCACCGCCACGCCGTCGCGCTGCAGCGCCTCGGCGATCGTCTTGTCGAGATCGCGCCAGCCGCCGTCGCCCGAGATCACGATCGCGAGGCGGTCGCTGCCGCCCTTGGCCGGCAGCTCGACGAGCGGCAGGTCCGACACGTCGAGCTCATCGGTGCTGCTGGTGTCGTGCAGGTGCGACGTGACGAGCGACACGAGCGTCGCAGTGTCGCCGGCCGCGGCCGTTTCGACGAAGCCCGGCATCGCGCGGCGCACGATCGTCGGATCGGGCGGGCACGGCTTGAAGCGCGCATCGAGCTTCGCCGCCGGCGCGACCGACGCGACACCGGCGATCGTGTTTTCCGGCGCCATCGACAGGATCTGCTTCGCGATCGCGCCGCCCTGGCCCACGCCCGCGACGATCGGCGTGTAGTAACGCGCCGATTGCGCGAGGCGTTCGAGCTGGTGGCTGACCGCTTCGGCATCGCCGTCGAGGTGGTGACAGGTTTCCTGCTTCGCGGCGAGGTTCGCCGCATAGCGCTCCGAATCCACCCCGACCGTCATCGCGCCCGCTTTCGCGAGGGCGTCGGCCGCCTGCTGGTCGGCGGCGCCCCAGCCCCGCCCGCGCGAAAACAGCACGACGAAGCCGCGCAGCGGGCCGCCCGGCTTCGTCACGGTCACGGGGCCGTAGCGGCCGCCCGACACGGTTTCCGGTTGCGCCGCGGCCTGCGCCGCGAACGCCGCGCCGGCCAGCATCATTCCCGCGCAGGCGACTGCCGCCCGCGCGATACCCTTCTTCAACATCATGAACGCCGACCTCCAGCCAGCAGGGACAGATCCGCGAGCGTGACGAACACGCCGACCGAGCCCGAGGCCGCGAGATAGCGCGGCTCCCAGTGCGGCTCGAACTTGCTCTTGAATGCACGCAAGCCGCGGAAGTTGTAGAAGCGGCCGCCGAAGCGCCAGACCATCAGCCCGAACCGGTGCCACGGCGACGGCATCTTCGCCGCCCCCATCCCCGAGAACGGCGCGATGCCCAGGCTCAGCTTGCGGAACCCCGCTTCCTTCAGATGCAGCGCGAGCTGCGTAAACAGATACTCCATCGCATACGGCGACGCGTCCGGCAGATGACGCATCACGCCGACCGTCGCCTCGGTGTTGAGGTCGGTCGTCATGAACGTGACGAACGCGATCGGCTTGTCGGCCTGGCGCACGAGCATCACCGACTGCGTCGCGAGATAGCCGTCGTGGAACGCGGCCACCGAGAAGCTCTTCTCGCGCGCGTCGCGGCTGTCGAGCCAGCCGTCGGAGATGTCGCGCAGCGACGGCAGCGCGGCCGGCACGTCGCGCGGCGCGATCACCTCGACCGTCAGCGCGTCCTTGTCGCCGCGGCGCAGCGCATAGCGCAGGTGCGACCGGTTCGAACCCTTCAGGTCGAAGCGGTCGAGCGCGATGTGCGCTTCCTCGCCGAGCTTCATCAGCGTGAGCCCCGCGTCGAGATACAGCGGCAGCGCGTTCGCGCGCACCTGGTAGAACGCCGCGCGGCCGCTGTGCGCGTGCGCCAGCGCGATGAACTTGCCGATCAGCGCCGGCCATTCCTCGCGCGGGCCGACCGGATCGTGCAGCGCGGCCCACGTGCGGCCGTTCTTCGCATACATCAGGAACGCGCGGCGCGATTCGGAGAACAGGAACGACTTGTCGCCCATCAGCGCGAGGCCCGCATCGCTGCACTCCTGCGCGCGGATGATCTGCTCCGCGTCGATCAGGTCCTGCTCGGCGGGCTTCACGAAACGCCCGGGCGCCGGCCGCAGCAGTTGCCACAGCGCGAACATCGCGACGAACACGCCGGCCGCCAGCGTCGCGCGCAGCGCCCGCGGCGCGCGCTCGTCGAACGCGAAATGCGACCACAGATCGCGCGTGTAAGGCACGTCGCGGAACGCGAAGCACAGCACCCACACGGCGAGCACGAGCACCATCGTCACCGACACGAACCAGCTCACCGTAAAGCGCTCGGCGAGCAGCGACGAATGCCGGTTGAAGCGGCGGCGGCTGACGAGCAGCAGCACCAGCAGCGTGCCGAGCACGCCGGCCTCGACGAACGCGAGGCCCTTGGCCAGCGACAGCGCGAGGCTCGCGAGCGTCAGCGCGAAAGTCATCCACCATGCGCCGTCGAGCCGGCGCAGCAGCCCGCGCGCGACGAACAGCAACGCGACGCCCAGCACGCTGCAGATCACCTGCGAGCCTTCGAGCACCCACAGCGGCACGATGTTGCGCAGGATCGCGATCCGGTGCCAGAACGCGGGCGTCGCGCTCGAGATCACCAGCATCCCGCCGACCGCGAAGGTCACGAGGCTCAGGAACAGCGGCGCCAGCTGCGACACGCGCGCGGCCTGCCGCGTCACGAGCCGGCGGCGCAGCGCGCGGCCCTCGAACCCGGCCAGCAGGCCGGCCGACAGCACGAGCGGCACGCCGAAGTAGATCGCGCGATAGGCGATCAGCGCGGCGACCATCGCGTGCGCCGGCACTTCGCGGCCCAGCGTGAAGACCATCGCGGCCTCGAACACGCCGATCCCGCCCGGCGTATGGCCGATCATCCCGAGCAGCAGCGCGGCCGCGTACACGGTGATGAAAGTCGGCAAGCCGACTGGAGCGGACGGCAACAGCACCCACAGCGTCAGGCCCGCGGCCACGACGTCGAGCACCGCATAGACGACCTGGGCGACGAGGTCGCGCCGCGCCGGCACGTCGAACGCGAGCCATTTGAAGCGCGTGACGACCGGGCGCGCGACGTTGCCGCACAGCATCGTCATGACGGCCAGCACCACGAGCAGCGCGGCGCCGCTCCACGTCAGCACGCCGGGCGCGACATGCAGCATCGCGGCGAGCGTCTGCGGCACGCAGACCATGCCGACCGCCGTCATCAGCACCAGTGCGAGTGCGAGCGTGCCGCTGGTGAAGACGGTCATCCGGCCGATCTGCGCGGGGGTGACGCCCGACACGCCGTACACGCGCGCGCGCACGGCGCCGCCCGTCAGCGCGCCGAAGCCGGTCGCATTGCCGAGCGCGGAGCCGGCGATCGCGCCGATCCACAGCGCGGCGCGCGGCACTTTCGCGGCGACGTAGCGCAGGCCGACCGCATCGCGGGCGACGAGCGCGAGATAGCTGAGGGCCGTCGCGGCCAGCGACGCGCCCCACTCGCCCGCGGACAGGTGGCGCAGTTGGCGGATCACCGACCGGTAGTCGACGGATTCGGACAGGTGCTGGAACACCACGATCAGCAGCAGGCCGATGCCGAGCGCGAGCAGCGGCGACAGCACGCGCTCATTGCGGATCAGTGTCGCGACACGGGCGATCGCTGCCGCGGCACGGCCGGGCTGGCCAGGGTGGCGGGAAGACATAGAGTGTTCAGTGGTGGTGCGTAGCTTGTCGCGGCGCAGGGGTGGCCTCGCGGCGACGAATCTGGTTGTTCTGCGTGGGCGGTCGGCCTGGGACGAAGCCAGGCGGCGCCTGAATCAGAAATTACGAGTATACGGATTTTATATTACAGAATCTTTCGATCCCGTACTGAGCCGTTCGGGCGCGGCGGTCGCATCAACGACGCGTCAAATTCATGCGCAAGGTGCGCATCATACCGGGAACCGCGGGGAATTTTTCGTCGAATGACCGACTTGCGACGCTTTTGGGAGAAATTCTCCCGGCCCGACCGAGCCCGCGAGAGCAAACCCGCGACCGGCGCGGGATTCGGGGAATGGGGACGGATTGCCGTGCCCGCCTTACGGTCCCGTTGTCGCGCCGTCATCGTGCCAGTCGGCGCCGGCCCGCTCCCGCAGTATGTCGATGAATGCGCGCAGCTTCGCCGGCACGTGCTTGCGATTCACGTAATAGAGCCACATCGGCGGCAGCGTCCGGCACGCGCCCGGCAGCACCTCGACGAGCGTGCCGTCGCGCAGGTCCGCGTCGATGCGCTCGCGCATGAACGCGAACGCGATGCCGACGCCCTCGCGCGCGGCATCGATCACCGCATCCGCGTCGTTCGTCACGAGCACGCCTTCCGGGTCGAGATCGACGTCGCGGCGCCCGTCGCGCAGCAGCCACTTGTGCAGGCGCCCGCTCTCGGAGAACCGGAACCGGATGCACGCATGGCGCGCCAGCTCGGCGATCGACGCGGGCGTGCCGTGCCGCGCCAGATAGCCGGGCGAGGCGACCAGCGCGCAGGTCAGCGCGGGCGCGATCCGCACGCCGATCATGCCGGGCTGCAGCCGGTCGGCAAGACGAATCCCCGCGTCGAAACCCTCCTTCGCGATATCGACCAGCTCGTTCTCGTAGCGGATTTCGAGCCGGACCTTCGGATAGCGCGCGCGGAACGCGGCCAGAACCGGCGCGATCACGAGCAAGCGGGCCAGCGGCAGCGCCGTGACGCGCAACAGCCCGCCCGGCTCGCTGCGCACCTCCTTCAGCGCGTCGCGCGCCTGCACGACCTGCCGGTACGCAGGCTCCGTCTGCTGCCGGTAATGCTGGCCGGCTTCGGTCAGGCTCACGCCGCGCGTGCTGCGGTTGAACAGTTTCACGTTCAGTTCGCCTTCGAGCTGGCCGATCGCAAGGCTGACGGCAGCCGGCGTCAGGCCGAGCGCGGCGGCAGCACGCGTGAAGTTGCCGGCCGTCGCGACCGTCATGAACACGTGCAGCCCGGCCATCGGATCGCGTCTGCTCATCATTAAAAAAACTTGAAACTCCTTCGAGTGGAATGCCGATTCTCCCATATACAAGAACTACCTACACTGGCCCCGTCGTCTTCCACCGGAGCATCGAATGAATCCGCATCACAGCCCCGCCCTGCCGCTCGCAGCTGTCCGGCAGACGATCGAAGCCGCGCTCGCGCAGGCCGCGTCGCTGCAGGTCGCCGGTGTGTCGATCGCGATCGTCGACGCCGGCGCGAACCTGCTCGCATTCATCCGCACCGACGATTGCTTTCTCGGTGCGATCGACCTCGCGCAACGCAAGGCGCTGACGGCGATCCGCTTCCGCGCATCGACCGCCTCGCTCGGCGCGATGTCCGGCGACGGCCCGCTGCGCGGGATCGAGCACAGCCACGGCGGGCTCGTCACGTTCGGCGGCGGCGAGCCGCTCGTCGACGGCGACGGGCGCTGCGTCGGCGCGATCGGCATATCTGGCGGCAGCGTCGAGCAGGACGACGCGATCGCGCGGCATTGCCGCGATCGCTTTCACGCAACCTTTCCCACCTCGAGGTAAGCACATGGCTCAGAAACGCATCCTCATCACCGGCGCGGGCAGCGGCTTCGGCCGCGAAGTCGCGCTGCGGCTCGCACAACACGGTCACGCGGTCACGGCCGGCGTCCGCACGACCGCCGAGATCGACGCGCTGACGGACGCCGCCGCGCAGCGCGGCACCGCACTGCGCGCGGTGAAGCTCGACGTGACGTCGGCCTACGACCGCGCCCGCGCGGCCGAATTCGAAGTCGACGTGCTCGTGAACAACGCGGGCGTCGGCGAGGCCGGCGCGCTGGTCGACCTGCCGGTCGAGATCGTGCGCGAGCTGTTCGACGTCAACCTGTTCGGGCCGCTCGAACTCACGCAGCAGATCGCCCGCGGCATGCTCGCGCGCGGGCACGGCAAGATCGTGTTCGTGTCGTCGATCGCGGGGTTGATCACGGGGCCGTTCACGGGCGCCTATTGCGCGTCGAAGCACGCGGTCGAATCGGTCGCCGAGGCGATGCACGCGGAACTGGCGCCGCACGGCATCCGCGTCGCGGTCGTGAACCCGGGCCCGTACAGCACCGGCTTCAATGACCGCATGATGGAAACGCCGCGGCGCTGGCGCGATCCGGCCGTCCACACGGTGACGCCCGAGCGGCTGACCTTCCCGCTCGAGCAGCACGATCCGGAGGAAATGATCGCGAAGATGGTCGACGTGATCGAAAACGACGGCGGCGCATTCCGCAACCTGTTGCCGCAGTCGTCGGAAGCGTTCGTGCGCGCCGAGCAGGCGCGCGCGTGGGACCGGCAGCAGTGACGCAGGCCGGCGGCGGCAGGCGGGTCACGCAGGAACGCCCTGCGCGCCGCCCGGCCTGTCGCGTACGACGTTCGCCGTCGATGACCTTCCCGACGGCGCGAACCGTCGCGGATCAACGCGTCGCGGAAGCCGGGCCCGCAACCGGGCGGGCCGCGTCGAGCCGCGCCGCGCGCGCTCAGTACACGTCCCGCATGTAGCGCCGCGCCTTCGAGAGCTTCGCGACGTAGTCGTTCGCGGCTTCGTCCGACATCCCGCCGTGCTCGGCGACGACCGCCTTCAGCGCGGTATCGACGTCCTTGGCCATCCGCGCGGCGTCGCCGCACACGTAGAAGTGCGCGCCTTCCTCCAGCCACTTGTACAGCTCGGCGCCCTGCTCGCGCATCCGGTCCTGCACGTAGATCTTGTCGGCCTGGTCGCGCGAGAACGCGAGATCGAGCCGCGTGAGGAAACCGCTGTCGCGCATCGCGCTCAGTTCGTCGCCGTAGTAGAAGTCGGTCTGCGCATGCTGCTCGCCGAAGAACAGCCAGTTGCGGCCGCGCGCGCCGCGCGCCTGCCGCTCGTGCAGGAAGCCGCGGAACGGCGCGACGCCGGTGCCGGGCCCGACCATCACGACCGGCACGTCACCGTTCACCGGCGGCCGGAAATGCGCGGACTTCTGCACGAACACCGGCACGCGGCCGTCGTCCGCGCGATCGGCGAGGAACGTCGACGCGACGCCTTTGCGCGCGCGGCGGCCATTGTGATAACGCACGGCCGACACCGTCAGGTGAATCTCGCCCGGGTGCGCGCTCGGGCTCGACGCGATCGAATACAGGCGCGGCTGCAGCCGCTTCAGCATCCCGACCAGCTCCGCGCCCGACAGCTCGACCGGGAATTCGTGCAGCACGTCCGCGAGCTGTTGCCCCCACAACCATTGCTTCAGGTCGGCCTTGCGATCGTCGCCGAGCAGCGCCTTCAGCGCGCCGTTCGCGCTGCGCGATGCGATGAACGCGAGCGTGTCGGGATGCGGGCGCGTGATGTCGAAGTGGCGCGCCAGCGCATCGCCGAGCCGCACGTCGCCGACGCCCGCGACCGACACGGGCGCATCGGCCTTCAGCGCGGTGACCGACAGCAGCTCGTCGACCAGCTCCGGGCAGTTGGTCGGCCACACGCCGAGCGCGTCGCCGGTTTCGTATTCGAGGTTCGCGCCTTCGGTCGACAGCGACACGTAGCGCGTGTCCTTCGCGGCGCCCGGCCGGTTGAGCCGCAGGTTCGCGACGAGCTTCGACGGCGCCGGATGCGCCTTGGTCGGCAGCAGCCCCGACGCGCTCATCCCGGCGGTCGGCACCGCATGCAGCGCCGCATCCGCCTCCTTGATCCGGGCGACCACGCGCTCGAGCCACTGGTCGGCATCGCGCTGGAACTCGACGTCGCAATCGACGCGCGCGCACAGGCGCGCCGCGCCGAGTTCCGCGAGCCTTGCATCGAGCCGGCGGCCGTGCCCGCAGAACTGGTCGTAATTGCGATCGCCGAACGCGAGCACCGCGAAGTGCACGCCGTCGAGGCGCGCGGCGCTGCCGGCCTGCAGCGCGTCCCAGAACTCGCTGCCGTTGTCGGGCGCGTCGCCGTCGCCGAACGTGCTCGTCATCAGCAGCACGTATTGCGCGCCGGCCAGCGACGCGACCGGATAGTCGGACATGCACGCGGTGCGGATCTCGAAGCCGGCGTTCATCAGCTGCGTCGCGTAGTCCTCGGTCAGCGATTCGATGTTGCCGGTCTGCGACGCCCACAGCAGCACGACCTTCGGGCGCGTGCGCACGATCCGCACGCCGCCGGGCGCGGCGGCCTCGGTCGGCAGTGCGGGCACAGCGCCTTGCGCGGTGTGGGCCGGCATCGCGCGGCTGAACAGCCCCGCCAGCATCCCGTCGAGCCAGAGCCGCACCGGCGGCGTGAGCGGCGCGCCGGCCGGCAGCACCGGCACGCCGCCGTCGCGCCGGCCGGCGCTCGCCTTCAGCCCGCTGACGAGGCCGGCCACGTACAGGCGCTCCGCGTCGGTGAGCGGCGGCGGCGCGAGATCGGCCACGCCGAGCGCGGCCGCGAAAGTGTCGAGGTCTGCCATGTCGGATTCCTGTGAAGCCGTGATCTGCACCGCCGCCGGCACGGGCCGCGCGTCGCCGGCGGCGGCATCGGGTCGCGCCGTGTCGTCGGCGGCGGACGCGAACGCGTCCGTGTCGACGCGCGCGAGCGCGACCGCGCAATACTTCAGTTCGGGTTGCTGCGATTCCGGATCGATCGCGTCGTTCGTCACCGCGTTGATGCACAGGTCGTCGCCGTACACGTCGTTCCAGTGCATCGGCGCGAAGCAGTTGCCGCGCTGCACGCGCTCGGTCACGACGGCCGGCAGCACGGCGCGGCCGCGCGCCGAGCGAATCTCGACGCTGTCCTGCGTGGCGATGCCGAGCGCGCTCGCGTCGTCCGGATGCAGTTCGACGAACGGGCGCGGATTGAGCTTGTTCAGCATCGCGACCTTGCCCGTCTTCGTCATCGTGTGCCATTGATGCTGCAGCCGGCCGGTGTTCAGCACGATCGGGAACGTATCGTCCGGCAGCTCGGCCGGATCGACGTGCGGCCGCGCGAAAAAGCGCGCCTTGCCCGACGGCGTCGGGAACGCGAGGCGCGGCGCATCGCCGCCGTCGGCTGCCGCGCGCAGCGTCTGGCTCACGCCGTCGTTCAGGTAGCGGATCGGGTGCCGCTCGCGCGCGGTGCCCGGCGCGACCGGCCATTGCACCGGGCCCTCGCGCAGCGCCGCATGGCTCGCGCCGCGCAGGTCGTAGCCGGTCGCCGGATTCGAAAAGCGCACGATCTCGTCGAACACGTCGGCCGCCGACGCATAGTCGAACGCATCGCCGAAACCCATCGCGCGCGCGACTTCCGCGACGATGCGCCAGTCCGGCAGCGCGTCGCCGGGCGGCGCAACCGCGGCGCGCATCAGCGTCATGTTGCGTTCGGAGTTGATCATCACGCCGTCGCCCTCGGCCCACAGCGCGCCGGGCAGCAGGATGTCCGCGTAGCGGTTGGTCTCGGTGTCGAGGAATGCGTCCTGCGCGATCACGAGCTCCGCGGCCTGCAGCCCGGCGATCACGTTCTGCCGGTTCGGCACAGTCGCGACCGGATTCGTGCAGACGATCCAGCACGCCTTGATGTCGCCGGCCGCCATCCGTTCGAACAGGTCGACGGTGCCGCGGCCCGCGTCCTTGCGCAGCGTGCCGGCCGGCACGCGCCACAGGTGCTCGACGAAGCGCCGGTCGTCGTCGGACAGCACCGAGCGCTGGCCCGGCAGCCCGGGCCCCATGTAGCCCATCTCGCGCCCGCCCATCGCGTTCGGCTGGCCGGTCAGCGAGAACGGCCCGCTGCCAGGCCGGCAGATCGTGCCCGTCGCGAGATGCAGGTTGCAGATCGCGTTGGTGTTCCACACGCCGTGCGTGCTCTGGTTGAGCCCCATCGTCCAGCAGCTCATCCATTCCTGCGCGTCGCCGATCCATTGCGCGGCCGTGCGGATGTCGGCTTCGGCGAGGCCAGTGATCTCGGCGACGCGCTCGGGCGTGTAGTCGGCGAGGAACGCGGGCATCGCGTCCCAGCCTTCGGTGTACGCATCGATGAACGCGGCATCGGTGCGGCCGTTCGCGTGCAGCAGGTGCAGCAATCCGTTCGTCAGCGCGAGATCGGTGCCCGGCCGGATCTGCAGGAACAGGTCGGCCTTGTCGGCGGTGCCGGTGCGGCGCGGATCGACGACGATCAGCTTCGCGCCGGCCTTCACGCGATCCATCATCCGCAGGAACAGGATCGGGTGGCAGTCGGCCATGTTCGCGCCGATCACGAAGAACAGGTTCGCTCGATCGAAGTCCTGGTACGACCCCGGCGGGCCGTCCGCGCCGAGCGACTGCTTGTAGCCGGTGCCCGCGCTCGCCATGCACAGGCGCGAGTTCGACTCGATGTTGTTGGTGCCGACGAAGCCCTTCGCGAGCTTGTTCACGAGGTATTGCGCCTCGATCGACATCTGCCCCGACACGTAGAACGACAGTGCGTCGGGCCCGTGCGCGTCGAGCACCGCGCGCAGCCGCCGCGCGGTCTCGGCGATCGCGTCGCGGACCGGCAGCGGCACGAGGTCGTCCTCGCGCGCGCGCCGCACGAACGCGCGGTCGAGCCGCCCCGAGCGGCGCAGCGCGACATGCGCCGACGAACCCTTCGTGCACAGCCGTCCGAAGTTGGCCGGATGGTCGGAGTCGCCCGATACCTTGACGACTTCGTCATCCTCGACGTGCAGCACCATCCCGCAGCCGACGCCGCAGTACGGGCACACGCTCTTGACGGGGGTGGCGCTCATGCGTGCTCCGGGGCGTTCAGGCGGCGATCCATACGAAGCCGTCCTCGACCCGCGACGGATACGCGTTCACCGACTGCTCGGGCGCTTCGAGGCATTCGCCGGTCCGCAGGTCGAAATGCTGCTTGTACAGCGGCGACGCGACCACCACGCGCTCGCCGAGGCTGCCGATCAGCCCGCGCGACATCACCGCCGCCTGCGACACCGGGTCGACGTTGTCGATCGCGAACACGCCGCCTGCTTCGGCATGCGCGACGTGAAACACGGCGACCTGCTCGCCGTTGACGAGCGCGCACACGCCGGTGTTCGGCACGATGTCGTCGAGCGGGCACACGCGGGTCCAGGACAGGGGATGACGATCGTTCATGATGGGCTCCTTGGAAAAGACGCTGGTGTCGGTCGAAGTCACACGGTTGCGGGTTCGGCGACGACGGGAATCGCAACGGGCCTGCCGCCCGCGCGCTCGGCCGGCGTGGCAGGCCGGATCTGGCCGCGCGTCTCGACGAATGCGATGGTCGTGTCCAGCGCGTCGCTGTTCACGAAGTGGCGGAAGCGCTTGCGCGTGTCCGGATCGGTGACGGCCTTCTTCCATTCGCATTCGTAGGTGTCGACCACGTGCTGCATGTCGGCTTCGAGTTCGGCCGCGATCCCGAGCTTGTCGTGCACGACGACGTCGGTCAGGTAGTCGAGCCCGCCTTCGAGGTTGTCGCGCCACACGCTGGTGCGCTGCAGCCGGTCGGCGGTGCGCACGTAGAACATCAGGAAGCGGTCGATGTAGCGGATCAGCGTGGCGCGGTCGAGGTCGGACGCGAGCAGTTCCGCGTGGCGCGGCTTCATCCCGCCGTTGCCGCATACGTACAGGTTCCAGCCCTTCTCGGTCGCGATGATCCCGACGTCCTTGCCTTGCGCTTCCGCGCACTCGCGCGTGCAGCCCGACACGCCGAACTTGATCTTGTGCGGCGCGCGCAGGCCCTTGTAGCGGTTCTCGAGATCGATCGCGAGGCCGACCGAATCGTCGACGCCGTAGCGGCACCACGTCGAGCCGACGCACGACTTCACGGTACGAAGCGCCTTGCCGTACGCATGCCCCGATTCGAAGCCGGCCGCGATCAGTTCTTCCCAGATCGACGGCAGCTGCTCGACGCGCGCGCCGAACAGGTCGACGCGCTGGCCGCCGGTGATCTTCGTGTAGAGCCCGTACTTCTTCGCGACCTGGCCCACCGCGATCAGCCCTTCCGGCGTCACCTCGCCGCCCGGCATGCGCGGCACGACCGAGTACGTGCCGTCGCGCTGGATGTTCGCGAGGTAGTAGTCGTTCGAATCCTGCAGCCCCGCATGCTCCTTCTTCAGCACGAACTCGTTGAAGCACGACGCGAGGATGCCCGCCACCGCCGGCTTGCACACGTCGCAGCCGAGCCCGTGGCCGTGCTTCGCGAGCAGTGCGTCGAAGGTCGTGATGCGCTCGACGCGGATCAGGTGGAACAGCTCCTGGCGCGAATACGGGAAGTGCTCGCACAGATGGTTGTTGACCGCGAGGCCCTGCTTCTTCATCTCGGCCTTCATGATCTGCGTGACGAGCGGCACGCAGCCGCCGCACGACGTGCCCGCGCCCGTGCACGACTTCAGTGCGCCCAGGCTCGTCGCGCCGTCGGCCACCGCCGCGCAGATCTGCGACTTCGACACGTTGTTGCACGAGCAGATCTGCGCGCCGTCCGGCAATGCGTCGACGCCGATCGCGGGCTTCGCCGCGCCGTCCGACGACGGCAGGATCAGGAATTCCGGCGACTCGGGCAGCTCGATGCGGTTCAGCATCATCTGCAGCAGCGTGCCGTATTCGGTCGCGTCGCCGACCATCACCGCGCCGTGCAGGAATTTGCCGCAGTCCGATACCACCAGCTTCTTGTAGACCTGGCGGCGCTCGTCCGCGTACTGGTAGGTGCGGCTGCCGGCCGTCGCGCCGTGCGCGTCGCCGATGCTCGCGACGTCGACGCCCATCAGCTTCAGCTTGGTGCTCATGTCGGCGCCGGCGAATGCGGCGTCGGCCGCTTCTTCCGGGGCACCGCCGAACTGCTTCGCGACCACGCGCGCCATGTCGTAGCCCGGTGCGACGAGCCCGTACACCATCCCGTTCCAGGCCGCGCATTCGCCGATCGCGTAGATGTCGGCGTCGCTCGTGCGGCACGCGTCGTCGATCGCGACGCCGCCGCGCGGGCCGATTTCGAGGCCGCACGCACGCGCCAGTTCGTCGCGTGCGCGGATGCCGGCCGAGAACACGATCATGTCGGCATCGAGATGCGAACCGTCGGCGAACGCCATCCGGTGCGTGCCTTCTTCGCCGTCGACGATTTCGAGCGTGTTCTTGCCCGTATGCACGGTCACGCCGAGCGCCTCGATCTTCGCGCGCAGCATCCGGCCGCCGCCGTCGTCGACCTGCACCGCCATCAGCCGCGGCGCGAATTCGACGACGTGCGTGTCGAGCCCCATGTCGCGCAGCGCCTTCGCGCATTCGAGGCCGAGCAGTCCGCCGCCGATCACCACGCCACGCTTCGCGTGCGTGCCGCACGCCTGCATCGCTTCGAGATCCTCGATCGTCCGGTACACGAAGCAGCCCGCGCGATCGCGCCCCGGCACCGGCGGCACGAACGGACGCGAGCCCGTCGCGAGCACCAGCTTGTCGTACGCGAGCGTTTCGCCGGACGCGAGCGTGACCGTGTGCGCGTCGCGATCGATCGACGCGACGCACGCGTTCAGGCGCAGGTCGAACTGCGGATGCCGTTCGAAGAAACCGGGTTCGACGAGCGACAGGTCGTCGGCCGACTTGCCCGCGAAGAATTCCGACAGATGCACGCGGTCGTACGCCGGGCGCGGTTCCTCGCCGAGCACCGTGACCTGCAGCGCGCCCGCCGCGCCGGCTTGCGCGGCGACGCATTCGAGGAGCTTGTGGCCGACCATCCCGTGGCCGATGACGATGAGTTTCATGATGACGTTTCCTTCGGTCGATCAGTTCGCGGCGCCGGCGGCGGCGAGCGCGCGGTCGCGCAGCTCGGCCTCGCGTGCCTTGTGTTCCTCGCTGAAGCGCACGGCCATCGCGCACAGCGCGGTCGCGGTGACGGCGAGCCCGAGCAGGCTCAGCGTGTGCTGCACGTCGCCGACGCCCTTCAGCAGGAACGCCGCGGCCACCGCGCCGACGTTGCCGCCCGCGCCGACGATCCCCGCGACGCCGCCGAGCGCCTTGCGGTCGATGAACGGCACCAGCGCATAGGTCGCGCCGCAGGCCATGTGCGTGAAGAGGCCGAAGGTCAGCATCGCGACGAGCGCCATGCCGATGCCCTGCGCATGCGAGAACCAGACCAGCCCGAGCCCTTCGCCGACGATCAGCGCGCATAGCAGCGTCGCGCGCACGTCGAGGCTGCGGCGCGCGGCGATCTTGTCCGACAGCCAGCCGCCGAGCGCGCGGGCGAACAGCGCGAGCAGCCCGAACATCCCGACCGCGAAGCCGGCGTCCTTCAGCGACAGCTTGAAGTGATCGACGTAGTACAGCGCGGCGATGTTGTGGATGAACACCTCGACGCCGAAGCACGCGCCGTACGTGACGAACAGCATCCACACGCGATAGTTGCCGCACGCGGCGAAGAAGCTCGCCCAGCCGCCCTTCTTGCCGCTGTCGACCGTCACGCCCTGCTTGCGCAGCGCGACGAAGTCGCCTTGCGGGCAGTCCTGCGTGAAGCGCCAGTACGCCCAGGCCATCGCGAGCATCGCGACGCCCGGCACGACGAGCGCGATGCGCCACGACGCGTCATCGCCGAAGCCGAGCATCAGGCCGGCCGCGACGAGCAGCGGCATCATCGCCTGCGTCGCGCCCGCGCCCGCGTTGCCCCATCCGGCGGTGGTCGCGTTCGCGGTGCCGACCACGTTCGGCGCGAACATCACCGACGTGTGGTACTGCGTGATCACGAAGCCCGCGCCGATCGCGCCGATGCCGAGCCGGCAGATCAGGAACGTCACATAGTCGTGCGAGAACGACACCGCGAACACCGGAATCGCGCCGAGCGCGAGCAGCCCGACATACACGCGGCGCGGGCCGAAGCGGTCGCACATCGGGCCGACCAGCAGCCGCACGGCGATCGTCGCGGCCACTGCGGCGATGTTGATGTTCGCGACCTGTGCCGCGGTGAGGTGGAACTCGCGCGCAATCAGCGGCATCAGCGGCGCGCATGCGAACCACGCGAAGAAGCATACGAAGAACGCCATCCACGTCATGTGGAACGCGCGCATCGGCGCGGTGCGGAAGCTGAAGAGATCGATACGGGTAGCTTTGTCGGTCATGTCATCCGCCAAACGAAAAACGGCGTCCTGCACACCCGGTCTCGTCGAGACCCGATGTGTAGGACGCCGTTGCCCATGAAGCCCGTTGCCGGGCGCGTCGGTAATCGGTACTGCGGACGAATCGCCATTGACCCGCCCGAGCCAGCTTACGCAAACGCCGTGCCATATCCGCCCGAATCGCATCTGCAGCCCCGCCGCACAAGGCTCGCCGGCCGTTGCACGCGTCGCTGCACGACGCCGCGCATGATGCGTCGGGATGCAGCGAGGCACAGATACGGTGCGCTGCAGCACTGTCGCCGTGCGACATCGCGGTGCGCGTGGACGGGGCCGCGATGCACGCCGATGCGGCATCGCGTGCGCCGCGGCCCCGCGGCCGCATGCGGGCCGGCGTCCGTCGTGGCGGTCGCAGCATGTGTATCGCGGCAGTCATTGCCGCATTTGTCACCACGTCGGTTGCCGCGCTCGCCGCCCGGTTCGAGCAGGTTGGCCCGGATATTGCTGATTCCGGACCACACCGGCAACGGCGCCGGTGGGCAGTCCCCGCAAGTCGGGCCCGCCATCGCAGGCGGGCGCAACAGATCAGGACAACGACGTCCCCCCGTGCCCGGCACGGCCGGATGTCGCGATCGCTTCGACCGCCCGCCGCCGCCGCAAGCAACAATGCGCTATCGACCGCCGCACGCACGCGGCACTGGAACACGACATGACGACTGGAAAAGTCACGCTGCTGGGCGCCGGGCCCGGCGATCCCGATCTCCTCACACTGAAGGCCGTGAAGGCGCTGGCGGCCGCCGACGTGCTGCTGCTCGACGATCTCGTCGCGCCCGGCATCGTCGAACTCGCGCCGCACGCGCGCGTGATCCGCGTCGGCAAGCGCGGCGGCTGCCGCTCCACGCCGCAGGCGTTCATCGAGAAACTGATGCGCCGCTACGCGCTGCGCGGCGCGCACGTCGTGCGCGTCAAGGGCGGCGACGCGCTGCTGTTCGGCCGCGCCGGCGAGGAACTCGCGACGCTGCGCGCCGCCGCGATTCCCGTCGACATCGTCAACGGCATCTCGTCGGGCTTCGCGGCCGCCGCGAGCCTCGGCATCTCGCTCACGCACCGTGAGCACTGCCAGGGCGTCACGTTCGTCACCGCACACCGCCAGGACCACGGCGAACCCGACTGGGCGGCGCTCGCGGCGACCGGCACCACGCTCGCGATCTACATGGGCATGAGCCGCGTCGACAGCATCGCGGCGGGCCTGCTCGCCGCCTTGCCCGCGTCGACGCCGGCCGCCGCCGTGCAGTGGGCCGGCACGCCGCACGAGCGCCGCTGGGCAGGCACGCTCGGCGGCCTCGCGCGCGGCGTCGCGGCGGCCGGGCTCGGCAGCCCGGCCGTGATGCTGGTCGGCGCGGCGATCGGCGAAACCGCCGTGCAGTGCGCCGACGCCGCCGGCGAGGCGCTCCTGTCGCGGGCGGCGTAGCATGGGTCGCGTCACGCGGCACCGTCCGCACGCCCGTTCCGCTCACCGCAGCCGCGTTCGCGCCGGCTGCCGGGGATGCATGCGCGAGGTTCCGGGCACATCGACTTCCGCCCGCACCCCGCAACCCCCGTTCAACCCTTGCACCGAAGCCGGTCCGTCCCCGTTCGCGTCATGAGTTCGTCCGCCCCGCCCGCACGCCTGCGCGTGCTGCTCGTCACCGACACCGACAAGCCGATCGGCGAACTCGGCGACGCGCTCGCGCGCCTCGGCTACGAGATGCTCAACGACGTCGCGACGCCCGCGCGCCTGCCCGCGGCCGTCGAGGAGCAGCGCCCCGACGTCGTGATCATCGATACCGATTCGCCGTCGCGCGACACGCTCGAGCAACTGGCCGTGATGCACGCGACCGCGCCGCGCCCCGTGCTGATGTTCAGTCACGATGCCGACCAGGCGCTGATTCACGCGGCGGTCGGCGCCGGCGTCAGCGCGTATCTCGTCGAAGGGCTGTCGGCCGAGCGCCTCGCGCCGATCCTCGAAGTCGCGCTTGCGCGCTTCTCGCACGACGATGCGCTGCGCCGCCGGCTCGCCGACGTCGAGCGCGAGCTCGCCGAACGCAAGCTGATCGATCGCGCGAAGCGCCTGCTGATGGATCAGCGCAGGCTGTCCGAGCACGATGCGTATGCGTTGCTGCGCAGGCGCGCGATGGACCAGGGCCTGCGCATCGTCGACGTCGCGCGGCAACTGCTCGATGCGACCCAACCGTCATGAATGCCATGAACCCTTCGCCTCCCGCCGCGCCGGAACGCGCGCATCTTCGTCTCGGGTTCGTCGCGCTGAGCGACGCGGCCCCGCTGATCGTCGCGCAGCAGCTGAATCTCGGCGCGCGCCACGGCCTGACGCTGGAACTGAGCCGCCAGCCGTCCTGGGCCGCCGTGCGCGACAAGCTGCTGAGCGGCGAACTCGACGCCGCGCACGCGCTGTACGGGCTCGTGTGCGGGCTGCAGCTCGGCATCGGCGGCCCGCAGGCCGACATGGCCGCGCTGATGGTGCTGAACCGCAACGGCCAGGCGATCACGTTCGCCCGCGGCCTCGCCGACGCCTACCGCGCAAGCGGCGACGTCCGCGCGGCGCTCGCGACGCTCGGACGCAAGCCGCTGCTCGCGCAGACCTTCCCGACCGGCACGCATGCGATGTGGCTGAACCACTGGCTCGCGTCGCACGGCATCGATCCGCTGCGCGACGTGCGCAGCGTCGTGATTCCGCCGCCCGAGATGGTCGCGGCGCTCGCGAGCGGCGAACTCGACGGCTTCTGCGCGGGCGAGCCGTGGCACGCGGTGGCCGAAGCGTGCGGCGCGGGCCGGACCGTCGCCGTCACCAGCGAGATCTGGCCCGATCATCCGGAGAAGGTGCTCGCGGCCCGGCGCGATTTCGTCGCGCTGTATCCGGCCACCGCGCGCGCGCTGATCCGCACGCTCGTCGATGCGTGCGCGTGGCTCGACAGCGCCGCGCACCGTCGCGACGCGGCCGGCTGGCTCGCGTCGCCCGATGCGCTCGGCGTGCCGGCCCGGCTGATCGCGCCGCGCCTGCTCGGCGACTACGGCCCGGGGCCGTTCGCGCAGCCGCCGCTGCCGATCCGCTTCCACGACGGCGGCGCCGTGAACCGGCCGGATCCGCAGGAAGGCCGGTGGTTCCTGTTGCAATACCGGCGCTGGGGCATGCTCGACGGCACGCACGACGACGCGGCCATCGCCGCGGCGATCGCGCAGACGGCGTTGTATGATGCTGCGGTCGCCGAAGGCGGTGCGGCGGACAGGTGATCCCGGCACGGATGCCGTGGCCACCGCGCAGCACCATGCCGCGCCCCGCGGAATGCCTGACCCGATGCGCCGGTCCGCTCCGGCTCGCCGCGCCGCATGGACGCGTTTGCATCCGCGCCGCCAGTCCGTCCCCGTTCAGAATCGATGCCGAAACGAACGCGCACGCCGCTCGACGTGCTGCTCACCGAAATCCGCGCGTGCCGCGCCTGCGAAGCCGACCTGCCGCTCGGCCCGCGCCCCGTCGTGCGCGCCCATCGCGACGCCCGCATCCTGATCGTCGGGCAGGCGCCCGGCGCCCGCGTCCATGCGAGCGGCATCCCGTGGGACGATGCCAGCGGCAAGCGGCTGCGCGACTGGCTCGGTGTCGACGCCGACACGTTCTACGACGAGACCCGCTTCGCGATCGTGCCGATGGGATTCTGCTACCCCGGCCGCGGCGCGAGCGGCGACAACCCGCCGCGTCCTGAATGTGCGCCACTGTGGATCGACCGGCTGCTCGCCGAATTGCCGTCGATCCGGCTGACGCTGCTGATCGGCCAGTACGCGCAGCGGCATTTCCTGCGCGACACGCGCCAGGCGACGCTGACCGACACCGTTCACGCGTGGCGCGACTACGGCCCCGACGTGCTGCCGCTGCCGCATCCGTCGCCGCGCAACCAGGCGTGGTTCAAGCACCATCCGTGGTTCGATGCCGAGGTCGTGCCGGAACTGCGGCGGCGCGTCGCACCGCTGATCGCCGGCTGACCGAAACCGGGCGCGCCCCTGCTCCCTGTCGCGACGAACCGGAACGACATCGACTTTGTTCGGCCGCCTGATTGCGGTGTCGCCGGGCCGGATGGAGCGTGTCCCCGCCCGCCCGGCCTGCGCGGATCGGCCCGCGGATTCCGGCCGCGCCCGGTTCGCTGTACCATCGCGGCTCAACCGCGTCACCAACAGCAGAATCCTTCATGCCCTCCACCGCCCCGCCGCGCCTGTACGGGATGCCCGAACGCAGCGACCGGCTCGATTTCTACATCCGCGACCAGGCGTCGCGCCAGGCGATCACCGAGCCGCACCGGCACGCGTATTTCCAGATCCAGTTCAACCTCGGCGGCGACACCGAGCAGCGGATCGGCGGCGTCACGCGGCCGTTTCCGCGCGGCGCCCTCGCGTTCGTGCTGCCGCACCGAGAACACCTGATTCCGCATCCGGAAGGCGCGCACTTCATCGTCATCAACTTCAGCCAGGCGTTCCTGCGCGCCGATCTCGACGTCGATCCGCTCGATCTCGAGGATGTCCCCGCGCAGCGCTTTCCGGAGCTGACGCCGTTCCGCTTCCAGGAACATCTCGACTTCATCCTGACCGGCGACGCGTTCGACGAGGCGCGGCGCCTCGCGCTGTGCATGCTCGATGCCGACCGCGTGCGCACCTTCGGCTCGACCACGTTGCTGCGCGGCTACCTGCTGCAGCTGATCGGCCTCGTCTGCACGCAGTACGCGGGCGCGCTCGACAAGCTCGCGCAGCGTGGCGCCCAGCGCGCGGGCCGGCGCGACGCCCTCGCTCGCGTGCTGCGCCACGTGCGCGCGAACCTGACCCGCGAGGACCTGACGCTCGCGGCCACCGCCGAGGCCGCGTTCCTGTCGCCGAACTACCTCGCGCACCTGGTGCGCAAGGAAACCGGCAGCACCTTCACCGATCTCGTGACCGAGCGCCGGATCGCGCTCGCGCAGTCGCTGCTCGCGCATACGAGCCGGCGCATCGCCGACATCGCGCGCTCGGTCGGCTTCCGCGACGAAGGGTATTTCGCGCGGCGCTTCCGGGCGCGGGTCGGCGTGTCGCCGAAGGCGTACCGGGATGCCAACGCCGCGCTGCCGGACGCCGACGCAGCGCCGACGGCCGGCGACGCGTAGATTTGTCCGGTTAAAGCGCAGTTGCGTCGCATCCCGGCGCGCATGCGTCGGGTATCGTTCCATGCATGCCGGCCCGCGGCGCATTGCGCGGGCAACGGCATCCGTCTATTCATCGAACGAGGTCATCCGATGTCCGCATACGTCATCGACGCTTCCGAGCGTCCTTCCGTCGAAGTCGAACAGTCGTCCGCGCGCTTTCCGGTGCGCCGCGTGTTCTGCGTCGGCCGCAACTACGCCGACCACGCGCGCGAAATGGGCGCCGATCCCGACCGTGAACCGCCGTTCTTCTTCACGAAGCCGGCCGACGCGATCGTCCCGGCCGCCGGCACCGTCCCGTATCCGCCGCTGACCGGCGACCTCCATCATGAAATCGAACTGGTCGTCGCGATCGGCAAGGACGGCCGGTCGATCGACCCGGCCGATGCGCTGTCGCACGCGTGGGGCTACGGCGTCGGCGTCGACCTCACGCGCCGCGACCTGCAGGCCGAAGCGAAGAAGCTGAGCCGGCCGTGGGACTGGGCGAAGGGCTTCGACGCGTCAGGCCCCGTGACCGCGCTGCGCGCGGCGACCGCGACCGGCCATCCGGCAAGCGGCCGGATCTGGCTCGCGGTCAATGGCGAAACGCGCCAGCAAGGCGATCTCGCCGACATGATCTGGGCCGTGCCGGACGTGATCGCGTACGTGTCGCGCTCGGTCGAGCTGAAGGCCGGCGACCTGATCTTCACCGGCACGCCGGCCGGCGTCGGCGCGCTGCAGCCGGGCGACCGCGTGACGGGTGGCGTCGACGGCGTCGCGACGTTCGAGTTCACGATGGGGGCGAAGCCGTAAGGCATCGTGCGGGCGCATGCGACGCGCAGTCGGTCCGACGGCTGTCGGGTCGGGTCGCTCCTTGTCGATCCGGGCAGCGATCGCATCGCGCCGGATCGGCGTGCCGGTCCTGTCGCGTCGATCACGCGCGCCGTTCGCGGGCGTCGAAGATTCGTACACACACCGCGGTAGCCAGCGCGATCGCCGTGGACTGGTCGCCATCGCGCAGCCCAGCGACCCGAGCGTGAAGATGCCGAGGCGCGTCAGCATGATCGGTCGCCGCCCGGACCGGTCCGAGAGCGGCCCCATCACGAACTCGAGCGACACGGCGACCGCCGCGTAGCCGCCTAGCGACAGCGCGACGAGCGCATAGTCGGCGCGCAGGTCGCGCGCGATCGCAGGCAGCGACGGCAGGAACAGGCTCAACGGCAGCACCGAGAACGCGCACAGCAGGATCAGCGTTGCGTGTCGCGGTGCAGCCGGCTCGGAAGCGATCGGCAGGTTTGGATGCAAGCGGGTGCCCACCCCGCACGCGTCGCGTGGACGTGCGCAATGCAAAAGACGTTCTTCGTGGATTTCCGGGGAGGTCGGTTGTCGATCCTGAACGGCCCTTCAGATTCATCCAAAGCGGCCAATCGTTGTGACCTGCAGCGGGATTTTGTAGCCACGCTCGATGAGTATCTTGGCCTCGGCGCGACTGCGGAATCATGCCCGATTAAATTGCTTCTCCCGCAGCGTGCCGTTGGAACCTTCAACGGAATCGTTCTGCCAAGGGCGGCAAGAACGGACACAGCGTGTACGATCTGGTCTTCAAGAAAACCATCCAAGGAGAGAGGAATGAATCCGGAACAGGCCCGAGCCGAAGAAACCCAGGCGATGGAGCGCATGGTGGCCGCCACGCTGCGCGTGCAGAGTACGTTCGCCTCGATGCAGAAGCAATTTCCGCCGCAAGGCAGCGGCGAGCCTTCGCCGTTCGCGCTGCAAACCTTTGATGCCGCCCTGCAGGAACTTGAAGACGCACAGGCCGCGTTCGATGCGCTGCTGAACGATCTGATCGACGGTAACCGCTAAAGACCACGCCCTTATCTGCACCGATTGTCGACGATCTAAAAGGCTGTGTCGAACGGCCGTTTGTGGCCGAATACTGCCCAACTAGCCGTCAATTCATAAAGCAGTCGATCGAAGAACCTCCCCCGAAGATGCCACCGACCGCGGCCAAGTTCCGCGTTCGCAAAACCAGTCCCCCACCAAGACTCACTGGCGCAGCCCGAACACGCCGTGCCACAGAGCGCTGAAAAAATCCGTATGCGCGTGTTCGTCACTCCTTCGTGCGTCGCTCTTTGGCGCCTGCTCCGATGCCTCCTGTGTCGCCCTCTCGTCGCCTTGCGGCATCTGCTCATCACGCTGCCCGTCCCGCGATGCGCCCGGCTGGCGCGACGCATGCAGCTCGACCACACTGCCGGCAATGCGCTCGGCGAGTTGAACATCGCAATCACGGCCGAGCAGAACACCGAACACGACGTCGCGGTTGTGCCCTTGCTCGGCGAAGCGCATCGCCAATGCCACGAACCGCGCATATTCCGCTTCGCGCTCTGCCTTCAGGCGTTCCTCTTCTTCGCGAAGCCGTGCGTGACGGCGCATTTCCTCTGCGTAAACGGTGTCATAGACGCGGCGCAGCTTCGGGTCCGAGAGAATCGCGTATGCCTCCTTGATCTCCTGAAATCGCGCATGCGCGTCCGCTTCGCACCCGACGTTGCGGTCGGGATGTGCTTTCATCGCTGCTTTCCGGTAGCCGCGCTTGATTTCCTCGTCGGTGGCGTTCTCGCGCACACCGAGCAATTCATACATTGTCGTCATGGTGCGTCGGGATGAAAGTCGGATCGCATTGATCGTAGCATGTCGCCGCGGCGCCAATCCGCCGGGTTGAGAATTCACCAGGTACTGAACATCCTGACTGCAGGTCAGGGGCGCTTTGGCAAATGACGAGATCCGAATCATTCTCGTCGGAACGGCCGTTTGCCGACTGGAGCGGTCGCGCGAGTGTCCGAATGAGCATGCAGCAATCGTTCGCCCCGATGACCAAGGTCAGTGGCCGCTTTCGAGCGGCTATCGAAACACGGCTGCCACCCAGGTTCGTCGTAGCCGACGAGCCAATCCGTTCAACCCTGCCTCTTCGTGAAGCGCTCCCGTTTTGTATCTCCATGCTGGAACAACGGTGCGTACTCGTGCAAATCTCGCGGCGAGATGTCGAAGGCTCGACGGAATGCACGAGTAAAGCTTGATGCATCATTGAAGCCCAACCCCGAGGCAACGTCCTGTACCTCCACATGGGGAAAGCGCACCAGTTCATCGGCCGCCATTCGCAGCCTGCGGTTGCGGATATAAGCGGCCAAGCCCCCTTCATGCTCGAATATTCGGTACACGCTGGCGCGTGACAGATTAAGCGACGCCAACACGCTGTCGGGCGACAGATTCGGATCATGCAGATTTGCCTCGACGTGCCGCCGTACTTGCCCGTATACAGCAGCGCGGACCGCCGCGCGGGCATTGCCGGCAAGACCCGCCTGGCGGCAGAAGGCCGCAACGATCAACTCTACCGCCGCGAGCAAGGACCGATGCGCTTCGTCCTTGCTCAGTCCGACGATGGTTTTATTGAGCGCCACCAGATGCTCGATCAGCATGCGCGTCAGAGGATCGGTAGCGTGAATCCAGCGGCCATGCAGCGACGCCGCATCAGGGAATGACTTTTCCACCAGTGCGCGTGGCACAAACAGGAGAAGTATCCGGCTATGAAAACTCCGGACCGTGCACGGCTGATCCATGTCCAGGGCGAGGATACTTGGCACGTGCGGCACGTGCGGCGCGTCGGACCGTGGTTTGCCGCCCAGGAACTGCCCCGGCGACCCTTCAAGGTATATGCTGAACGAGACGTCCCGCACGCTCTCGGTCGAAACCCGACCCAACGATCGCACGGCCAGGTTCGGCCCCGTGCGAAAGTCGAAGATGCTCAGATTCTCGATCGTGTAACGGGACATCGATGCATCGAACGTATCCTCGGCTTGTTTCGACGAAGGCAATATGTCGTAGACAGGACTCATGCGCTCTTGCCAGGCCAGCAAGCTTCGACGGGCGTCGCCTTGAACGCTGAAACTGCTGTGCACGATGCCGGGCGCGAGCACCGGCCGCTCCGGCGGCAACAACAGGCGGCCTGGCGGTATCGCTGTGTGTAGTGGGTCGTCGTTCAATGCGGCGCTCTTCGCTGATTTTCGTCCGGCTTTGATCTGCCCAGCACTCCTGAACGCCATATCGATCCAATCGCTCGCCCGGAACGCGCAGCATGGGAAGCATACCAGTACGTGCTTTGCCGTAGCACACGGCGCGTCCCCTCCCGCTTCTTCAGGATCACGCAATCGTTTGCGAATTGCGATTTCACCACCTGCGCGAAGGCGGGCCCGATCGCTCGTGCTTCCGGCAATTCGACCGGGCCCTGCGCATCCGACAGAAGTTCCGTTTTTTTGAGACGGAGTGTCAAGCCGGCCCGACCGCCCTTCCTAGAATTCCCGGGTCCGCGCGTCCATGGGTGCTTGCCTGTTTCAGGCGGCCACAGGCTGTCGAATCCGGCCGCGCGATGGTTGCCGAGGGCCGCCTGGACGGCATGCGTCAACGGCTTCGAGTTGCAGAGCCCGAAGCGGGCCGCTGCCGGTCAACAACATCCTTGGGGAATCACCGATGGAATCGGAGCACTCCACCCTATCTCGCTCGCGGATTCCCACCGCAGGGACGCCGACGCGAGTCGACATTGTGCTGTCCAACGGATTTGCACTGCACGACGTCGCGGCGATCATCGAGATTTTTCATAAAGCAAGTGCGCTGACCACAGCTCGTCCGTCCGGCGAGGCGCGCTATGACGTATCGCTGGTGTCCGCTGCTGGCGGCAGAATTGCCGCCTCTTCATCGGTCTTCGTCTGGACGGAAAGCATCGATTCGCGGCGGCGCGTGGAAGGCAAGCAGATCATGTTCGTCGCAGGCGGAGCGGCTGCTGATCCGGCCTGTCGCGACAAGCGGCTGATCGATTGGCTGCGCCGCCAGCATCCGCTATGCGAAACCGTTCATCCGATCGCAAACGGAAAACTTCTTCTGGATGCGGCCGGTCTTCCGAGCGGATTTCGTGCCGCCAACGACACGCCCGACATGCATGCCGCCAGACCGCCGGGCGGCGAGCCTGATGCCATTCGCATTGCGTTGCGCGTGGTCGAAGACGATTTGGGCGGCGAGCTCGCGCGGCAAGTGTCCGGGTCTCTGGCGATGCCGGCGCCTGCACCGTCGGATGCGTTCGTTGCGGCGAGCAACGCGCCACGTGTGAGCGAGCAGATCACGGCATCCGCGCGCTGGCTGGAGGCGAACGTCGACCGGCCCGTCTCGATCGATGCTGCGGCGCAAGTCGCGGCCATGAGCGAGCGCAACTTCCTGAGAAGGTTCAAGAGCGAGATCGGCATGACGCCATCCGACTACCTGCAACGCGCGCGCTTGAACATGAGCTGCAGGATGCTGGTGGAATCGAGCTTGCCGGTCGACAAGGTCGCGCGTCGCTGCGGCATCAACAGTGGCGCCCAACTGGCGAGGCTGTTCCGGAAATACCTGTCGACAACGCCGACTGAATATCGCATGCGTAACGATGCGACCGCTGGCATGGCGTGAGTGCAACGTACATCGGCCGACGTGCGCTCGATTCCGGTGCCACGCGTTGCGCGTCGTCGCGATCAGGGGCGCCCATGAAGCGCGTCGCAACCTGTTCGCCGTTTCCGGTCAAGCCGTCGGATGCGCTGTATCGTCCACATGACGAATCGACGGAGCGCCGCCGCTCTTCCCCGCGCCCCCGTCAACACCCTACCGCGCCCGCACCGACACGAACTTGCGTGCGTTCTCGCGCTGAATCAGCACGGCGATCACGCCGCCTTTCGCTTCGAGCGCCTGCACGTCGTCCGGCGTTTCGAGCAGCGTGTCGTTGAGTTCGAGCACGACGTCGCCGGGCCGGATGCCCGCATTCGCGGCCGGCCCGTGCACCGCATCCACCATCATCCCGACCGCGAGCCCGGTCGAACGCCGTTCGGCGTCGCTCAGCGGATGCATCGTCAGCCCGAGCCGATCGCCGGAGTCTGCCGGCCGCGCGGCGGCCATCGCCACGCCGGCGGCACCGGCCGCGCCGACCGTGCCCGCGCTGCCCGCACTGCTGCCCGTCGCGGCCGCGTTGTCGATCGCGTCGCCGGCCCCCGCTCCCGCTCCCGCTCCCGCTCCCGCTCCCGTGACCGTCAGCATCATCGGCGTGCGGTTGCGGATCAGCCGCAGCGGCGCCTTTCCGCCGGGCGGCAACGCGGCGGCCAGGTCGTTCAGCTCGGCCGACCGTCCGATCGGCTTGCCGCCGAACTTCACGATCACGTCGCCGGGCTTCACGCCGGCCGCGGCGGCGGGCGAGCCGGCATCGACGCCGTTGACGAGCGCGCCCGCCGGACGCGGCAGGCCGAACGCCGCGGCCAGCCCGACGCCGACATCCTGCACGTCGACGCCCAGCGCATTGCCGGACGACGTGCGCTGCGCCGCCTGCGCATTGGCCCGCATCTGCGCCTGCACCTGCGCACGCACCTTGATGGCGAGCGCGATCGGAATCGCGAACGTCGTGCTCGCATAACGGTCGGCGTCCGTATAGACCTGCACCGCGATGCCGATCACGTCGCCCGCGCGATTGAACACGGGGCCGCCCGAGTTGTCGGGGTTCACCGCGATATCGGTCTGGAAGAACGGAAACGCGCTGCCGTCCGGCAGCGCATGCGACGTCGCGCTGACGATGCCGGCCGTGACCGTGTTGCCCGAGCCGTCCGGCGCGCCGATCGTCATCACCGGTTCGCCGGCACGCACCCGCGACGAATCGCCGATATGCACGACCGGCAGCTTTGTCGCGTCGATGTGCAGCACGGCGACGTCGCTCTGCGGATCGACGGTCACCACCGTCGCCTTCAACTCTCGACGATCGGCCAGTCGCACCGTCACATCGGTCGCGTCGGCGACGACATGCGCGGAAGTCAGGATCACCCCGTCGGCGCCGACGATGAAGCCCGAACCGATGCCCGCGATCGCGCGCGGCGACGTGTCAGGCGCAGGCGCCTGCGCGCCTTGCGCGGGCGGCAGCGGCGCGCCGCGGCGGAAGAACGCGGCAAGCGGATCGTCGGGATCGAGGTACACGAAGGACGGTCCGCCGGCCTGCTGGTCGGTCGCCGCGGTCATGATGGTCACGATCGCCGGACCGTAGCGGTCGACGATCGCCGAGAAGTCGACCGGCATCGAGTAAGACCGTGCGGCGGGCCTGTTCTTCATCACCGGTGGCATGGCGGGCGGCGCGACGGTCCCGGCAGCGGCCGGCGGCGACGCCAAAACCAGGGCGAATACGCCCCCGATCAACGCGGTGCGAAGCACGGCGCGAGCAAGCGTCTGGCGAACCACGGTGCACCTCCCCCGGGCAGTCGCAGCGCCGACCCGCGCGAGACGCGCGGACGCCCGACAAGCACCGGTACACCCCTCCATTTATAGTCCACGCCACCTCCGGAACATACGAATCGAAACCCGCATGCCGGGTGATCGGGCAGCGGCGGAACCGCGACAGCGTTCGTTCCGGACAAAGTTCGCGGTTCGTCAATCCGAATATTCCCCCGACGCGGCGGCGAGGCGCGACGCAATGCGTCCCACGCTACCAGGCCAGCGCCAGAAAATTGCGCACCACCGCCGACGGATCGTCGCGCCGCGACGCAATCGCGAGCCTCGCGCGCAGCCCGTTGCCCGCGACCTGCCGATACACGACGCCTGCGACCCGCACCTGCGTGATCGCCTTCGGCACGATCGACACGCCGAGCCCGGCCGCGACGAGCGTCACCGCCGAAGCGATTTGCGGCGCGGGCTGCGCCATGCGCGGCTGGAAGCCGGCGGCATTGCACGCGGCGACGATGTCGTCGAACAGCGCGCTGCCCGCTTCGCGCGGCACCTGCACGAACGCCTCGTCGGCCAGCTCCGCCAGATCGATCCGACGCCGCTGCGCGAGCCGATGCGCGACCGGCAGCGCGATGAACATCGGCTCCTCGTCCCAGTCCGCTGCCAGCAACGTGTCCGCGATGCGGCGCTCCGGACGCACGATCGCGACGTCGAGCCGCCCGGCCGCCAGCGCGTCGAGCAGCACGCCGGAGGTCGCCTCCTGCAACGTCAGATCCGTATCGGGAAACGCTTCGCGAAAGCGGCGAATCAGGTCCGCTACTTTCGAATTGAAGGCCGCCGTCCCGGTGAACCCGACCCGCAATTGCCCGATCTCCCCGCGCGCCGCCCGTCTTGCCGCCCGCGCCGCGCGCTCCGCGTCGTCGAGCACGCGCCGGGCCTCTTCCGCGAACACCTCTCCCGCCACGGTCAATTCGGCGCCGCGCGCGGTCCGCTTGAACAACGCCACGCCGAGTTCGTTCTCGAGCGCCTTGATCTGCTGGCTCAGCGGCGGCTGACCCATGCCGAGCGTTTCCGCGGCCTTCGTGAAGTTGGATGTGGCCGCCACGGCCAGAAAGTATCGGAGATGCCGAAGTTCCATGCGTTGACGTGATCCCGGGGTAGATGGAGGCGGCGTTCGAGCCAGTCGAAAAACATATCGCTACGGTTCGTTTCATATATTGGACATATACATGAGCGTGCGCAAGAATTCGGGCATTCCCTGACCCATCGGGCACCTGTCATGTCCACTCCCGCAATGTCACCCGCCACGAATCGCGCCGCGAACGCCGCGCCGGATGCGCTGCCTGCCGGCGTGTCGCCGCGCTCGGCAGCCTACAAGCGCATCGCGCTGGCGCTGTTCCTCGCCGGCTTTTCCACCTTCTCGCTGCTGTACTGCGTGCAGCCGCTGCTGCCCGCGTTCGCACGCGAGTTCAACATCGGCGCGGCGTCGAGCTCGCTGTCCCTGTCGCTGTCGACCGGGCTGCTGGCGGTCTCCATCCTGTGCGCCGGCGCGCTGTCCGAACGCGTCGGACGACGCGGGCTGATGTTCGCGTCGATGACGCTGGCCGCGCTGTTCAACCTGCTCGCCGCGATTTCGCCGAACTGGAACCTGCTGCTGCTCTGGCGCGCGCTCGAAGGGTTCGCGCTCGGCGGCGTTCCGGCGGTGGCGATGGCCTATCTCGCCGAGGAAATCGCCGCCGACGGGCTGGGCCTGGCGATGGGACTCTACGTCGGCGGCACCGCGTTCGGCGGCATGATCGGGCGGATCGGGATGAGCGCGCTCGAAGAGTATTTCTCGTGGCGCACCGCGATGCTGACGATCGGCGTGGTCGACCTCGTCGCGGCGGTCGCGTTCGTGATGCTGCTGCCGCAGTCGCGACGCTTCGTGAAGCGCACCGACCTGACGCTGCGCCACCATCTGCGGCTGTGGAACGCGCAGCTGCATCACGCGCGGCTGCCGTTCGTGTTCGCGATCGGCTTCCTCGTGATGGGCGCGTTCGTGACCGTCTACAACTACGCCGGGTTCCGGCTGACGGCCGCGCCGTTCAACCTGAGCGCGACCGCCTGCGGGCTGATCTTCGGCGCCTACCTGTTCGGGATGGTGTCTTCGTCGAGCGCCGGTGCGCTCGCCGATCGTCTCGGGCGCGCGCCCGTCCTCGTCAGCGGCATGCTCGTGTTCGCGGCCGGCCTCGCGCTGACACTGTCGCATTCGCTCGTCGCGATCATCGTCGGGATCGTGCTGATCACGATCGGCTTCTTCGTCGCGCATGCGGTCGCGAGCGGCTGGGTCGGGCATCTCGCCGGTTCCGCGAAGGGGCACGCCGCGTCGCTCTACCTGCTGGCCTATTACCTCGGGTCGAGCGTGCTGGGCTCGATCGGCGGCTCGTTCTGGCAACACGGTGCGTGGAGCGCGGTCGTCGCGTATGTCGCGGTGCTGCTCGTGCTCGGCCTGGCGGCGGCGCACCGGATCATGCGCGCGGAACGCGTGCGGTAAGCACCGGCTCGCCCGCTGCGCCTTCCGGCGATTTGCGGCGGATTTGCGGTGAATTCGCGGCGATGCGACTGCGCCTCACTCGCCCGCGACCCGATGCGCGATCGTCGACAGCGTCCGCAGCATCGGCGCGAACGCATCGGCCGACGTATTGCCGAACCCGAGCACGAGCCCGTTGGCCGGCGACGTCGCGTGGATCGAGAACCCCGACAGCGGGAACGGCCCGATCCCGTGCGCGCGCGCCGCTTCGACGATCGCGCGGTCGCGATAACGGGCCGGCAGCCGCAACGCCAGATGCAGCCCGCACGGCCCGCCCTCGACCTGATGCGGCACGGTGAACGCGTCGTCCAGCGCGGCGAGCAGCGAGCGCCGCCGGTCGCGATACAGCCGTCGCATCCGCCCGAGATGGCGCCCGTACTCCCCCGTCTCGATGAAATCGGCGAGCGCGAGCTGCACGTGGCGCGTGCCGCCGCGCAGCATCTCCGGCAACGCTGGCCGCACTGCGGCGAGCAGCGCGTCGGGCAACACGAGAAAGCCGATCCGCAAGGCCGGAAACATCGTCTTGCTGAACGAGCCGAGATAGACGACCGGCGAATCGGCCGCGAGCCCGTGCAACGCGCCGATCGGCTCGCCGGTATGCCGAAACTCGCTGTCGTAATCGTCCTCGATGATCCACGCGCGATGCCGGCGTGCGGCGTCGATGAGCGCGAGCCGGCGCGAGATCGACAGCACCGCGCCGGTCGGGAACTGGTTCGACGGCGTGGTGTAGACGAGCCGGGGCGTCCGTTCGCGCCAGTCCGTGTCGGCCGCGCGCAGCCCCTCCGCGTCGACCGGCATCGGCACGACGTCGAGATCGGCCGCCTGCATCGCGGTGCGCGCACCGCGATAGCCGGGCTCCTCGACCCAGACCGTGTCGCCGGGGTTCGTCAGCAACTGCGCGCACAGCGCGATCGCGCCCTGCGCGCCTTCGGTGATCACGATCTGCTCCGGATCGCAGCGCACGCCGCGCGTCACGGCCAGGTGGCGCGCGATCGACTCGCGCAGCGCGCGTTCGCCGAGCGGGTCGCCATACGCGAGCAGGTCGCGGCCGGCGCGGCGCAGCGCGCGGTCGATCGCATGCCGCCATGCATCCACCGGGAAATGCGACAGCGCGGGCACGCCCGGCCGGAAGCCTTCCGACTCGCCGGCGCCGATCAGGCTCGGGCGAATCCGGCCGAGCCGCTGCGCGACGGCCGGCGGTGCGACCCGCCGGCGCGGCGTGGCCGGCCGCGACAGGCCGACCACGCGCGTGCCGCGGCGATCGGATTGCAGGAAGCCTTCGGCGACGAGCTGCTCGTAGACGGCCGCCGTCGTGTTGCGCGACACGCCGAGCGTCTCGGCCAGCGCGCGCGTGCCGGGCAGCCGCGTGCCGGCCGGCATCGCGCCGCCGAGAATCGCGTCGCGCACGCGGCGCAGCAGTTGCCGCTGCAACGAAGGCGCGCCGGCCGTGCGCGCGAGCGGCGCGTCGAGCGGCAACAGCGGTGCGTCGCCGGAAGGTAAGGTAGTCGTCATCGGGATATCGCGGCGTGGAAGTCTCGGTGCATGGCGCGCCGATCGCGGCGCCGGCGTGGCACCGGCGCGGCGCGTTCGTGGCACCTCGGCAGCACCTTCGTGGCACCATAAATTTGCTGTCGGCTGGCGCTTCTCATGGTACCTCGCCGGGACTACGATCGTCTGCATGCCGGCATGTCGCCGGCCGCCAACCGAAGCGAGATCGACCTTGCCCACGCTCACCAACGACTTCCAGCAGCCCATCGGCCACCCCGTTCCCGACTGGTCCGCGCGCCCTCGCCCGGAGCGCATCGTGCTCGAGGGCCGCTACTGCCGCCTCGAACCGCTCGACGTCGACCGCCATGCCGCCGACCTGTACGCCGCGTACGCGCAGGCGCCGGACGGCAGCGACTGGACCTATCTCGCGCACGGGCCGTACGCCGACGAGTCGAGCTACCGCGACTACGCGCGCGGCGCGGCGGCCAGCGCCGATCCGCTGCACTACACGGTGATCGACCGCGCGACGAACCGCGCCGTCGGCACGCTCGCGCTGATGCGCATCGACCCGGCCAACGGCGTGATCGAGGTCGGTTCCGTCACCTTCTCGCCGCTACTCAAGCGCACGCCGATTTCGACCGAAGCGCAGTACCTGCTGATGAAGTACGCGTTCGACACGCTCGGCTACCGGCGCTACGAATGGAAGTGCGACGACCTCAACGAACCGTCGCGCAAGGCGGCCGCGCGGCTCGGCTTCCGTTACGAAGGCACGTTCCGGCAGGCGATCATCTACAAGGGCCGCAATCGCGACACGGCATGGTTCTCGATCGTCGACGGCGAATGGCCGGACGTGCGCGCCGCGTTCGAAGCCTGGCTCGCGCCGGAGAACTTCGACGCCAGCGGTACGCAGCGCGAGACGCTCGTCGCGATCCGCCACGCGCGGGCGCGTGCGCGCGACGCGGCCGGCCGCGCGAACGACGCGACGCGCGTCACGGTCCGGCCGCTCGTGGCCGCCGACGAAGCCGCGTGGCGCCCGCTGTGGCAGGGCTACCAGACTTTCTACGAGACCGCGCTGAGCGACGCCGTGTTCGCGACGACATGGGCGCGCCTGATGGATCCCGCCGAACCGATGTTCGCGCTCGGCGCCTTCGACGCGTCGGGTACGCTGGTCGGCATCGTGCACGCGATCTATCACCGCTCGTGCTGGACCGAAGGGCCGTACTGCTATCTGCAGGACCTGTTCACGGCGGCGGACGCCCGCGGGCAAGGCGCGGGCGGCGCACTGATCGAAGCCGTGTACGAGCGGGCCCGCGAAGCCGGCGCAAGCCGCGTGTACTGGCTCACGCACGAAACCAACACGACCGCCCGCGCGCTGTACGACAAGCTCGCGAACAACGCGGGGTTCATTCAGTACCGGAAGGATCTCAAGTAACGCGAGAGTGCAACCGGTCGCTCAGCCCGGGGCATCGACCGGATCCGTCACCTCGCCGCGGGCCGGTGCCGCGCGACACGCGGCGCCAGCCGCAGGCGGCACCGACGCGGGGTGGATCATCTCGTCGCCGTTGACCGGCACCGGCCGCCGCACCGGCCGGTACACCGGTTCGCCCGGCTCGATCGCCTGCCCGGAGATCGCGCAGCGGCCCGCCTGCAACGCGACGCGCAAGCGCCAGCGTTGCTCGCCGTAATGGCAGCGCCCGCTTTCGCTCCAGCGCACCAGCAAGCCGTCGTCGCCCGCTTCCAGAACCGACACGAACAGTTGCGGCCGCAACGGTGAAACGCCCGGTGCGACAGGCTCCGGAGTCGGCGCGCGATCGGCACGCTCCTGTGGCCGCGCCATCCCGACGTCTGCCGGTAACGGCATCGCGTCCCGCTCTTCGGCTACCAGCATGTGGTACGACACGTACTCGCAGATCAGGCATTCGATAACGTTTGGCATGCTTGACGACATTCCGTGAAGATTGAGACGAGCCGCGCTCGGCCCTTCGCAGGGCAGCAACGACCGATTCGGTCATGCACCCCGCCTCCGGTGCAACCGCCATGCACGCATGGCGATCGGACATTGCCGCAGATGATACAAATTGAAGTTAACTTCAAGTAAAGGGGAAACATGCGCAACGATGCGTTTCGCTGATCGCCACAATGGACCGCAACGACCGCGGCTACGACGCCCACGACCGAACCGCGCGTCTCGCGTTTCGTCTCAAACGGCTGAGACGAATGTCCCGGCGTCTCACCCGCCGCGTCCCGTCGCAATCGCAGCAAATTTCGCGTTTGACTCGCCCGGCCCCGGCTGACGTCGATGCAGCGCGGCCTGCTGCATCGCACACGGCCCGCCCGGCGCCTGCGCCACCCGAGCGCCGATTCGAGCTGGCCCCGTTCCTGCATGTCGGTCGCTCGCGCAATCGCGCGACGGACGAACCGGCCCCCTGGGTCGCGCGTCCGACGACAACCTGACGGAGACAGCAACGTGAGTACACCGGCATCGAACACCGCTCCCAGCATGAAGGCCGCCGTCTGGCATGGCCGCCACGACATCCGCGTCGAAGAGGTTCCCGTTCCGGCGCATCCGCCGGCCGGCTGGGTCCAGATCCGCGTGCACTGGTGCGGGATCTGCGGCTCCGACCTGCACGAGTACGTCGCCGGGCCCGTGTTCATTCCCGTCGACGCACCGCATCCGCTGACGGGCCTGAAGGGCCAGTGCATCCTCGGCCACGAGTTCAGCGGCGAGATCGCGGCGCTCGGCGCCGGCGTGACGGGCTTCGCGGTCGGCGAGCGCGTGACGGCCGACGCCTGCCAGCATTGCGGCACCTGCTGGTATTGCCGGCACGGGCTGTACAACATCTGCGAGAACCTCGCGTTCACCGGGCTGATGAACAACGGCGCGTTCGCCGAATTCGTGAACGTGCCGGCCGAGCTGCTGTACAAGCTGCCCGACAACTTCCCGACGGAGGCCGGCGCGCTGATCGAGCCGCTCGCGGTCGGGCTGCATGCGGTGAAGAAGGCCGGCAACATCGTCGGCCAGACCGTCGTCGTGGTCGGTGCCGGCACGATCGGCCTGTGCACGATCATGTGCGCGAAGGCCGCGGGCGCCGGACGCGTGATCGCGCTGGAAATGTCGGCCGCGCGCAAGCAGAAGGCGCTGGAGGTCGGCGCGACGTTCGTGATCGATCCGAAGGCGTCCGACGCTGTCGCGGAAGTCAAGGCGCTGACGGGCGGCTACGGCGCCGACGTGTCGTTCGAGTGCATCGGGCACACGGCCACCGCGCAGCTCGCGATCGACGTGATCCGCAAGGCCGGCAAGTCGGTGATGGTCGGCATCTTCGAGGAGCCGACGTCGTTCAACTTCTTCGACATCGTGTCGACCGAGAAGGAAGTGATCGGCTCGCTCGCGTACAACGGCGAATTCGCGGACGTGATCCGCTTCATCGCGGACGGCCGCATCGACGTGCAGCCGCTGATCACCGGCCGGATCACGCTCGGCGACATCGTCACGCACGGCTTCGAGGAGTTGGTCAACCACAAGGACCGGAACGTGAAGATCATCGTCCAGCCCGCGGCCGCCTGACGAACCGTTGACAGGACGATGACGGCCGCGCGGCGGCCGGACGCGGCGCCGAACGGTCCCGGGGCATCCCGGGCGCGGCCCCGCCCCGGGCCGCCGCATGTTTCCGCCCGTTTTCGGTGCGTGCACAACCGCGCCGGTGCGGCGCGCGGGGTCGGACTTCGATATACTCGAAGCGACATCACCGCCCCGCGCGCCACCCGCGCGCCCGCTTCCGTGAAACCACGAGCCGGTCTGATCCTCGAACTCTTCGTCAACCTGATGCTGCCTTGGGTCGCGTACCGGGTCGCGCATCCGTATTTCGGCGAAACCGGCGCGCTGTACGCGTCGGCGATTCCGCCCATCGTCTGGTCCGTCGTCGAATTCATCCGCTCGCGCCGCATCGATGCGGTGGCCGTCGTCGTGCTGCTCGGCATCGCGCTGTCGATCGCCGGCATGGCGCTCGGCGGCAGCGCGCGCACGCTGCTGATGCGCGAATCGCTCGCGTCCGGCACGATCGGCGTCGTGTTCCTGCTGTCGTTGTTCCGCGATCGTCCGCTGATCTTCTATCTCGCGCGCGCGACGGTGGCCCGCGAGATGGCCGGCGGCGCCGCGCGTTTCGAGACGGTCTGGGCCGAGCAGCCGGGGCTGCGCCAGATGCTGCGCCTGATGACCTTCGTGTGGGGCGCCTGCATGACGCTGGAGATGCTGCTGCGCCTGTGGATGGTCGTCACCTGGCCCGTCGAGCGCGTGCTCGTCGTGTCGCCGATCATGGGCTACACGGTGTTCGGCACGCTGCTGCTGTGGACCTTCTGGTACCGGCGGCGGATGCGCGAGCGCAACAGCGTCGACATCCCGACCCGCGACGGCGTCACCGAGATCGCCGGCCGCTGAGCGCCCGCCCCGTCCGCCCCGCGCGGCCGGCCCGGCGGCCGTCACGCTGGGGTATGATGCGCGGCGTTTCGTCCGACCCTGCATCGCCCCATGTCTCTCTCGCTTCTCCCGTGTGCCACGATCTGGCTCGCGCTGTTCACTGCCGCCGCGTTCGCGTGGCAGCGCCCGCTGCACGGCCTGAGCATCGCCGTTGCCGCGCTCGGCTATGCCGGCGCGCTGGCGTTCGGCAAGCTCGAACCGATCGTGCTCGCGCCGCTCGCGCTGCTCGCGGCCGCCGCCTGGGGCGTCGCGCCGGGCCGCCCGCTCGTGCTGCGGATCGTCGCGCACGTCGTATTTGCCGCGCTCGCGATCGCGCTGAGCCTGCACCTGCTTCCCGGCTTCCACAATCCGCGCGTGATTGAGCCGACGCGTTTCACGCCGGATGCCGTGCCGTTCACGATGTACCTGAATTTCGACAAGCCGCTCGTCGGCCTGTGGCTGCTGTGGGTGCTGCCGTGGGTGGCGCCGGACGTCGCCCCGGCACGCGCGCTGCGCACCGGCGCCGTGGCGGCCGTCGCGACGGCGGCGGCCTGCCTGGCCGGCGCGCTCGCGTTCGGCATGGTCGGCTGGGCGCCGAAATGGCCGGCGTCGGGCTGGATGTGGCTCGTCAACAATGTGCTGCTCGTCACGCTCGCCGAGGAAGCGCTGTTCCGCGGCTACGTGCAAGGCGGGCTCACGCGCGTGCTCGGCCGGTTCGGCTGGGGGCCGTGGGCCGCGCTCGCGATCGGCGCGGGGCTGTTCGGCGCCGCGCACGCGGCCGGCGGCTGGCCCTGGATCGTGCTCGGCACGGTGGCCGGCATCGGCTACGGCCTCGCATGGCGGCGCGGCGGACTGCTCGCATCCGCGCTCGCGCATGCGGGGCTGAACGTGATCCACTTCGCGCTGTTCACCTATCCGATGCTCGCCGCCGCACGCTGAACGCCGTGCGCGGCGGCGGCATCCCGCCGGTTTCGCGCGGTCGAACTCAGTTGAAGCCGGCTACCGCGTGCGGCACGTAAGGGCCTTCGAGCGTCGCGATTTCATCGTCCGTCAGCTTCAGCTGCAGCGCGCCGAGCGCATCGTCCAGATGATGCGGCTTCGAGATGCCGACGATCGGCGCGGTGACGCCGCGCTTATGTGCGACCCACGCGAGCGCGACCTGCGCACGCGGCACGTTGCGCGCGGCAGCGATCGCCGCGACGGCCTCGACGACCGCGCGATCGGCACCGGCCGTCGCGTCGTACATCCGCTGACCGACCTCGTCGCTCTGCTGCCGGCCGGACGACTCGTCCCAGTTGCGCGTCAGCCGGCCGCGCGCGAGCGGGCTCCACGGAATCACCGCGATGCCTTCGGCCTCGCACAGCGGCAGCATTTCCCGTTCTTCCTCGCGATACAGCAGGTTCAGGTGGTTCTGCATGCTGACGAAGCGGGTCCAGCCGTTCTGCTTCGACGTATACAGCGCCTTCGCGAACTGCCACGCGAACATCGACGATGCGCCGATGTAGCGCGCCTTGCCGGCTTTCACGACGTCGTGCAGCGCCTCGAGCGTCTCCTCGATCGGCGTGCCGTGGTCCCAGCGGTGGATCTGGTACAGGTCGACGTAGTCGGTGCCGAGCCGCTTCAGGCTCTGGTCGATGTCCGTCATGATCGCCTTGCGCGACAAGCCCGCGCCGTTCGGCCCCGGGCGCATCCGGTAGAACACCTTGGTCGCGATCACGACGTCGTCGCGCTTCGCGAAGTCGCGCAACGCACGGCCGACGATCTCCTCGGACGTGCCGTCCGAATACATGTTCGCGGTATCGAAGAAGTTGATGCCGGCCTCGATCGCGCGCTGGATGATCGGGCGGCTTTCCGCTTCCGGCAGCGTCCACGGGTGCGTGCCGCGCGACGGCTCGCCGAACGTCATGCAGCCCAGCACCAGCTTCGACACGTCCATCCCGGTCGACCCGAATTTCACGTATTCCATCGCTCGCCTCGTCATTGAAGTGGGGTTGCGGCCGGATGCGCGGCCCGGTTCGGTGCACCGGGTACGAACGCCGTGCGCTGCATCGGCCAGACGTCGCATGGTATCGCGCAGCGCGCGAACGCGTAGTCGACGCGACGGCCTGCTGCGGCCGGGTCGCCCAGGAACGCCGACGCGCCGGAACCGCAGCCCGATCCCACTCGAGCAAGGCTTCGACGGCGCACACCAACGCGCCACGCAGCATCCATGATCAGAATGCGCGGCGTGGCGCCGCGCCGGTTGCCGCGTCGACGAACGAACGGATTACTCGCGAACGACGAACGGCTTACTTGATCTGGTCGGCGAGCGGCTGCAGGAATTCGGAGAAGCCGGTCAGCATGATCTGCACGCCGATGCACAGCAGCAGGAATGCCGACACGCGCTTCGCGACCTTGGTGCCTTCGGTGCCGAGATAGCGGGAGAGCAGCGCGGCACGGCTGTAGGTCAGCCAGATCACGACCGCGACGAGCGCCGACACCGAGATCGACACGATGCTCGACAGCATGAATTCCGACAGCTTGTGCGTGCGGTTCGCGTTCAGCGCGATCGCGGTGGCGATCGAGCCGGGGCCGACGGTCAGCGGCACGGTCAGCGGGAAGAACGCGCGGGTCATGATCGCGTTCGCATCGATCGGCTTGATCGGCGTATCGCCGCCGCCCGCCGGCCCGTCCGGCTCGTTCAGCATCTGCCAGCCCGCGACGGCGACCGCGAAGCCGCCGCCGATCCGCAGCGCTTCCATCGAGATCCCGAAGAAATGCAGCACCGGCGTGCCGGCGAAGAACGCGACCAGCAACACGATGAACGCGTTGAACGCCACCTTCTTCGCGAGCAGGTTGCGCTCGTGCTCGGTCAGCGCCTCGGTGCGTTCGAGAAACAGGAACGCGATGCCGATCGGATTGATGATGCCGATCAGGCCGGTAAAGCCGAACAGGATCTCGGAGATAAGGCGATTGACGATCATCGGGTGCGAAGAAGCGGTCGGGGCTGGGCCGGCGGCGCGCCGGGGGTCACGCATTGTAGAGCAAGCGCCCGCGCGCGAGACGCAAATCGCGCCCCGGGCCCGGCGGGCCGCGCCGCCGCCTTATTCGGCGCCCGGCTCCCAGGCCGGCGGCCGCTTCGCGAAGAACGCGGCGAAGCCCTCCTTCGCTTCCGGCGTCGCCCGCACGCGGGAGATCGTCTGCGCGGTGAACGCCGCGCGTTCGTCCGACGGCGGGTACTCGCCGATCGCGTCGAAAAAGCGCTTGATCTCCATCAGCGCGTTCGGGCCGTTGCGGCTCAGCTCGGCGAGCGTCTTGTCGAGTGCGGCGTCGAGCGCGTCGAGCGGCACGGCCTGGTGGATCAGCCCGATCGCGACGGCTTCGGCGGCCGCGAGTTGCGTCGCGGTCAGCGCGAGCCGGCGCGCCTGGCGCTGGCCGACCGCCTCGACCAGGTACGGGCCTATCACCGACGGCAGGATCCCGAAACGGGCCTCGCTGACCGAAAAGCGCGCGTGATCGCTCGCGATCACGATGTCGCAGGCCGCGCACAGGCCGACGCCGCCGCCGAACGCGTGGCCCTGCACGCGCGCGACCGTGGGCTTCGGGCACTGCCGGATCGCGCGCATCATCGCGGCGAACCGCTCGGCGTCGCGCAGGTTCGCGGCCGCGTCGTTCGCGCTCGCGCGCTGCATCCACTGCAGGTCGGCGCCCGCGCAGAACGCGCGACCGTCCGAGCGCAGCACGATCGCGCGCACGTCGTCGCGCCGGCCGAGCGTGGTAAACGCGTCGGTCAGCTCGGCGATCATCGTCTCGTCGAACGCGTTGAGCACGTCGCCGCGCTGCAGCGCGACAGTCGCGATGCCGCGCGCATCGACGGCCACGGCCAGGGTTTTCAATCCATCCATCGAACAGGTTTCCTCGGGGTAGAAACAGGGAACGGCGAAACTCAGGCGGCCTGCCGGCGGTCGATCACCCGCCGGGCCTTGCCGGTCGCGCTCGCGGGAATGCCGCCCGCGGCGAGCACCGTCACGCCGGCCGACACGCCGATCATCGTCTTGATCCGGTGCTGCAGCTCGCGCGCGATCGCCGCGCGCTCGGCATCGGTCACGCACGCGACGGCCTCGGAGCGCAGCTCGACCGCGAGATCGAGCCGGTCCATGTGGCCGTCGCGCGAAAGCGTGATCTGGAACTGCCCCGACAGCTTCGTCTGCGCGACGACGATTTCCTCGATCTGGCTCGGGAACACGTTCACGCCGCGCACGATCAGCATGTCGTCGGAGCGGCCCGTGATCTTCGCGAGCCGGCGCATCGCGCGCGCGGTCGGCGGCAGCAGCGCGGTGAGGTCGCGCGTGCGGTAGCGGATCACCGGCATCGCCTCCTTCGTCAGCGACGTGAACACGAGCTCGCCCTCGCTGCCGTCCGGCAGCACCTCGCCGGTCACGGGGTCGATGATCTCCGGATAGAAATGGTCTTCCCAGATCACCGGGCCGTCCTTCGTCTCGACGCATTCGCACGCGACGCCCGGGCCCATCACTTCCGACAGCCCGTAGATGTCGAGCGCGTCGATGCCCACGCGCGTCTCCACTTCCTCGCGCAGCGCCTGCGTCCACGGCTCCGCGCCGAAGATGCCGATCTTCAGCGACGACTCGGCCGGGTCCATGCCCTGCCGCACCATCTCGTCGATCAGGTTCAGCATGTACGACGGCGTGACGAGAATGATCTTCGGCTCGAAATCGCGGATCAGCTGCACCTGCTTTTCAGTCTGCCCGCCCGACATCGGCACGACCATGCAGCCGAGCCGCTCCGCGCCGTAGTGAATCCCGAGGCCGCCCGTGAAGAGCCCGTAGCCGAATGCGTTGTGCAGCGTGTCGCCCGGGCGGCCGCCGGCCGCGCGGATCGAACGCGCGGTCACGTTCGCCCACGTGTCGATGTCGCGCGCGGTGTAGCCGACCACGGTCGGCTTGCCGGTCGTGCCGCTCGACGCATGCACGCGCACGACCTGCTCGCGCGGCACCGCGAAGAGGCCGAACGGGTAGTTGTCGCGCAGGTCGTGCTTGGTCGAGAACGGGAATTTCGCGAGATCGGCGAGCGTCTTCAGGTCGTCCGGATGCACGCCCGCCGCGTCGAACGTGCGGCGATAGTGCGGGACGTTGTCGTACGCGTGGCGCAGCGACCACTTGAGGCGCTCGAGCTGCAGCGCCTGCAGTTCGTCGCGGCTGGCGGTCTCGATCGGCTCGAGGGCGGCGGCGGGGTGCGTCGGGTGAGTCATCGGGGTGCTCCTCCAGTGGAGTGATGTCGTTATCGTGATCGGGGTGACGGGCCGGCGGCTAGCGGAACGTGCGGCCGGCCGCGTGCAGCGCGGCGATGCGCGGCGACACGCGATAGCGGTCCTCGCCGTAGCTCGCCGCCAGGTTCGACAGCACGCGAAACACGCGGCCGATGCCGATCGCATCGGCCCACGCGAGCGGGCCGCACGGGTAGTTCACGCCCTTCTCCATCGCGAGATCGAGATCGGCGGGCGAGCACACGCCCTGGTTCACCGTGTCGGCCGCCTCGTTCGCGAGCATCGCGACGGTGCGCATCGCGACCATGCCCGGCACGTCGGCGATGCCGACGACGCGAAAACCCGCTTGCTGGAACAGCCCGACCGCATCCGCATAGGCCGCGTCGCTGCACTGCAGCGCGCGCGTCAGCGCGACGAGCCCGGCCTGCGCGTAATCGCGCGCGAGATCGACGAGCACGAGGTCGGCCACGCCGGTTTGCGCGGCCCGCACGGTCGCGGTGCGGCCGTCGGTCAGCGCGATCGACGCGCGGCCGGCCACGGCGAGCAGTTCGTCGGCATGCGCGCCGTTCTGCCGCGCGAGCGCGATACGTTCGACAACGCGGGCATGCAGCGCGGCGGCCGGGCCGTCCTGCGCGAACAGCACGACGTCGGCCGGCGCATCGCACGGCGGTTCGAACGCGGGCGCGGGCGGCGTCGCGCCGTCCGCATACGAATAGAAGCCGCGCCCCGACTTGCGCCCGAGGAAGCCCGCGTTCACGAGTTCCTGCTGGATCAGCGACGGCGTATAGCGCGGATCGTTGAAGTACGCGCGGAACACCGACTCGGTCACCGCGAAGTTCACGTCGTGGCCGATCAGGTCCATCAGCTCGAACGGCCCCATCCGGAAGCCGCCGGCGTCGCGCATCACCGCATCGATCGAGGCCGGCGTGCCGCCCTGCTCGTTCAGCACGCGCAGCGCCTCAGCGTAATACGGCCGCGCGACGCGGTTCACGATGAAGCCGGGCGTCGACTTCGCCAGCACCGGCCGCTTGCCCCACGCGGCGGCCGTGTCGTAGAGCGCCTGTGCGACGTCCGGCGCGGTCGCGAGCCCGCTGACCACCTCGACGAGCGCCATCAGCGGCGCCGGATTGAAGAAATGCAGGCCGGCCACGCGCTGCGGCGCGCGCAGCCCGGCCGCGATCGACGTGATCGAGATCGACGACGTGTTGGTCGCCAGCACGCAGCTGTCGTCGACATGGCGTTCGAGCGTCGCGAAGATCTCGCGCTTCACGTCGAGCCGCTCGGCCGCCGCCTCGACGATCAGCGCGGCGCCCGTGAAGTCGGCCAGCGCGCGCACCGCGCGAATCCGGCTGCCGGCCGCGTCGGCCTGCGCCGGTTCCATCCGGCCCTTTTCCGCGAGCCGTGCGAACTGCGCGCGGATGCCGGCCAGCGCCTTGTCGCATGCGGCTTCGTTCAGGTCGTACAGCAGCACCGCATGACCGGCCGCCGCGGCCACCTGCGCGATGCCCGCGCCCATCGCGCCCGCGCCGATCACGCCGACGACCGCCGACTGCGCCAGCGCGCCCGAATTCACCGAATGTGCAGAAGAAACAGCCATCGCTTGCGATCCGTCATGAAGTGGAAGTGCGAGCGATTATAAACCGACCGGTCGGTAGATTTATGTCAGGGCGAGCCCGAATTTGTCGTGCAAGAGACCGTTACGAAAAGCGCAAGAACAAAAATTCGACCGATCGGGGCACTTTTTTGAAACCGAAAGGTCAATGAAAGCGTCCGATTATGAGATAGTGTCCCCCGAACGCCTGATAAAATTCGACAAATCGCCGAATTTCAGGGGGAAACCGCGTGTCACGCCGCTGCCGTCCACCGCGTGCCGTCCTTTCGGGGTCGGAATCGCGCCATCCGCCTGTCGTGACGTACCCGCGCCCCGCCCTCGGCACCCGGTCGCATCGAACCGTTTCATCCAGCGACGGGCTTCGGCCCGCCCGCGCCCCTCGCCGCTTCACGGCGGCGAATCCAGGGCAGCACGGCTCCGCGCTGCCGCCCATCAGCATCATCGTCCACGTTCGGCGGATCATCCGGCCGGGCTTCGTCAACCCGTGACGGCGCGTCGCGCGCCGCCACTCGCATAGGAAACCGTCCATGCCGCTCTCGTCCAACCAGCTCCCGCGCTGGACCCTCGTGGCCCCGCTTGCCGCCTGGCTGGTACTCGCGCTGTCGCGCGTCGTGCCGGCCGAAGGCCTCGTCATCGCCGTGTTCGCCGCCGCCCTCGCCGGCGCCGTGTTCGCCGCCGTCCACCATGCCGAAGTCGTCGCGCACCGCGTCGGCGAGCCGTTCGGCACGCTCGTGCTGGCGGTCGCCGTGACCGTCATCGAGGTCGCGCTGATCGTGTCGGTGATGCTCGGCGCCGGCCCCGAGAAATCGGGCCTCGCGCGCGATACCGTGTTCGCCGCGGTGATGATCATCTGCAACGGCATCGTCGGCCTCTGCCTGCTGGTCGGTGCGTGGAAGCATGGCGAGCAGGATTTTCAGGGGCGCGGCGCGAGCAAGGCGCTCGCGGTGCTCGCGTCGCTGTCGGTGCTGTCGCTCGTGATGCCGAACTACCTGAACGCCGCGCCGGGCCCGTTCTTTTCGAAATCGCAGCTTGCGTTCGCCGGCGTGTCGTCGCTCGTGCTGTACGGCGCATTCGTATTCGTGCAGACCGTGCGCCACCGCGACTACTTCCTCACCGAGCACGACAGCGCGAACGAATCAGTGCATGCGGCACCGCCGAGCGGCCGCACCGCGCTGATCAGCCTCGTGCTGCTGTTCGCGAGCCTCGTCGCGGTCGTGCTGCTCGCGAAGCTGCTGTCGCCCGCCGTCGAGCATGCGGTGATGAAGCTCGGCGCGCCGGAAGCGGCGGTCGGTATCGTGATCGCCGCGCTGGTGCTGCTGCCCGAAGGGCTCGCGGCCGTCACCGCCGCGCGGGCGAATCGCCTGCAGACCAGCATGAACCTCGCGCTCGGTTCGGCGCTCGCGAGCATCGGGCTCACGATCCCGACCGTCGCGGCCGTGTTCATCTGGGTCGGCCAGCCGCTCACGCTCGGCATCGGCGCGATGGAAACCGTGCTGCTGTCGCTGACGCTGCTCGTCAGCACGCTGACGCTCAGCCAGGGACGCACGACGGTGCTGCACGGCGTCGTGCATCTGTCGCTGTTCGCGGCGTACCTGTTCCTGTCGGTCACGCACTGATGTAAAGCGGCGCGCGGCACGGCGAAAATGATCCGCCGTGCCGCGCGCCGCGCTTCAACTCCCGCTGCTACACCTTCCCCGCTTCACCCTATTCGCTTCACGCAGCGCCTATCGCTCCGGAAAGTCGTGGACGAACGCGTCGACCGCATGGCCGTCGAGGCTCGGCCCGCGGCCGACCAAGTTACGTCGCGGCGCCGATCGAGGTGTCCGCATCGAACCCATACAGCACGGCCGGGTTGTCGACGAGTATCGCGCGGCCGACCGCCGCGTCCGCCGCGCACGCGTGCAACCAGCCGAGGAGCTGCGCATCGTCGGGCAGCGGCGACGCGTTCGGGTGCGGCCAGTTGCTGCCCCACACGCAGCGCGCCGCATGCGCGCGTGCGAGCACGGTGGCAAGGCGTGCGACATCGTCGTAACCGGGCGCACCGGATCGCGAGGTCTCGTAAGGCGCGGACAGCTTCACCCATACGTGGCCGCGATCCAGCAGGCGCCGCAACGCAACGAAGGCCGGCGCATCCGGTGCAACCGGCGTCAGGAACTTGCCCGTGTGATCGATGACGACGCGCGCCGCCGACGACGCCAGCATCGGCTCGACGTCGGGCAGCGTCCGGCCGTCGAGCTGCAAATCGATGTGCCAGCCGAGCGGCGCGATCCGCGCGGCCATCCGCTCGAGCTCGTCCCATCGCGCGACGCCGCCCGACAGCGTCATGAACCGCACGCCGCGGATGCCTGCCGCGTGCAGCCGCTCGAGTTCGGCATCCGGCACGTCGACCGGCACCGTCGCGACGCCGCGCGCCTGCGGGCCGAGCGCGGCCAGCGCATCGAGCGTGCAGCGGTTGTCGAAGCCATAACCGGTCGGTTGCACGACGACCACGCGCGCGAGGCCGAGCGTCTGTTGCACGCGGCGATACGCATCCACCGGCGCATGCGGCGGGCGGAACGTCGCCGTCGGCGCGAGCGGATATGCATCGTCGTAGATGTGGATATGGCAATCGCACACCGGCGCCAGCCGCATGCCGCCTTCGTCGCGCGTCATCGCACACCCGGCGCGGCGGACGCGTCGGCCGACCGCCAGCGTTCGAGCCGCGTCGCATGCGCGACGTTGACCGCGCCGTTCGGCACGCGTGCGTCGAGCAGCGCGGCGAGTTGGTCGACCGTCTCCAGCGCCTGGTGCTCGACCGCCGGTCGCGTCAGTCCGCCGATGTGCGGCGTGGCGATCACGCGCGGATGCGCGGCGAGTCCGGGCGTCGGCATCTGGTCCGCCGCGCGGCCGACGTCGAGCGCGCAACCCGCCAGCCGGCCGCCGTCGAGCGCGTCGGCCAGCGCCTGCTCGTCGACCAGCTCGCCGCGCGACGCATTGACGAAGCACGCGCCCGGCTTCATCGCGGCGAACGCGCGCGCATCGAACAGGTTCGCGGTGGCCGGCGTCGCGGGCGCGAGGCACACGACGTAATCCGCGTCGCGCAGCAAGGTCGCGCGGTCGACCTGATCGATCGACGGCGCGTCGACCCGCACGTACGGGTCGCACACGAGCACGCGCATCCCGAACGCCGTCGCGATCGGCACGAGCTGGCGCGCGATCTGTCCATAACCGACCACGCCCAGCGTGCTGCCGCGCAATTCGCGGCCCATCCGCGGCAGCGGCGGCGTGCCGCGGTGGTACGCATCCGCGTAGCCGCCGATCCCGCGCGCGAGGCCGATCATCGCGCCGATCACCCACTCCGCGACGGCCGGCCCGAACCCGGGGCTCGCCTGCGTGACCAGCACGCCGAACTCGCTCGCCGCGTCGACGTCGACGGTACGGATGTCGACCGCGCAGCGCAGGAACGCGGCGAGCGCGGGCAGACCCGCGAACAGCGCGCGTGGCGCCGGCGTCTGCCGATACGCGATGATCGCATCGCACCCCTGCGCGGCGGCGATCAGCTCGTCCGTGCCGAGCTCCCGGTCGAGCGGATTGCACGTGACGTCCGCGAGCGCCTGCAGCGCGCGCAGCGCCTTCGCGCCGAAGTAGTAATCGAACATCCCCGACGGATGGGTCACGTAGACGCGCGTCATGCGTTGTCTCCGTTCGATTCGACCGCGCGCGGCCGCGGCCCAACCGACGCGCGCTCGACCAGCGTGACGCCCGGGAACACGCACTGCCCGGGCGCCGATGACGGGTCGCCGTCGTGCCGCATCACGCGCCGCACCATCTCCGCGGCCATCTCGGTGACGGGCAGCTGCACCGTGGTCAGCGCCGGCCACGAGATCGCCGACAGGAAATGGCCGTCCATCCCGACGACCGACACATCGTCCGGCACGCGCAATCCGCCGTCGCGCAGCCCCGCCATCAGGCCGAGCGCGAACAGGTCGTTGACCGCGACGACGCCGGTCGGCCGCGCCGGATCGGCCGCGAGCGCGGCGCCGAGCGCGCGCCCGACCTCGACGATCACCGCGTCGCCGTATTCGTTCGCCGGGCCGCCTTCGAGCACTTGCGCATCGGCGCCTGCGTCGCGCGCCACTTCGAGAAAGCCGCGAATCTTGTCGCTGCGGCTCACGGTGATGCCGGCCACGGTCGCGAACGCGAGCCGCGTATGGCCCGCGGCGACGAGGCAGCCGGTCGCGAGCCGCGCGGCCGCCTCGTTGTCGGCCGTCACGTGATCGACCTTCGATTGCTCGCCGGGCGTCGCGCGGCGGTCGTAGCTGACGACCGTCATCCCGCGTTCGGCCGCGCGTTCGAGGTGGCTTTCGTCGGCGAGCGACGAGATCACGATCACGCGCCGCACGCCGTGCGCGAACAGGTCGTCGAAGAACGCCGCCTCCTTGCCCGCGTCGCGGTACGTGTTGCCGATCAGCACGCGATGACCGTACTGCTCCTGCGCGCAAGCCTCGATCTCGCGCGCGATGTAGCCGTACATCGGATTCGCCATCGACGGCACCAGCAACCCGACGAGCGGCGTCTGCCCCGTCTTGAGCTGGCGCGCGAGCGTGCTCGGCCGGTACTGCAGCGCATCCATCGACGCCTTCACGCGCTCGAGCGTCTCCGGCTTCATCTGGTCGGTGCGGCCGTTGAGCACGTTCGAAACCGTGCTGACCGAAACGGCCGCATGACGGGCCACGTCCTGAATCGTACTCATGTCGTCTTGCATTGAACGGGCTACAGGCCGAAACGGGCCGGCAGCCACAACGAAAACGCCGGTGCGAAGATCAGCGCCACGAGGGCAACGAACAGCACCAGCAGGTATTTCACCATCGGCCGGGCGACGCGCGCGACCTCGGTCCCCGTGATCGCGCAGGTCGTGAACAGCCCGAGGCCGACGGGCGGCGCGAACAACCCGAGCCCCATCGCCACCACCACGACCGTGCCGAAATGCAGCGGGTTGATGCCGAGCTGCAGCGCGATCGGCGCGAGCAGCGGCCCGAAGATGATCAGCGCGGGCGCGCCTTCGAGCACGGCGCCGAACACGATCATCAGGAGCGCCGCCAGCAACAGGAACGCCGTCGAGCCGTACTGATGGGCAAACGCGGTCATTGTGCCCGAGACGAGCGCCGGAATCTGCTCGATCGACAGCGCGAACGACACGCTCGACGCCGCCGCGACGATGAACAGGATGCCGCTCGCCATCGATGCCGCACGCACGAACACGCGGCCGACCGAGCGCCAGGTCAGTTCGCGGAACGCCGTCCAGCCGATCACCAGCGCATAGACCACCGCGAAGGCCGACACTTCCGTCGAGGTCGCGATGCCCGACGTCACGCCCTTGCCGATCATCACGACCATGATCAGCGCGACCAGCGCGCCGCCCGCGAGCGGCAGCCACGCGCGGCGCTCGACGAACACCGCGTCGATGTCGATCCGGCGTCCGCAGATCACGGTCACGACCGCCAGCGACGCGGCGAGCACGGCCGCCGGCACGATTCCCGCGACGAACAGCCCCGCGATCGAGATGTTCGCGACAAAGCCCATGATGATCATGTTCACGCACGGCGGGATCGTCTCGGCCATCACCGCGCTGCACGCGAGCAGCGCCGCGGTTTCGTCGGGGTCCTGGCGCGCACGGTGCACGGCCGGCATCACGACGCCGCCCACCGCCGCGATGTCGGCCAGCTTCGAACCCGACACGCCGGAAAAGCACGCCGTCGCAAGGATCACGATCAACCCGAGCCCGCCGCGCACCCGCCCGAAGATCCGCAGCAGCAATTCGACGAGCCGCGTGGACATCCCGTTCGACTCCATCAGCAAGCCGGCCAGCACGAAGAACGGCACCGCCAGCAGCACGAAGTGATCGGCGCCGGCCATCACCTGCTGCGAGTAGACCTGCAACGGCAGCGTCGGGTCGGCGAGGAAATACAGCAGCGCCGAGAACGCGAGCACGAAGCCGATCGGCACGCCCAGCACGAGCCCGCCGACGAAGCCGGCGATCAGCAGCGCCCCCGGCGCGATCGCATGCTCGGGCCGCAGCGCGTTCCAGCCGTACACGGCGCCCGCGAGCACCGCGCAGCACGCAAGCGTGCCAAGTACGCGGCGGCGCGGCGCGTTCAGCGCGTTCGCGAGCGCGAACACGCTCATGAACAGCGCGCCAAACATCATCGGATACACGTTGATCCAGCCCGGCAGGCCGCCGGTCGTCAACTGGTCGTACGAATCGCCGAGCAGCTGCCACGACGACGCCAGCAGGTTCAGCGACACCGCCGCGACGATCCAGTGTCCGATCTGCACGAGCGCACCCTGCCAGCGCGCCGGCAGCCAGCCGCGGAACAGGTCGATGCCGACGTGCTGGCTGCGGCCGAGCACCGTCGCCGCGCCGAAGAACACCAGCACGATCATCAGCGCGCTCGCGACCTCCTCGGCCCAGTCGACCGGGTCGTGCAGGAAATAGCGGAACACGACCGACACGAACACGACGAGCACGTCGACGGCCAGCACCGCGGCCGACACGTATTCGATCCAGCGCATCGCCGCCGCTAGCGCGCGGACGGCGGCGCGCGCGGGGCGGGCTGGGCCGGCGCCCGGCACGACGCTCGAAACGGAACCGGTATCCATTGCTCAACCCCGCGCCGCGGCGATCGCCGGAAACAGCGGCGCGGTGGCCGGATATTGCTTGGCGAACGCGACGTAGAGGCGGTCGTGCATCGCCTGCCGCAGCGCGGCGCGCTCGGCCTCCGCCATCGGATGGAACGTCATCCCGTGCTGCTTCAGCGCCGCCTCCGCCTGCGCGGCCTTCTGCGTCGCGATCGCGCGCTGCTGCGCGGTCGCATCGGCCACCGCGCGGTCGAACGCCGGGCGCAGGTTCGCCGGAATCCGCTCGAGCGCGCGCCGCCCCATCACGACGGTCATCGCCGCGAACACGTGGTGCGATTGCCAGCACGACTTGACGATCTCGTCGAAGCGGCTCGCGAGCACGGTGGCCGGATCGTGCTCGAGCCCGTCGACGACGCCCGTCTGCACGGCCATGTACAGCTCGCCGAATGGAATCGGCGTCGGCACCGCGCCCATCACCTTGAAGGTGTCCATGAACGCCGGCGTCGGCAGCACGCGCAGCTTCGTGCCCTTCACGCCCGGCAGCGCCGTCACCGGCTGCTTCGTGAACACGCAGCGCCCACCGAAGTGCGAGCCCCACGTCAGCACCGAGCAGCCCGCGCGCTTTTGCAGCAGCGCGTTCAGGCTGGTGCCGACCTGGCCGTCGAGCACCTTCGCGACGTGCGCATAGCTGTCGAACAGGTAGCCGAGATCGAGCATGCCGAGCTCGGGCGCGACCGTGGCCCAGATCGACGACCCCGCGATCATCATGTCGATCGCGCCGATCTTCACCTGCTGCGCGACGTCGCTCTCCTTGCCGAGCTGGCTGTTCGGAAAGTAGTCGACCCGGATCGCATCGCCGACGCTCGCCTTCAGGTTCGCGACAAGCCGCTCGTACCACACGTAGTGCGCTGCGTTCTGGTCGGCCGGCATCGACGACGAGCAGCGCAGCGTCACGGTTTGCGCCGCGCGGCCGATCGCCGGCAGGCCGCCCGCGACCGCGAGCGTGGCGGCGGGCGCCGTTTGCAGAAAGCGCCGCCGGGTGAAGGTAGTCATGGCCGTCTCCTTTGCAGTGCGCCTCCAGGCGCAACTGTATCGATTTAGTGTATCGATACAGTAATACGACGACCGATGAGAGAAAAATGAGGGTTTTCCCGTGGCGAGGATGAAAAACGGGCCTTCCGCGTGGTGGGATTGGGCCGGACTCGCAGACGGCGCGGGTCTGTGCCGGTCTTGCGGGCCGATGTCGGCGCGCGTCGGGCGCGGCGCCTGATATCATCAGACAACAGACTTTATCTACACAACGCCCCCGCCGTCCGCCTCCTGCGTCAGAAACTGCTCGACCATCGCGTTGAACACCGGCAGCGCCGGATTGTCGTTGTCCGCGCGCCACGCGAGATACAGCTCCGCCGCCACGTCGACGTCCGCGAGCGGCCGGAACACCACGCCGTCCACATGCAGCTCGCGCGCCGACGCCGGCACCAGCGCCGCACCCAACCCGGCACGCACCAGGCCGAGGATCGTATGCGTCTGCCCGACGTAATGCAGGTAGTTCGGCAAGCGCCCGGCGCCGGCGAACATCCCCGAGATCATGTCGTGGAAGTACTTGCCCTCGTTCGGCGAATACGCGATGAACGGCTGCCGGTCGAGCTGGTCCGGGCCGATCCGCTCGTACGCGGCCAGCGGCGCGCCCTGCGCGACCGCGACGAGCATCGGCTCGCGTTGCACGAGCCGGTATTCGAGCGGATGGCGCGCCGCGCGCTGGCGCACGAAGCCCGCATCGAGCATGCGCGACGCCAGCGCGTCGATCTGCACGGTCGACACCATTTCACGCAGTTCGACGTCGACGTCGGGCAGCGCGTGCGCCGCGTGCGCGAGCAGCGCCGGAATCATCCGGTACGCGCTGACGGCCGTGAAGCCGAGCGTGATGCGGCCGGCCCCGCCATGCGCGACGCGCTGCGCGGCCTGTTCGGCCCGCGCGGAAAACTCGAGGATGTGCCGTGCGTCGCGCAAGAAGCGCTCGCCTGCCGCGGTCAGCCTGACCTGCCGGCTGCTGCGTTCGAGCAGCGCGATGCCGAGCGCGTGCTCGAGCAACTGGATCTGCCGGCTGAGCGGCGGCTGCGTCATGAAGAGCCGCCTGGCCGCGCGCCCGAAATGCAGTTCCTCGGCCACGGCGACGAAGCAGCGAAGCTGGTTCAGTTCAATCATTCAAATCTTGAATCAATCGATAGCGTCTTGATGTTAGACCGATATCGATTCGATTCCTATACTCGGTTGCACCTGATGCGCGGCCCGCGCCGCGCACGCCGACCGAGACCCTCATGACCATCGACCTTCTGCTCACCCAGCCGCTTCCCGACACCATCGACGCCGAACTGTCCGCCCGCTACGCGGTGCATCGGCTGTATGCGGCCGACCAGCCCGACGCGCTGCTCGATCGCGTCGCATCGCGCATCCGCGGCGTCGTCACGGGCGGCGCGAACGGATTGCCGGCCGCGTTGATGGCGCGGCTGAGCGCGCTCGAGATCATCGCGATCAACGGCATCGGCACCGACGCCGTCGATCTCGAGCTCGCCCGCGCACGCGGCATTCACGTGACGACGACGCCCGACGTGCTGACCGACGACGTCGCCGACATGGCGCTGGGGCTGATCCTGATGACGCTGCGCGACCTCGGCGCCGGCGAGCGCATCGTGCGCGCCGGCCGCTGGGGCAAGGTGGCGCAGCCGCTCGCGACGCAGGTGACGGGCAAGCGGCTCGGCATCGTCGGCCTCGGCCGCGTGGGACGTGCGATCGCGCAGCGCGCGCAGGCGTTCCGGATGCCGGTCAGCTATTTCGGCCCGCGCGAACACCGCGACAGCGGCTATCGCTACGTGCCCGACCTCGCCGCGCTCGCGCGCGACAGCGACGTGCTCGTGCTCGCGGCGTCAGCCGATCACGGCAACGTGCTCGTGACCGCCGACGTGCTCGCGGCGCTCGGCAGCAAAGGATTCCTGATCAACGTTGCGCGCGGCAAGCTCGTCGACGAAGCCGCGCTTGTGCGCGCGCTCGCAGACGGCACGATCGCCGGCGCGGGGCTCGACGTGTTCGCCGACGAACCGCGCGTGCCGGCCGCGCTGCTCGAACTCGAGCGCGTCGTCGTGCAGCCGCACCGCGCGAGCGCCACGCACGAGACACGCGAACAAATGGGCCGGATCGTGCTCGCCAACCTCGCCGCGTGCTTCGCGGGCCAGCGGCCGCCGACGAGCGTTACAGGCTGACCGCCGCACGCCCCTCCCCGACCAAGACAACATCCAATGAAACGCCTCCGTACGCCGGAGGCCAGGAGACTCGCATGCCCAATCGATCCAGCGGCGGCGCAGCCGTCGCCGCCTCTTCCACCTCTCCCGCCTCATCCACGGCGTCGCGCACGATCGGCCGCGTCCGTTACACGGTCCTCGCGCTGATCTTCGCCGTCACCGTCGTCAACTATGCGGACCGCGCGACGATGTCGATCGCCGGTACCGGCGTCGCGCACGCCCTCGGGCTCACGCCCGTGCAGCTCGGCATCGTGTTTTCCGCGTTCGCGTGGGCCTATGCACTCGGCCAGATCCCGGGCGGCTGGCTGCTCGACCGTTTCGGCGCGCGCCGCGTGTATGGCCTGAGCCTGCTGCTGTGGTCGATCTTCACGATGCTGCAGGGCACGGTCGGCTGGTTCGCCGTGCAGGGGGCGGCCGCGACGCTCGCGCTGTTCGCGATGCGCTTCATGCTCGGCCTGGTCGAATCGCCGGCGTTCCCGGCCAATTCGCGGATCGTCGCGTGCTGGTTTCCGACCGCGGAGCGCGGCACCGCATCCGCACTGTTCAACTCCGCGCAGTACATGGCCGTCGTGCTGTTCACGCCCGCGATGGCGTGGCTCACGCACGCGCTCGGTTGGGAACACGTGTTCCTGTGGATGGGGATGCTCGGTGTCGCGCTGTCGGCGCTCTGGTTCGCGTGGTATCGCGAGCCGCACGGCCATCCGCGCGTGAGCAACGCCGAGCGCGACTACCTGCGCGCGCACGGTGCGCTCGTCGATCTCGAAGCGAACCGCGTCCGCGAGTGCTCGCGCCTATCGTGGCGCGACGCGTCGCAGCTGTTCCGCCACCGCAACCTGTGGGCGATCTACATCGGCCAGTACTGCATCACCGCGCTCACCTACTTCTTCATCACGTGGTTCCCGATCTACCTGATCAAGGGGCGCGGGATGACGATCATGGAAGCCGGCTGGGTGGCCGCGCTGCCGGCGCTCTGCGGCTTCACGGGCGGCGTGCTCGGCGGCGTGCTGTCGGACTGGCTGATCCGGCGCGGCGTGCATCCGTCGCGCGCCCGCAAGACGCCGTTCGTCGTCGGGATGGCGCTGGCGACGCTGCTCGTGCTCGCGAACGGCGCGTCGTCGAATGCCGTCGTGATCGCGCTGATGACGATCGCGTTCTTCGGCAAGGGGCTCGCGGCGGTCGGCTGGGCCGTGCTCGCCGACACCGCGCCCGAAGGGATGGTCGGCCTGAGCGGCGGCGTGTTCAACGGTCTCGGCAACCTCGCGGGGATCGTCACGCCGCTCGTGATCGGCTACTTTGTCGCGCACACGGGCTCGTTCGCGGGCGCACTGTGGTTCGTCGCCGCGCACGGGCTGCTCGGCATCGCCGCCTACGCGTGGCTCGCCGGCCGCTTCGAACGGATTCGCGTCACGCCGGACGCGTGATACCGGGCGCCGCCGGGCGTGCGACCGGCGGCATCAGGCGCGCTGGCGGCTGCCCGGCATCGGCTCGACCGCAAGCCGGTCGAGTTCGCGCAGGTCGTTCTCCAGCGCGGGCGTGAGCGTCGTGCGCAGATGGTCGAGGAAGGTGCGGATCTTCGCATCGAGATAGCGGCGCGTCGCATAGACCGCGTACACGCTGACGGTCTGCAACCGATACTCGGGCAGCACGCGGGTCAGGCGCCCCGCGCGCAGGTCGTCGAGCACCGTATACAGCGCGACGCACGCGATGCCGCGCCCCGCCCGCACCGCGACGCACAGCGCGTCCGGCACGTTGACCTGGAACGGTGCCGGCTGCAGTTCGTAGACGGTCTCCTCGCCGTCGTCGCGCTCGAGCCGCCACTCGCTGGCCGGCGATGCCGGCGTATCGAGGCGCAGGCATACGTGGTTCGGCAGGTCGTCGGGCGTCTTCGGCGTGCCGTGCCGCGCGAGATATTCGCGCGATGCGACCAGCACGCTGCAACTGGTGCCGCAGGTCTGCGCGACGTAGCCGGAATCCGGCAGCTGCGACGCGGTCACGATCGACACGTCGTAGCCCTCCTCGACGAGATTCGGCATCCGTTGCGCGAGCGTCAGCTCGACCGACACGTCCGGGTTGTCTTCCTGGTAGCGCACGATCGACGACACGACATGACTCTGCCCGAGCCCCGTCATCGCATGGATCCGCATCTTGCCGCTCGGCCGCAGCAGCGCGTTGCGCGCCTCGGCATTCGCGTAATCGAATTCGGCGAGGATCGATTTCGCACGCTCGAAGTAGCGCTCGCCGCTTTCGGTGAGGCCGAGATGGCGCGTCGTGCGATGCAGCAGGCGCGTCTGTACGTGGGCTTCGAGGTTCGACACCGCGCGCGACACCTGCGCGGTGGTCGCATCGATTTCTTTGGCGACCGCGGTGAAACTGCCGGCTTCGACAACGCGCACGAACAGGCGCATGTTTTCGAGCATGTCCATTGAATTGGCTTGGGGAGTGTCGGTGGGGAAACGTCGGCGGCGCTCGCGTCAGACGGGAATCGGGGCGTGCGCGCGAACCACGCGCAAGCGATCACCATGCCGGGGAACGGGCGGGAGAGCGGGCATCGCGTGCGTGGTTGTGGCGTATCGGGGAATTCGGTGGCCCGAATTGTACGCCGCTGCAGACAAATTTGCGCGGTCGCAGGGCAGTCAGGCTTTCATCCGATGAAAGGTTCCTGCAAGACGGATGCGGCGCGCGCAGGCAACGCGTTGATGCAGCGCGACAATTTATATCACGACGCGATACAATTCTCGACGTCCTCGCGCTGCGTCATGCGCATCGTCATGTTTACCGCTCAATCGTCCATGTCGTCAGGCCCCTCCCCGTCGCGCCGCACCTTCCGCCAATGGCTGCACAGCTTCATTCCCCATCCGATGACGCTCGGCTGGCGCGAGCGCATGCGCTCGTGCGCGGGCGCGCTCGTCGGGATCGCGACGGTCGGCGTCACGATGCGGCTGCTGCCCGGCGTGCCGGGCCTCGTGCCGCTGCTCGTCGCGCCGATGGGCGCGTCGGCCGTGCTGCTGTTCGCGGTGCCTGCGAGTCCGCTCGCGCAGCCCTGGTCGATCATCGGGGGCAATCTGGTGGCGGCGACCGTCGGCGTCGCCTGCGCGCAGTGGATCGCCGATCCGATCACGGCCGCCGCGGTCGCGGTCGCACTCGCGATCGGCGGCATGTTCGCGCTGCGCTGCGTGCACCCGCCGTCGGGCGCGGTCGCGCTGACGGCCGTGCTCGGCGGCCCGGCGATCCACGCGCTCGGCTTGCGCTTCGTGGTCGAGCCGATCGCACTGCAATCGGCGATCCTGCTGTCGGCCGCGCTCGTGTACCACGCGCTGACGGGCCACCGCTATCCGCACGGCGGCGTGCGCCACGACGCGAAACCGCAAGGCGGCAGCGCCGCGCCGGCACGCGGCGGCTTCACGCGCGCCGATCTCGACGCCGTGCTGAAGCGCCGCGGCGAATGGCTCGACGTCGACCCGGACGACCTCGAAATGCTGCTGCGCGAAACCGAGATGCAGGCCTATGCGCGCACGTTCGGCCAGCTCACGTGCGCCGACCTGATGACGAAGAACGCGATCGAAGTCGCGCCGTCGACGTCGGTCACGGCCGCGCTGACGCTGCTCGACCGCCATCGCGTGAAGGCGCTGCCCGTCGTGGACGGCAGCGATCGCCTGGTCGGCATCGTCACGCGCGCCGACCTCACGCGCCCGTTGCGCCGCCCGGTCCCGCTGTGGCGGCGGCTGGCCGCGCAGCTGCCGCAATCGTTCGGCGGCCGGCCGCCCAGCGTCGCGACCGTGATGACCCGCGACGTCGCATCCGTGCCGCAGACCATGCCGATCACCGCGCTGGTGCCGCTGTTTACGCATTCGGGCCATCACCACATCCCGGTCGTCGACGCATCGCGCCGGCTCGTCGGCATCATCACGCAGACGGATCTCGTCACCGGCCTGTACCGCCAGACGCAGATGCTCGAAGCCGCGTAACGCGGACGCTCAACGGGCCGACGACAGCGTAATGTATCTATTTCGCTGAAATTCAGCTATTTATATCATATTGTGATATATTTCACGTTACCGAAACTGCTGCCCGACCGACCGCAATGACCGATACCCGACGCGCGCTGACCAAAAGCGATTTCCAGCAACTGTCCGAGTTCCGCTACCAGATGCGCCGATTCGAGCGCTTCTCCGAACGCGCCGCGCAAAGCGAAGGCGTGACGCCGCTGCAGTACCTGCTGCTGCTGCACATCAAGGGCTATCCGCACCGCGAATGGGCCACCATCGGCGAACTCGCGGAACGCCTGCAGGCGCAGCATCACGGCGTCGTTGCGCTGGTGACGCGCTGCGAGGCACTCGGGCTCGTGAAGCGCAAGACGAGCGAAGCGGACCGCCGGCAGGTCGAGGTCCACCTCGAGGAAGCCGGCGAGACGCTGCTCGCCCACCTCGCGGCCATGCATCGCGCGGAACTGAAATCGCTCAAGGGCACGTTCCAGGTTCCGCAGATCAATAACTGACCCAGGCTTTACCGACCTATCCTCACGCCGATGAACGCACCGCACAAGCGCGACTTCTCGACCAACGAACGCCTGCCCAGGATCGCGTTGCTCGCTGCCGGGATCGGCTTGCTCGGCACGCTGGCGGCGTTCGTGCTGTCGAGCCTGATCCACCTGTTCACGAACCTGTCCTTCTTCCAGCAGTTTTCGTTCGCCGACCGTTCGCCCGCGCACCACACGCTCGGCGCATGGGTGATCGTCGTGCCGGTGATCGGCGGGCTGATCGTCGGGCTGATGGCGCGCTTCGGTTCGGAGAAGATCCGCGGCCACGGCATTCCCGAAGCGATCGAGGCGATCCTGTTCGGCAAGAGCCGCATGTCGCCGAAGGTCGCGATCCTCAAGCCGCTGTCGTCGGGTGTCGTGATCGGCAGCGGCGGCCCGTTCGGCGCCGAAGGCCCGATCATCATGACGGGCGGCGCGCTCGGCTCGCTGATCGCGCAATGCGTGCACGTGACCGCCGCCGAGCGCAAGACGCTGCTCGTCGCGGGCGCGGCCGCCGGCATGACCGCCGTGTTCGGCACGCCGGTCGCCGCCGTGCTGCTCGCGGTCGAACTGCTGCTGTTCGAATGGCGTCCGCGCAGTTTCCTGCCGGTCGCGCTCGCCTGCGCGGTCGCCGGTTTCGCCCGCGCCGTGTTCTTCGGAGTCGACCCGCTGTTTGCGCTGACCACGGCACCGCCGACGCCCGTCGCGCTGCTGTCGTGCATCGTCGCGGGCCTGCTGTCGGGCGCGCTCGCGTGCGGCCTGTCGGCCGCGCTGTACCGCGTCGAGGACACCTTCGCGAAGCTGCCGGTGCACTGGATGTGGTGGCCGGCGCTCGGCGCGATCGTGATCGGCATCGGCGGCTGGCTCGAGCCGCGCGCGCTCGGCGTCGGCTACGACGTGATCGACGACCTGCTGCACCAGCACATCGCGCTGAAGATCGCACTCGCACTGTTGACCGTGAAGGCCGTGATGTGGGTGATCGCGCTCGGCTCCGGCACGTCCGGCGGTGTACTCGCCCCGCTGCTGATGCTCGGCGCGGGCCTCGGCACCGTGCTGTCGCCGGTACTGCCCGGCGGCGATCCGGCGCTGTGGCCGCTCGTCTGCATGGCCGCGACGCTCGGCGCCACGCTCGGTGCGCCGCTGACCGCGATCGTGTTCGCGTTCGGCCTCACGCACGACGCGAACGCGCTGCTGCCGCTGCTCGCGGCGACGCTCGTCGCGCACGGCTTCGCGACCGTCGTGATGAAGCGTTCGATCATGACGGAAAAGATCGCGCGCCGCGGTTACCACATCTACCGGGAATACGGCGTCGATCCGCTCGAACGCCATGACGTGGCCGAGGTGATGACGCCGGCCGACGATCTCGTCTCGATCGACGGCGGCACGACGCTCGACGCCGTCGAGTCGCAGTACTTCGGCGCGAAGCAGACGCACCGTGCGTACCCCGTCGTGCAGAACGGCCGCCTGCTCGGTCTGGTCGATCGCGCGACGCTCGACGCGCAGCGTGCGCAAGCCGGTCCCGGCGCGGCGCTCGCGAACGCATTCATCGATCGTGCGCCGGCCGTCGCGCACGCGCACGAAACGTGCCGCGTGGTCGCGTCGCGGCTCGCGATGCTCGGCCTCGAACGCCTGCCGGTCGTCGACGATCCGCAATCGCTGCGCATCATCGGCATCGTGTCGCGCAGCGACCTCATCAAGCCCGCGCTCCAGCACTTCGACGACGAACACAAGCGCGAACGCTTCCGCCCGGTCGTGCCTGTCAACCTGCGCGACGCCGGTGCACGCAAGGGCAGCTGATACCTACCGCGCGCTTCACCGTCCCCGCCGTTCCGGATCGGCGCGCACCCTGCGCGCCGGTTCGCATTCCGCCGCGTCCGGCGTTTAAACTTGGTTGACAATTCATCGGACGAAAGTTTGTCATCATGGTACTCATGCGACGGGGCCACCGTTTCAGCCATTCCACTTCGTCATCCAATAAAGAAGCGTCGCGGCGCGACATGCAGATACATGCAGCACGCCGCGGCCGTCAATCCGCCACACCACAGGGCAGCGAGCCGACCTCACGACGCATGACGTCGTCGCCGCGTCCCCGCCTCCACGCGGGCCGTGCGCGACCCATGCCGCATCGCAACAGAACGGACAGCATCCGGATTGTCGTTTGGCAAGCGTGTTAACAACTTGTTTCGGAATCGCCGGAACCGCATTTGTCCGATGCAATCTCACAAGAACGCAGTTCAAGTTCTGCTGCGCATCCCGCTCAATCAATCACGACTCGAGGGAGATAAAACGTGAACGTGAAATACTTACCGCTCATCGCATTGACCGTGGCAATTTCCGCACACGCAGCCGATCCTGCCATGCAGAACGTGGGGCAAAGCCAGAAGTCCTCGGAGGACGTGTCGGCGTGCATCGCAAAGACCTGGGCCGACAAGTCGCAGCAACAGGTGGTCACGCAGAACGTGCTCGCCAACGGCCTCGCGACCGATGTCTACGTACCGGGCCAGCAACCGCCGAACGGCGCGGCCGCGATGGTTCGTCCGGCGTCGAAGCCGGGCGCGAAGACGTGGGTCGGCATGCGTGGCGACGCCGCTGCCGCAGGCGACATCAACGCCTGCCTGTAAGCTCCGCGCCGGACGGCAGCGCGCCGTCCGAATACGAGAAAGCCCCGCTTCGGCGGGGCTTTCTGCTTTCAGCGCGCCGGCCGCGCGCATGGGTTGCGGCCGGTGCTCATGCGCTTACAGGTAGCTGCAGACGTAGTCGAGCGTCTCGAGCACTTCGATGTCGAAGCGGCTCTTGCCCGGCACCGAGAACGACTCGCCGGCGCCGTAGGTTTGCCATTCGCTGCTGCCGTCGAGCTTCACGCGGCACTTGCCGGCCTGCACTTCCATCAATTCGGGCGCGTCCGTGCCGAAGTTGAGCGCGCACGGCAGGATCACGCCGAGCGTCTTGCGCGTGCCGTCCGGGAAGAGCACGGTATGCGACACGCACTTGCCGTCGAAATAGACGTTCGCGCGCTTGACGACCGATACGTTGTCGAATTGGGTTGCACTGGTCATGTGATGCCTCTGATTGCTGGATGCCGGATGGCGTGTTGTCGGAAGCCGGCCGGAACGGCGGGCCGGCCGCTATGATACCGGCTCGCGGCGAGCGCGCCGCGAGCGGGAATGGTCCGCGGTGCGCGGCAGACGTTCAGGATCACTACGCGATGCATTGCCCGACTCATCGGAGCCCCTTGCGCCGCGCGGAATCGCGCAGGCAGTCGAGCAGCATCGACGCGGCCGGCGTGAGCGGGCTGTCGCGACGCGTGACGACCTGCACGGACACGCCGGGCAGCCGCTCGCGGATCGGCAGCACCGCGAGCTGGTCGCGCGCCCACTCGCCCTGCAGCAGTTGTTCGGGCATCGACGCGATCAGGTCGCAGCCCGTCATCAGGCTGTGCGCGAGCCCGAAGCTCGGGCATTCGACGACCCGCTGCGGCACCGGCAGCCCGTACGCGACGAACGAGTTGAACAGCACCTGGGTCGAGCTTTCCGGCGACGGATTCATCAGCCAGTCGGCCTCGACGAGATCGGCCAGCGACGTGGCCGATGCGAGCGGATGCCCTTTGCGCGCGACGATCAGCGATCGGCTCGCATAGAGTTCCGCGTGGTCGAACTCGGCCGCCAGCAGTTCGGGCACGACGACGGCGACCGCGAAATCGAGCGAGCCGTCGTGCAGCCGCGGCAGCGCGACGCCGGGAAACCCTTCGATCAGATTGACGCGCGCGACCGGAAAGCGCCGCCGGAACGCGCGAAACGCGTCGGGCAGGATCGTCACCGCCGCGGCCGGCGTGATCGCCGCCGCGACCGAGCCCGTCATCGCGCCCTGCGCCTGCTCGATATCGTCGCGCGCCCGCTGCATCTCGGCGACGATCAGCCGCGCGCGCACCTGCAGCTGCTGGCCGAACGCGGTGAGTTGCACGCCGCGCGCGGTGCGCACGACGAGCGACACGCCGAGCGCGATCTCCAGCTCCTTGACCGCCTTCGTCAGCGCCGCCGGCGACACGTTCAGGCGCCGCGCGGCCGCGCGGATGCTCCCTTCGTCCGCGACGGTGACGAACGCTTTCAGCTGATGGTATTTCATGGCGGCATGCGTGATTCGTGGAAACCCGACGCCCAGCCACGCGCAGCGGATCAGGGTATTCCCGAGCGGCAACCGGTGGTGAGCACCAAAGCAATTTAGCAGCTTCTGGTACCCGACAGAAATTTATATGCTTGGCCGTCATATGTGCGTCAAACGCCCACCGGCCCCACCTGCCTCACCTGCTCCACAGGAGACACCATGCTGCAAGCCGTGAACCCCGTCATCCCCGGCATCGCCGCGATCGCCCCCGACCTGATCGACGTGCGCCGCCGCATCCACGCGCATCCGGAGCTCGCGTTCGAGGAAACGCTGACCAGCGATCTCGTCGCCGAGTTGCTCACGGGGTGGGGCTATGAAGTGCATCGCGGCATCGGCAAGACGGGCGTCGTCGGCGTGCTGCGCGAAGGACAAGGCACGCGCACCGTCGGCCTGCGCGCCGACATGGACGCGCTGCCGCTCGCCGAAGCCACCGGCCTGCCGTACGCGAGCCGCCACGCAAACAAGATGCATGCATGCGGTCACGACGGCCACACCGCGATGCTGCTGTGCGCGGCGCGCCACCTCGCCGCCACGCGCCAGTTCTCCGGCACGCTGAACCTGATCTTCCAGCCGGCCGAGGAAAACTTCGGCGGCGCGAAATCGATGATGGACGACGGCCTCTTCGAGCGCTTCCCGTGCGACGCGATCTTCGCGATCCACAACATGCCGGGCCGCGCCGCCGGCGACATGGCGTTCCGCGCCGGTGCCGCGATGGCGTCGGCCGACCGCGTGACGATCACGCTGCGCGGCGTCGGCGGACACGGCGCGATGCCGCACTTCGCGCGCGACCCGATGTCGGCCGCGGGCAGCATCATGGTCGCGCTGCAGACGATCGTCGCACGCGAGGTCGATGCGCAGCATGCGGCCGTGATCACCGTCGGCAGCGTGCAGGCCGGCGAGACTTTCAACATCATTCCGGAAACCGTCGTGATGAAGCTGTCGGTGCGCGCGCTGGACGCCGACGTGCGCGCGCTGCTCGCACGCCGGATCGAGGCGCTCGCGAAGGGCCAGGCGGAAAGCTTCGGCATCACGGCGGAAGTCGACTACGACTACGGCTATCCGGTCCTCGTGAACCATCCCGAACCGACCGCATTCGCGGCCGACATCGCCCGCCAGATGCTCGGCGCCGATCGCGTCGAAACCGAGGCCGCGCCGCTGATGGGCAGCGAGGACTTCGCCTACATGCTCGAAGCACGCCCCGGCTGCTATGCGTTCATCGGCAACGGCATCGGCAGCAAGGGCGGCTGCATGGTGCACAACCCCGGCTACGACTTCAACGACGACATCCTCGCGATCGGCGCGAGTTACTGGGTCCGCGTCGCCGAAGCCTGGCTCGCGGCCTGACGGCCCTTCATCACGCAGTTCCGCGCCTTAGCAGGGGAACCTCATGGAAACGTCCGCCCTTCCGTTCGCCGGCTCGCCGGCCGATGCCCGCGCCGCCGCGAAGAAACGCCGCCTGATCGCGGCCGCCGCGGTCGGCAACGCGCTCGAGTTCTACGACTTCACGGTCTACAGCTTTTTCGCGATCCTGATCGGCAAGCTGTTCTTCCCGGTGCACTCGTCGTTCGGGCAATTGATGCTCGCGGTCGCGAGCTTCGGCGTCGGCTTCGTCACACGCCCGCTCGGCGGCCTCGTGATCGGCATGTATGCCGACCGCGCCGGCCGCAAGAAGGCGATGATCCTGACGCTGTTGCTGATGGCGCTCGGCACCGCGACGATCGCGATCGCGCCGACCTTCGCGCAGATCGGCCTCGCCGCGCCGCTGCTGCTCGTGCTTGCGCGCCTGTTGCAAGGGTTTGCATCGGGTGGCGAAGTCGGCGCGTCGACGACGCTGCTGCTCGAACAGGCGCCGCAGCATCGCCGCGGCTTCTACGCGTCGTTCCAGTTCTCGAGCCAGGGGCTCGCGGCGCTCGCCGGGGCGCTCACCGGCGTCGCGCTGACGTCGACGCTCAACGCCGCGCAGCTCGAGAGCTGGGGCTGGCGTGTGCCGTTCATCATCGGCACGCTGTTCGTGCCGCTCGGCTACTGGCTGCGCCGCACCGTCGAGGAAGTGCCGGCCGCCACGCCGGCCGCCGCGCACGACGAACCGGTCGCGTCGCTGCCGCTCGCCGACGTGCTGCGCCATCACGGCAAGGCCGTGTTCGCCGGTCTCGGCGTGACGATCGGCGGCACGTCGATCCACTACATCATCGTGTTCTACATGGCGATCTACGGCGTGCAGGTGCTGCATCTGCCGACCTGGCTGTCGATGACGGCCGGCTGCGTCGCCGGCGCGATCCTGATGCTCGTGACGCCGATCGGCGGGCACCTGTCCGACGTGTTCGGCCGCAACCGGATCGTCTGGTGGACGCGCATCGTGCTGATGGCCGCGATCTATCCCGCGTTCATCGCGCTGAACCGCTGGCCGGGCGCCGCGTCGCTGCTGTCGATCATCGCCGCGCTGTCGATCGTGCACGCGATCAACATCGGCGCGACGGGTGCGATGCTCGGCGAGCTGTTCCCGCGGGCGGTGCGGGCGACCGGCGGCGCGCTCGTGTACAGCGTGGGCGTCGCGATCTTCGGCGGCTTCGCGCAGTTCTTCGTCACGTGGCTGATCGCGGCGACCGGCAATCCGAATGCGCCCGCGTGGTATGCGATCGGCTGCGGCGTGCTCACGCTGCTCGCGATTCGCTGCATGGACGAGAAGGCCGGGAAGGCGCTCGATTGAGCGGTGGCGGCGCGGGGCGTGCGACACGTCATTGACGCAGCGAACGCGCATCGTGCATGATCGCTCCATGCACGACGCCACGCTCACCCTTTCGACGACTACGCGCACGACCGCCTTCGGCGGGCCCGTGCGGCGAGTGCGCGCAAGGTCGTAGCGCCCTTCACCGATTCCCACAGGCCCCGCCGGTTCCGGACGGGGTCTCGTCGTTTCTCCGTCCGCACCGGCCTTTCAGGAGAAACGCGATGTCCGAAGCCCCATCCCCGAAACGTGCGCTGCTCGTCGTCGACATGCAAGTCGGGTTGTTCCATGGCCCCGATCGTCCGCATGACGGCGAACGCGTGCTGGCCAACGTCAACCGGCTGATTCGCCGCGCACATGAAGCCGGCACGCCCGTGTTCGCCGTACGCCACACCGGCCCGGCGGGTTCGCCGATCGCGCCCGATGCGCCGCTCGCCGCATTGCTGCCGGCGCTCGCGATCGATACGGCACGCGACATCGTGTTCGACAAGACCCGGCCGAGTTGTTTCGCGGGCACACGGCTCGCCGAATGGCTGCACGCGGCCGGGATCGGCGAGATCGTGATTGCGGGGATGAAGACGCAGTACTGCATCGACACGGCGTGCCGCGCGGCCGCCGATCTCGGCTTTCGCGCCGTGCTCGTCGCCGATGCGCATACCTGCATGGATACGCCCGCGTTGCCGGCCGAGCGGATCGTCGCGCATCACAATGCGACGCTCGGCGGGCCGTTCGCGACGTTGACGACGACCGAGGCGTGCGGGTTCTGACCGGCAACGCGTACGGCACGCCGCACGCCGGCCCCGTAAACGCAACAAGGCACGGGCCACCCTCACCCGTGCCTTGCGTGCGCGACGCCCCGCTCAGAACGTATGCATCATCCCCACATACGCGCCCGTCTGCGACTCACCCGTCATCGGACTCGTGCCCGACGTCGCGTCGCGCGGCGACGCGAGCAGCGAGAAGTTCGAATTCCCGCCGTTGCGCACGTACGCGACGGTGCCGTACAGGAACGTGCGCTTCGACAGGTTGTACGTCGTGCCGAGCACGTACATGATCGCGTGGCCCGACGGATCGTG